>DIZV01000177.1:14389-14686 GCA_002427995.1 Chloroflexi bacterium UBA6019
CCGCGCCGGACGAGGAGGTGCACCGCTTCGTCAACGACCTGGAGCGACCGGTCGGCACGTACCTGTATGGGCGCCGGATGTATGAGGTCATGGTCGCATGGGAGGCCGCGGAGAAATTCGCCGAGCAGACCACAGTGGTGACCGATTTCGCCCGGGTTTGGCAGGCGGCTGAAAAGCTCGTGTATTCAAGGACATTGAAGGCGGTGTCCAGCGCGAGGACGCGTATGGAGCGGGACTTTGATCCTGAAGCGATCCGGCAGATGAAAGCGTCAGCGGTACGGGGCATCACCGTGGGTG
>DIZV01000166.1 GCA_002427995.1 Chloroflexi bacterium UBA6019
TGACTTGGGGTGCATGGTGACCTCGGCGTTCTCGATCCGGGCACCGGCCTTCTCGAGCGCGCCCCGGACCGCCTCGAACTCGCCTGGCCCGGTGGTGACCTCGATCGAGTCACCCTCGACCGAGATGTCCTCGGCGCCGACCTCGATCGCGGCGAGGCTCAACTCCTCGGGGTCCAGGCCACTCGCGTCCACCTCGATCACGCCCTTGCGCTCGAAGAGGTAGGCGACCGAGTTGGACTCGCCGAGGTTGCCGCCATTCTTGGCGAAGAGGTGGCGGAGTGAGGCGCTGGTCCGGTTCCGGTTGTCGGTGACGGCGTCGACCAGGACGGCGACGCCGGCCGGCCCGTAGCCCTCGTAGCGGAGCTCCTCGAGGGAGTCGCCGGCCGCTGCGCCGGAGCCCCGATCGACCGCGTTCTTGATCTTGTCGGCGGGCATGTTCGCCTCCCGCGCCTTCTGGATCGCGAGGCGAAGCCGGAAGTTGCCGTCGGGATTGCCGCCGCCCTCCTTGGCCGCGATCGTCACCTCGCGGGCGACCTTGGTGAAGGAGACCGCGCGCTTGGCGTCCACGATCGCCTTCTTGTGCTTGATGCCGGCCCATTTCGAGTGGCCTGACATCTAGAGCGTCACTCCGAACATGCTTTCGGTGATTTTACGCGAGCCTGACCCGAACAAAATTGCGCTTTCCGACGCTGACGACGTCTCCATCCGAGAGTTGGCGATCGTCGGCCGTCTTCTCGCCGTTGGCGCGAACTCCGCCCTGCTGGAGCAGCCGGCGCGCCTCGCTGGCGCTCTTCGCGAAGCCCGCCTCGAGGATCACCGTGATCAGGTTGGGCTGGCTCGGCCGCAGCTCGGGGATCTCAATCGGCTGCTGGCGCTGGCGGAACCGCCGCTCCCACTCCGCCTCCGCCTCGGCCGCGGCCGCCGGCCCGTGGAGACGCTCGACGAGGCCGCGCGCAACCGCCGCCTTGGCGTCCCGGGGGTCGGCGGCCACCTCATCGATCTGCAGCAGCAGCCTTGCGTAGCGGGCGGTCATCGCGTCGGGGATCGACATCACCTTGCCGTAGATCTCGCCCGGCGGCTCGGTGATGCCGATGTAGTTGCCGAGCGATTTGCTCATCTTGTTGACGCCGTCGAGCCCCTCCAGGAGCGGGAAGACGGCGACGTCCTGGGGCGTCTTGCCGTAGTTGCGCATGATGTCCCGCCCGTAGAGCAGGTTGAAAAGCTGGTCCGTCCCGCCGATCTCGAGGTCGGCGTCGACGGCGACCGAGTCGTACGCCTGGCTGAAGGGGTAGAGGATCTCGTGCGCGCCGATCGGGTGGCCCTCCTTGAGGCGCTGGGCGAAGTCCTCCCGCTGGAGGACCGACTGCAGGGTCTGCTTGCCGAGCAGGCGGAGCACGTCCGCCGCCGTCATCCCGGCAAGCCATTCGGAGTTGTAACGGACCTCGGTCCGGTCGGGATCGAGGATCTTGAAGGCCTGCTTGAAGTAGGTCTGCGCGTTGTCCTGGACCTGTTCGGGCGAGAGCACCGGTCGCGTCTGGGAGCGACCGCTCGGGTCGCCGATCTGGGCGGTGTAGTCGCCGATGATCAGGACCGCCGTGTGGCCCTCGTCCTGGAACAGCCGGAGGACGTCGAGGACCACCAGGTGGCCGGCGTGGATGTCAGGCGCGGTCGGGTCCAGGCCGAGCTTGACGCGCAGCTTGTCGCCCGCCTCGAGCCGGCGGCGCAGGTTGGCTTTTTCGTGGACCTCGACGGCGCGCTCGTCCAGCCGTGGCCAGAGCGCCGGTGCCGCGCCGCTAATGCTGGAGCCGGGCCTCTTGGCCGTTGAAGAAGGCCCCCGGGGCGGCTGGGATGACCGGAGCGAAGAGGATCGCCGCCGGTGGGCCGAGCGTCTGCAGCAGCGCCGGTGCCAGGACGGCCTTGCGGATGGCGTCGTGGATCTGGATCTGCGCGCCGTCGGGCGAGCCCGCGGTCGGCAGCGTCGCGCCGAGCAGGAGGTAGAGGACCACCGTCCCGCCGAGGATCCCGGTCACGGCACCGAGGACGGTGCCGGTGGCGCGGTCGAACGCGAGCGTCGCCAGCTGGAGCCGCGAGTGATAGAAGCTCGCCATCACCTCGACGACGACGATGACGATCACGACCACTATGAAGTAGCCGAGCAGCAGGGCGTCGGGCACCGCCCAGCCGGGGAGGGCCTGGAGAACGACATTCGCCGCGGTGGGTGCGACCTGGGTCCCGGCCAGGAACGCGAGATAGAGGGTGGCGACACCGATCACCCGGCGAATCACGCCGGTCAGGTACCCGAGGGCCGCATAGAGCAGGACGAGCGCGATCAGCGCAAGGTCTGTCACCGCGGCCGCGCCCGATGCTCCGATTCCAACCGGCTCCTGATCGACGCCATCAGAGAATCCACCTCCGAGTCCGTGAGGGTGCGCTCGAGGGAGCGGAAAGTCAAGGCGAACGCGATGCTCCGCACCCGCCGGCCGAGCTGCTCGGAGCGATACTCGTCGAAGGCCGTCATCGATTCCAGCAGCGGCCCGCCGGCGGGGCCGATGGTCGCCAGCAGCTCGGCCGCGGAGATGGCATCGGAAACCACCACCGCGAGGTCCCGGTCCACGGCCGGGAAGCGGGGCAGCTCCCGCGCCCTGCGCGCGCCGGCCGCGGCCAGGAGGAGGTCGGCATCGAGGTCGAGGGCGACGGCCCGGCCGTCGAGGTCGAACACCTGGAGGGTGGCCGGGTGCAGCTCGCCGACGATGCCGACCTCCCTGCCGCCGAGGTGGATGGAAGCGGTCCGGCCCGGGTGGAAGAGGCCGGCGCTCGCTCGCCGGTATTCGACCGGGCCGGCGGCGAGGTCTTCCGCCAGCCGGTCGGCGACCGACTTCAGCCGGAGGAAGCCCGCTCGGCCGGCCTCGAGGTCCCCCCCCACCCTCGACAGGGCAGCGAGCCGGGTCGGCTCCTCGGCGCGACCGTCGGCCAGGGTGCCGCGGTAGACGCGTCCCAGCTCGAAGAGGTCGGCCCGGATCCCGGAGCGGTTCTGGTTCAGCACGCCCGCCAGCAGCAGTGAGGGCAGGAGCGAGGTCCGCATCGTGTCCAGCTCGTCGCTCATCGGGTTGATGACGCTGCGGGCGCCCTCGGCCAGGCCCAACCGCTCGAGCAGGCGGCGGGAGACCAGGGCCGAGGAGACCGTCTCGTCGAAGCCGGCCCCGAGCAGGACCTCGCGCAACCGCGAAGGCAGGTGCTCCCCGCCGGCCGGGATCCAGTTTGGCCGCCGCCGGCCGGGAAGCGTCGCCGGGATGCGCTCGATGCCGTGGATCCGGCCAACCTCCTCGACGATGTCCTCGGGGATGGTGACGTCGAGCCGGAAGACCGGCGGCAGCACGTCCCAGGCGCCGTCATCCAGCGTCCGGAGGTGAAAGCCAAGCCGGCGCAGGATCGCCTGCGACTCCTCCAATGGCACGTGGACGCCGAGCAGCGCATCGACCTGGAGCGGGTCGACCCGCACCCGGACCGGCTGCTGCGGCCTCGGGTACTCGTCGGCCCAGTCCCGGTGGACCCTGCCGCCGGCGAGCTCGGCGACCAGGGTCGCCGCCCGGCGGGCCCCCGCCAGGGCCAGCTCCGGCGCCAGACCCTTCTCGAAACGGCTCGAGGCCTCGGTCCGCAGCGCCAGGGCGCGGGAGGTCGCCCGGACCGAGACGCCGTCGAAGGTGGCCGCCTCCAAGAGCACGTCGACGGTGGCCCCGGTGACACCGGAATCCTCGCCGCCGATCAGCCCCGCCAGCGCGAGGGGGCGATCGCGGTCGGCGATCACCAGCATCCGGTCGGTCAGCGACCGCTGTTGACCGTCGAGACAGGCGAGCCGCTCGCCCTCCCTCGCCCGCCGGACTCGGATCTCAGAACCGGCCACCCGGGCGAGATCGAAGACGTGCAGCGGCTGTCCGTACTCCAGCATCACGTAGGCGGACACGTCGACGACGTTGTTGATCGGCCTCACCCCGGCGGCTCGGAGCCGCCGCTGGAGCCACTCCGGGCTCGGCCCGACCTTGACGCCGGTGATCGGCGCCCCGATGTAGCGAGAGCAGAGGTCGGGTTCTTCGATCGTGACCTGGACCAAGTCGGTGCCGGGCGGTTCGATGCCGCCGGTGAAGGTTGGCATGAAGTCGACCTTGAGCTCCCTGCCGGCGGCCGCCGCCAATTCCCGGGCAACGCCCAGGTGGCCGAGGCAGTCCGGCCGGTTGGGCGTTATCTCCGCTTCCAGGATCGCCTCGACCGGGAAGTAGGTGGCCAGCGACTCGCCCGGCTCGCCTCGGTCCAGGAGCATGATCCGCGGCACCCGCTCCTCGGCCTGGAGGAGCTCGTCGGCCGAGCAGAGCATGCCCTGGGCCCGCTCGCCGGCGATCTTGCCGTCACGCACCAGCGTGCCGCTCGGCACCCGCGTCCCCGGCAGCGCGACCGGGACCAGCGTCCCGGCGACGGCGTTGGCGGCGCCGGCCACGATCTGCCGGGTCTGACCGCCGCCGACGTCGACCTGGTGGATCCAGAGCGGCTTGTTGGAACGGGGATGCTCGCGCTGCTCGAGCACCCGGCCGACCACGATCTCGGAGAGGTCGACGACCGAGAGCGACTCGATCTTGGTCCCCGACATCGTCAGCAGCTCCGCCGCCTCCGCCGGGCTCAAGCCCGCCGTGTCGACGTACTCACCGAGCCACTCGTAGGAGATGCGCATCAGAACTGGCGGTTGAAGCGGAGGTCGTTCTCGTAGAAGAGGCGGAGATCCTCCACGTCGTACTCCAGCATCGCGATCCGCTCGATCCCGAAGCCCCAGGCGTAGCCGGTATAGCGCTCGGGATCGATGCCGCCGTTGCGGAGAACCTGCGGGTGGACCATGCCGCAGCCGCCGGTTTCGAGCCAGCCCTCCTGGCCGCAGCTCCGGCAGCCCTTCCCGAGGCAGCGGCCGCAGATCGTGTCGAACTCGAAGCTGGGCTCCGTGTAGCCAAAGTGGTGGGGACGCATCCGCACCTGCCGCTGGGGCCCGAAGAGCGACTGGACGAGGTAGAGGAGGGTGCCCTTGAGGTCGCCGACGGTCAGGCCCTGGTCGACCGCCAGGCCCTCCAGCTGCATGAAGCCGGCAAGGTGGGTGGCGTCCAGGTTCTCGCGCCGGTAGACCCGGCCCGGCGCCACGATGTAGATCGGCGGCTGCCCGATCCGCTCCATGCCCCGGATCTGGACGTTCGAGGTGTGGGTGCGGAGCACCGTCTCCTCCCCGGGGTCGAGGAAGAAGCTGTCCTGGACGTCGCGGGAGGCGTGGCCCTTGGGCAGGTTCAGGGCCTCGAAGTTGTACCAGTCGGTCTCGATCTCGGGGCCCTCCTCGACCGAGTAGCCGATCCGCTCGAAGATGACCTCGAGCTGCCGGCGGACCTGGCTCAGGACATGGGCGTGGCCGCGGCGCAGCGGCGGGGCCGGGAAGGTGATGTCGATCGCCTCCGTCTCGGCGAGCGCTTCGAGGCGGCTGTCGGACAGGAAGCCGGCGCGCTCGGCGATCGCCGCCCCGATCTCCTGTTTGGCCCGGTTGCCGGCCTGGCCGATCGCGGGCCGCTCGGCGGCGGGGACTCCGCCCAGGTTGGAGAGAACCTCGGTCAGCCGGCCCTTGCGGCCGAGGTACGCGACCCGAACGTCCTCCAGGGCCGCCTCGTCCCCGGCCGCCGCCGCGGCGCTCAGCGCCGCCTCTTTCAGCTCCTCGACCCGGTTGATCACGCGGCGATCCTCCGCCGCAGCTCGTAGAGGAGGATTGCCGCCGCCGCCGCCACGTTGAGAGACTGCACGCCCGCCGCCATCGGCAAGGCCACGGCCGGCAGCGGCCGGCTCAGGCCGTGCGCCTCGCTGCCCAGGACCAGGGCCTCGACCGAGCCCAGATCGGCCTCCTCGAGCGGCGTCCCGGAGACGCTGGCACCGAGGCAGCGGAGGTCCTCCAGGTCAGACCAGACCGCCTCGGCCAGGCGGAGGTTGAAGACGTGGCCAGCGCTGGCGCGGATCGCCTTGGCGCCCAATGGGTCCGCGGTTCCGGGCAGGACGACGAGCGCCGGCGCGCCGGCGGCCGCGGCGGTGCGGCAGATGGCGCCGACATTGCCGGGGTCCTGGACCCGGTCGAGCACGACCAGCGGCCAGCCGGCCCGGCGCGCGGCGGCGAGCGCGTCGGCAAAGCCGGCGGGCGCCGCATGCCCGATCGCCAGAACGCCCTGCGGCGTGCTGGTCTGGCTCAGCTCGCGGAAGAGTGCCCGGGAGAGCGACACCCGGCGCTCGGCCTCGATCTCGAAGTCGTCGTCCTCGCGGACGGCAAGGAGCTCGAGGCGGACGCCGGCGGCGACCGCCTGCCGGATCACGCGCGGCCCCTCGAGCAGGACCTCATCCGCCTCGCGGGCCGCCGCCAGGCGCCGGAGGCGTTTGACGAGCAGGTTCTCCGCGGAACTTACAAGGTCAGAGACTGTTCTTGGCAACCTCGACCAGCCGGGCAAAGGAGCCGCTGTCCTTCACGGCCAGGTCGGCCAGCACCTTGCGGTCGATCTCCACCCCGGCCACGCGAAGGCCGTGCATGAACCGGTTGTAGGGCAGCCCGCCGAGCCGGGAGGCCGCGTTGATGCGGGCGATCCAGAGCCGGCGAAAGTCGCGCTTGCGGGCCCGGCGGTCGCGGAAGGCGTAGGCGAGAGCGTGCAGAACCGCCTCGTTGGCGGGCCTGAAGAGGAGCTTTTTGGAAAGCCGGAAGCCCTTCGCGCGGTCGAGGATCCGCTTGTGCCGGGCGTGGGCGGTGACGCCGCGCTTGACGCGTGCCATCTAGATGCCCAACGCCCGCCGGACCTGCTTGCGGTCGGTCTTGTGGACGGAGGAGAGCTGCTTGTAGGCCCGCTTGTTCTTGGCGGTCTTGTGCTCGAGCATGTGGCTCTTCCAGGCGTGGGCACGCATCAGCTTGCCGGTCGAGGTGACGCGAATTCGCTTCGCGATTCCCTTTCGGGTCTTGATCTTAGGCACTGGCGGGGGCTCCTTCTGGCTCTGGCTCTTTGGTGGCGGGCTTGCTGGTCGGCGCCAGGATCAGGAAGAGGTTGCGGCCCTCCATGATCGGCGCGCGCTCGACGACCGCGATGTCCTTCGCCGCGTCCGCCACCCGGTCGAGGATGCGTCTCCCGATCTCCTGGTGGACCATCTCGCGGCCCCTGAACATGATCGTCACCTTGACCTTTTCACCCTGCTCCAAAAAGTGTTTGACGCCCTTGAACTTGGTCTGGAAATCGTGCTCGGCCACCTTCGGCCGGAGCTTCATCTCCTTCAGCTTGATGACGTTCTGGCGGCGCCGCTGGTCCTTCTCCTTCTTGATCGTCTCGAACTTGTACTTGCCGTAGTCGATCAAGCGGGCGACGGGCGGCTGTGCCTGAGGTGCGAACTCCACGAGGTCCAGGCCCTTCTCCGCCGCGATGCGTTTCGCGGTATCCAGGCCGAGGACTCCCAACTGATTGCCCTGGTCGTCGATCAGGCGCACCTCCTGCGTGCGGATCTGATCATTGATGCGTAGTTCCTTGAAGGCTATCGGTCGCTACCTCGGTCGTCAGTCAGCTTCGTGAGATGTCCTCCAGAGACAAAAAACGCGGACGGCAAAGCCCGTCCGCCTTAGAACCGAACCTCGTCGGCGGCAGGCGCCGGGAGGTGAGGGACGGGCCCTGCTTCAACGGCAGGAATCGTACCAGACGCCGTTCACGCCCTGAGCGGGCGGTCAGGTCGACGGCGCTCGGCGATCTCCAGCGCGAGCCGGGAGGCGAAGTCCTCGAGGCCTTCGGGGGTCTCCCCGCCGGCGCGGTCGCGCACGTTCACCGCGCCCGACTCGACCTCGCGGGCGCCGACGATCGCCATGTACGGCACCTTCAGCCGCTGCGCCTCGCGGATCTTCTTCTGCATCCGGTCTGACCGGTCGTCGACCTCGACCCGGACGTTGGTTCGGCGGAGCCGCTGGGCTACCGCCGCGGCGTACGCGTTCTGCTCGTCGGTGATCGGGATCACGACCACCTGCACCGGCGCCATCCAGGTCGGGAAGGCGCCCGCCCAGCGTTCGATCAGGTAGGCGAAGAGCCGCTCCATCGAGCCCGCCGCACCGCGGTGGACCATCACCGGCCGCTTCCGGGAGCCGTCCTCGGCGACGTACTCGAGGTCGAACTTGTGGGGCAGCTGGAAGTCGACCTGGACGGTCGAGTTGGTGAACTCCCGGCGGAGCGCGTCCCGGACCTGGAAGTCGATCTTGGGCCCGTAGAACGCCGCCTCGCCGGGCACCAGCCGGTAGGCCAGGCCGAGCGAGTCGAGGGCGGCCGCGAGCGCCTGCTGGGCGGTCTCCCACTCCGCCTGTCCGCCGACCCACTTGTCCTTCACCTCGTCGCGGGTCGAGAGCCGGTACCAGAAGTCGTCGATGCCGAGGTATTCGGAGAAGTAGAGCGCCAGCTCGATCGAGGCCCTTACCTCCCCTTCCAGCTGCTCGGGGGTGCAGAAGATGTGGGCGTCGTTGAGCGCGAAGGCGCGGACCCGGTTCATGCCCTGGAGGGTTCCTGAGCGCTCGTAGCGGTAGTTCATTCCGACCTCCGCGATCCGCAGCGGGAGGTCGCGGTAGGACCGCATCTCGGACTGGTAGACCAGGATGTGGTGCGGACAGTTCATCGCCCGCAGCTCGAGCATCTCGCCGTCCTCGAATGTCATCGGCGGGTACATGGACTCCTTGTAGAGGTCCCAGTGGCCGCTCTTGATGTAGAGCTCCAGGCGCGCCAGGTTGGGCGTGATCACGTGCTGGTAGCCCCGTTTCAGCTCCTCTTCCACGACCCAGCGCTCGATCTCCCGCCGCGACCGTTGCCCCGTGCGGCAGCCAGAGCGGCAGGCCCGCTCC
>DIZV01000159.1:0-171 GCA_002427995.1 Chloroflexi bacterium UBA6019
GCGTCGGGCTTCGAGCACGTTATGCGGGCGCGGCGTCTCCCGCAGTTCTTCGACGGTCTTCCGGTCAACGGTGAGGGGGCCTTCGTCAAGGGCCGGCGGCCGAATCACTCGCAGCGTCCGCCGCTGCTCTGACCGAGGTCAGCTCTTGGGGGGTCGCCGCCGGGTGGTCCG
>DIZV01000159.1:321-14114 GCA_002427995.1 Chloroflexi bacterium UBA6019
CTTGGGGGGCCGCCGCCGGGTGGTCCGCGGGCCGGATTTTCGCCGGGGAGCCTCCGGCTCCCCGGCGCCGGCGGCGGTGACCCCCTCGTACTTGCGCTCGAGGTCGCTGACCAGCCGTTGGGCGGTCAGGCTCATGCTGTCGTCCGGCGCTCCCTCACCCGGCGGGAGGTCGGGGCGGCGGACCGTGGGCGGTGGCGCGCCGGCCGGCCCGTTCCGGATCAGGTACCAGGAGCCCGCCGCCCCGACGGCGAGGCCGAGCACGAAAGCGAGGACGATCCAGCCAGCCATCGGGACTTCAAGGTACCCGCTCCCGGCGGATCGGCAGGACCTAAGCTGGTGCCACGAATCCAGACCCAGGCTGGTTGAGCTCGAGGAGTCGAGGTGAAAGTGGCGACGGCAGCTGACGCAAACGCAATCTCCGCTCGTGCGGGCGGGATCCTCTCGGCTTTCGGCCTGACGCCCGGTACCCGGACCTCGGGCGTCGCCTGCGGCGGAGCCTTCCTCGCCGGACCGGCCGGTCCCGAGCTCCGGACGTTCGACCCGACAACCGGGGCAGAGCTGACCCAGGTCCAGACCGCCGTCGCCGCGGACTACGAATCGGTCTCCGCCGCGACGCACGCCGCGTTCGAGCGCTGGAGGACGGTGCCGGCGCCGCGCCGGGGCCTCGTCGTGCGCGAGCTCGGTGACGCGCTCCGCATCCGGAAGGAGGAGCTGGCCCGGCTGATCAGCCTCGAGAACGGCAAGATCCTGAGCGAGGCCCGGGGAGAGATCCAGGAGGTGATCGACGTCTGCGACCTCGCGGTCGGCCTCTCGCGCCAGCTCTACGGCAACCAGATGCACTCCGAACGGGCGCAGCACCGGCTGACCGAGCAGTGGCATCCGCTCGGCATGGTCGGCATCATCTCCGCCTTCAACTTCCCGGTCGCCGTCCCCGGGTGGGGGTGGGCACTGGCGGCGGTGTGCGGCGACAGCATCCTATGGAAGCCCTCGAGCCTCACGCCGCTGATCTCGGTCGCCGTGCAGCAGATCTTCCACGAGGTGACCCGGGGCACGGAGGCGGAGGGGATCTTTGGGCTCGCGATCGGGCCCGGCAGCACGGTGGGCGAGACCCTGCTCGCGGACCCGCGCGTCGCGCTGGTGCAGGCGACCGGCTCCTGCGACCTCGGCGAGCGGGTCACGGCCGCCCTCGGCAAGCGGGGCGCGCGCTCGATCCTCGAGCTCGGCGGCAACAACGGTCTGATCGTCCTCGACGACGCCGACCTGGACCTTGCCCTGCCGGCAGTCGTCTTCGGCGCGGTCGGCACCGCCGGCCAGCGCTGCACCAGCACCCGCCGCCTGATCCTCCAGCGCGGCATCGCCGAGCGGTTCATCGAGCGGCTGGTGCGGGCGTATGGAACCGTAGGCATCGGGGACCCGCTCGACGAGACCACGCTGATGGGTCCGCTCATCTCAAAGCAGGCCGTCACCGACTACCGGGAGGGCCTGGAAGC
This sequence comes from Chloroflexi bacterium UBA6019, assembly GCA_002427995.1. GTDB lineage: Bacteria > Chloroflexota > Dormibacteria > Dormibacterales > Dormibacteraceae > UBA6019. Next base: position 1,812 of record DIZV01000159.1, read on the forward strand.
CATCGCCGCCCAGGGCGGCCGCCTGATCTGCGGCGGGAAGGTGCTCGATGACCGGCCCGGTTACTTCGTGGAGCCGGCGATCGTCCGCTCGACGCCCGAGATGCCGATCTGCGCGGAGGAGATCTTCGCCCCGATCCTGCACGTGTTCACGGTGGACAGCCTCGAGGAGGCGGTCGCGGTCAACAACTCGGTCTCCCAGGGGCTTTCCAGCAGCCTTTTCACAACCGACCTGCGGTCAGCGGAGGCGTGGCTCGCGGCGACGGGCTCCGACTGCGGAATCGCAAACGTCAACGTCGGCACCTCGGGCGCCGAGATCGGCGGGGCCTTCGGCGGCGAGAAGGCCACCGGCGGCGGCCGTCAGGCCGGGTCCGACTCCTGGAAGGCCTACATGCGCCGGCAGACCCAGACCATCAACTATGGCCGCGACCTGCCCCTGGCGCAGGGCGTGCACTTCGACGTGGAGGGTTGACCGCGGTCGGATAAAACTCCGCGCACCGCCGTACGCAGCCACTCTCTCGTCCCCGCCGCCCGCCCTGGCCGGCGCCAGCGGCGTCCCGCCTAGCGGGGTGCCTGGACGCGAGGCGCGCCGCGGCCAGGACCGGCACCACCGTGGCGCCTTCGGCGCCGCCTCGGAGTCGACCTCCACCATTCAGTCGAGGGACGCCATGACGTGCTTGAGCTGGGTGTACTCCTCGAGCGAGTAGATCGACATGTCCTTGCCGTAGCCGCTCTGCTTGTAGCCGCCATGCGGCATCTCGTTGACGAGCGGGATGTGGGCGTTGATCCAGACCGTGCCGAACTGGAGCCGGCGGGCCATGCGCAGTGCCCGCCCGACGTCCCGGGTCCAGACGGAGGCGGCGAGGCCGTAGTCGACCGAGTTGGCCCACGCCAGTGCCTGCTCCTCGTCGCTGAAGCGCTGGACGGTGACCACCGGCCCGAAGACCTCGCGGTTGACGATCTCGTCACCGGGACCGGAGGGCACGACGACGGTCGGCGCGTACCAGGAGCCGGGGCGGTCGAGGCGGGAGCCACCGGTGAGGATCTCGGCGCCTCCGCTCCGCGCCCGGTCGACGAACCCGGCGACCCGGTCCACCTGCTCAGCGGTCACCAGGGGGCCCATCTCCGTCTCCTCCGCCAGCGGGTCGCCCACCTTCAGCGAGCCGACCGCCGGGACCAGGCCCTGGAGAAGTTTCTCGTGAATCCGCGGTCCCGCGAGGACGCGCGTCGCGGCGGTGCAATCCTGGCCGGCGTTGAAGAAGCCAGCAACCTTGATGCCCTCCACCACGGCGTCCACGTCGGCGTCGTTGAAGACGATCACCGGGGCCTTGCCGCCGAGCTCGAGGTGAACGCGTTTGAGGGTCGCCGCCGCGGCGCGGGCGACCTCTTTGCCGGTTGCCACGTCGCCGGTCAGCGAGACCATCGCCACGCCCGGGTGCCGGACCAGCCCCGCGCCCACCGGTTCCCCGTCGCCGGTGATGACGTTGAGGACGCCCGGCGGCAGGATGTCAGCTGCCAGCTCGGCCAGCCGGAGAGCTGTCAGGGGCGTCCACTCCGACGGCTTGAGGACGACCGTATTGCCGGCCGCGAGCGCCGGGCAGACTTTCCAGGCCGCCATCAGCAGCGGGTAGTTCCACGGTGCGATCGACGCGACGACGCCGAGAGACTCGCGCCGGATCATGCTCGTGAAGCCGGACATGTACTCGGTGGTCGCGCGGCCCTCGAGCACGCGGGCGGCGCCGGCGAAGAAGCGGAAGCAGTCGACGATGGGGGGGATCTCCTCCGACAGTGTCGGAGCCAGCGGCTTGCCGACGTTGGTGGACTCGATCCGGGCGAGCTCCGCGCCGTGCTCCTCGATCGTGGTGGCCAGCTTCAGCAGGCACTCGCTCCGTTCCCGCGGCGTGCTCTCGGACCAGGTCTCGTCGTAGGCCTGGCGGGCGGCGGCGACGGCGCGGTCGACGTCCTCGGCGCTACCCCTGGGCACCTCGGCGATCACCTCGCCGGTGGCCGGGTTGTGGATCTTCTCCATCGCTCCGCCCGAGCCGGGCGTCCAGCGGCCGCCGATAAACATCTCGTGCCGAGTCAGCGTCGGGCTCATGGTCTTCTCCTGGGTGTACTTGTCGGCGCTCTTAAGCCCGGGCCTCCGCGGCGACTTCGGCGAGGGCGCCGCCGAGGATCTCAAGGCCCTCCTCCAGCTGCTCGTCCGTGATGACGAGCGGCATCAGAGTCCGGATCACGTTGTGGCGGACACCGGCGCGGAGCACGATCAGCCCGCGCTCGCGGGCCAGGGCCAGCACGCGCGCGGTCTCGGTGTCCGCCGGCGCCTGTGTCATCCGGTCCCTGACCAGCTCCATCCCGGCCATGGCGCCGAGGATGCGCACATCACCGACCAGGCGGTGCTCCGCCGCCCAGCCGTTCATCCGCTCGGCAAGCACCTCTCCGATCTGCTGCGCCCGCTCGGGGAGGCGTTCGTCGCGCATGACGTCGAGCACCGCGAGCGCCGCGGCGCAGGCAACCGGGTTGCCGCCGTAGGTGCCGCCCAGGCCGCCGGGCTCCGGGCCGTCCATCACCTCAGCGCTGCCCACGACCCCGGACAGGGGGAAGCCGGCAGCAAGGCTCTTGGCGATCGTGATGAGGTCAGGCACGACGCCCGCGTGTTCGATCGCGAAAAGGCGGCCGGTGCGGCCGAACCCAGTCTGGATCTCGTCCGCGATGAGAAGGATGCCATGGCGTTCGGTCAGCGCCCGCAGCTCGCGCAGGAACTCGGGCGGCGCGGGGACGAAACCGCCCTCGCCCAGCACTGGCTCGATGATGATCGCGGCGACCCGCTGCGGGGAGACCGCGGACGCGAACAGCTCCTCCAGCCCGGCCAGTGCCTGCTCGGAGCTCCAGCCGCGGTACCGGTAGGGGAAGGGCGCCTGGTAGATCTCCGGCGCGTAGGGCCCGAAGTTCTGCTTGTAGGGGGCGACCGAGCCGGTCAGGCTCAGGGTGAGCAGCGTCCGGCCGTGGAAGGAGCCGGTGAAGCTGATCACCGCCGGTCGGCCGGTGTAAGCGCGGGCGATCTTGACCGCGTTCTCGATCGCTTCCGCACCGGTGCTGAAAAAGACGGCCTTCTTGGGGCCGTCGCCGGGCGCGAGCTCGCAAAGCCGCTCCGCCAGCCGGAGGTAGGACTCGTACATGACGACCTGGAACGAGGTATGGGTGAACCTCTCCAGCTGGGCGTCGACCGCCGCGCGGATCCGGGGATGGCCGTGACCGACGTTCATGACGCCGATCCCGCCCGCGAAGTCGAGGTAGCGGCGACCCTCGACGTCCCAGAGCTCGGCGCCGCGAGCGCGGTCGGCGACCAGGGGATGGCTCGAGGTCAGGCCGCGAGGGAGATAGCGCCGGCGCAGCTCGGTCAGCTCGGCGGAGCCGGCCCCAGTGGTGACGACCGACTGGGACGCGGCCGCGCCACTCTGCCCTTGCGCATTCACGACCGACATTCAAACATGGCCGGAGTCCACCGGGCGCGCCCGGTCCCCGGGCACCGATCGGCGCGCTGTTAGAATCCCCGCACTGTGGAGGCCGCCGCCGCTGTCGAGCGGCTCTGGCCGGGCCGGCGAGCCACCGTCACGGTCCTGCCGGGAGGGATCACCAACCGCAACTTCCGGGTCGACGTCGACGGGGAGTCGCTCGTGCTCAGGATGGCGGGACGCGACACCCAGGAGCTGGGCATCGACCGGCTCGCCGAACACGAGGCCAGCGTCCGGGCCGCGGCGGCCGGCATCGGTCCCGAGGTCATCCGATTCGCGGCCGCCGAAGGCTGGCTGGTGACCCGCTTCATCGCCGGCCGGCCGATCCCGCCCGAGGAGATGAGGCAGCGCGGCGTCATCGCCCGCGTGGCGGGGGCCCTCCGCGACGTGCATGCCGGTGGTCCAGTGCGTGGCACCTTCGACGCGCACGGGATCGTCGACCGCTACGCCCGGCTCGCGGAGAGTCGCGGCGGGAGCCTCCCCGGTGGGTTCGGCGACGCCCAGGCGCTCTCGGGTCGGATCCGGGAGGCGCGGGGGCCCCAGCCCCGGGTGCTCTGCCACAACGACCTGCTCAACGGCAATTTCCTCGACGACGGCCGGGTCCGGATCATCGACTGGGAGTACGCGGGGATGGGCGACCGCTTCTTCGACCTCGGCAACCTCTCGGTCAACCACGGGTTCTCCGTCGCCGAGGACCGGCTCCTGCTGGCCGCCTATTTCGGCGAGCTCAGGCCCGCGGACCTCGCTGCCCTGCGCCTGATGCGTTTCATGTCCGACTTCCGAGAGGCGATGTGGGGCGTCGTCCAGGGCGCCATTTCGGAGCTCGACTTTGACTTCGGGGGTTACGCCGCCGAGCACTTCGAGCGCCTGGGGCGAACCGCCTCAGAGCCGGAGTTCGCAGGCTACCTGGCTATCGTCCGCGCTCGGCTCTGAAAGGGCGATCCGCCGGCGGATCGCTCCCCTCCGCGCCTGACGCAGGTCGATCCATCGGCGCATCGACGTCGCCCCCGATCCGCACCCTCTGGGCGGTTGGGTCGTAGAGCGGCTCCGCGGCCACGCGGCCGGGGACCCAGGTGCCGAAGATCTCGACCTCGACCGCGGTCTCGGGCAGGACGGGCGCGGGCACGTACGCGTACGCGATCGACTTCCCGACCGTGTAGCCGAAGCCGCCGCTGGTGACCCGGCCCACCACCTCGCCGTCGATCCTGACCGGCTCCGACCCCAGCGCGACCGAGCGCGGGTCCTCGAGCACGAGGCAGGCGAGGCGGTCGGCGGCGGGCTGGTCGCGCAGCCGAACAAGCGCCTCCCGGCCGATGAAATCGGCCTTGTCGAGCTTGACGCAGAAGCCGAGGCCGGCCTGATAGGGATTCGACTCGGGACCGATGTCGGCTCCCCAAACGCGGTAGCCCTTCTCCAGACGGAGGGAGTCGACGGCCTTGTACCCCCCGGCGACCAGCCCCTCCGACGGCCCAGCCTCCCAGATCGTGTCCCAGAGCCGGAGGCCGTATTCGGCCGGGCAGTAGAGCTCCCAGCCGAGCTCGCCAACGTAGGTGACCCGGAGAGCGGTGCAGGGCACCGGGCCGATGGCCAGCTCGCGCGCCGTCAGGTAGGGGAAGGTGGTGTTGCCGAGGTCGGTGTGGGTGAGCCGCTGAAGCAACCGGCGCGCGGCCGGGCCCCAGAGACCGAGGCAGGCATGGGCGGAGGTGACGTCCTCGAGCTCGACCGACCCGTCCGGAGGCAGGTGATCGCGGAGCCAGGCCAGGTCGTGGCGGCCGAAGGCGGTGCCGGTGACGATGCGGAACCTGTTCTCGGCGAGGCGGGTGACCGTGAAGTCGCACTCGATGCCGCCGGCCTCGTTCAGCAGCTGCGTATAGGTGAGAGCGCCGACGGCGCGGGCGACCCGGTTGTCCGAGAGTCCTTCGAGAAAGGCCGCGGCACCCGTCCCGCGGACCTCGAGCTTGGCGAAGGAGCTGAAATCGAAGAGGGCCGCCGCCTCCCGGCAACCGCGGTGCTCGGCCTCGATCGCCGGCGACCAGAGGCGCCCGGCCCACCCTCGCGGCCGGAGCGACTCGTCGCCGCTGGGCGCGTTGGGCTCGAACCAGTTGGCTCGCTCCCAGCCCGACTTCTCGCCGAACGCGGCTCCGAGCTCCGCCAGCCTGCCGTAGGTCGCCGAGGTGCGAAGGGGCCGGCCTGCCTGCCGCTCATGCCCGGGGTACTTGACGTCGTAATAGGTTGCGTACACCTCGTGGGTCCGGGCCAGGGTGTACTCGAGGCTTGAGTAATGGGGGCCGAAGCGGCGCGAGTCCATCTCCCAGGCGTCGAGGCCGGGACGCCCCTCCACGATCCACTCCGCCACGAGGCGGCCCATCCCGCCCGCGCCGGCGATGCCGTGGGCGCAGAACCCGGCGGCGACCCAGAGGCCGGGCACCTCACTCGGCCCGAGGATGAACTCGCCGTCCGGGGTGAAGGCCTCGGGGCCGTTGATCAGGCGGACGACCCTCGCGTCGCGGATGGAAGGGGTGCGGATGATCGCGTTCTCCAGCAGCGGCCCGAAGCGGTCCCAGTCTTCCCCCAGCAGCCGGCCGTTGAAGTCGGGCGCGATCCCGTCCAGACCCCAGGGTGCCGGGTTGCGCTCGTAACCGCCCATCACGAGGCCGCCCGACTCCGGCCGGTAGTAGACGAGAAGAGAAGGGTCACGCATCGTCGGCATGTCGCGGGGCAGCCCCGCCGGCTCGGTGATCAGGTACTGGTGGGCCATCGGGACCAGCGGCACCACGACCCCGGCGAGGCGCCCGATCTCGGCCGCGAACATGCCGCTCGCGTTGACGACGAGCTCGGTCTCGATCGGGCCCTGGTCGGTGACCACCCGGCTGACGCGACCACGCTCGAGCTCGATCGCCGTGACGCGGGTCTCCTCGCAGATCTCGGCGCCGCGGCGCCGGGCTCCGGCGGCGAGAGCGAAGGTGAGCTGGCTCGGGTCGAGGTAGCCGTCGGTGGGCAGGTAGGCGGCGCCGAGCACGCCGTCGACCGACATCGGAGGGAAGAGCCGCTGAGCTTCCGCGGCAGAGATCAGCTCCAGGGGCAGCCCGAAGGTCTTGGCCCAACCGGCCTGGCGCGCCAGCTCCTCCATCCGCTCGCCGCTGGAGGCAAGCCGAAGCGAGCCGACCTCGTGCCAGCCGGTCTCCAGGCCGACCTCCTCGCCGAGGGCGCGATAGAGCTCGACCGAGCCCATCATCATCCGGGTCAGGCTCAGCGAGCCGCGCAGCTGGCCGACGAGGCCGGCCGAGTGGAAGGTCGACCCGCTGGTCAGCTTCGAACGCTCGACCAGCACGGTGTCGGTCCAGCCCAGCCGTGCGAGCCAGTAGAGGACGGCGCAGCCGCCCACGCCGCCGCCGATCACGACGGCGCGGGCCTGCGACCTCATTGCGCTCAGGCCGAGGCGGCTCTGGTCGCGGGCAGGACCTCGGGGGTCGCCGCGGAGCCGCGCTGGGCGATGAAGTAGTAGATGGCGCCCACGACGAGGATGACGCCGAGGGTGGCCTCGAAGATCGGGATGTTCCCGATCCCGCCCCCGATGGTCAGGTTGGGAAGCGCGCTGAGAGGCGGGTTGGTCGCCGCGCGCGGCCAGAGGAAGTTGAGGAGCATGCTCCCGCCCCAGAGCAGGGCGAGGATGTTGACGACAAGTCCCCAGCCGCCGAGCTTGAAGGGTGTCCCTTCGGTCGGCCAGCCCCGCATCCGGGCGCCAAGGACGGCGAGGTTGCCGAGCAGGTAGGAGATGTAGATCATCCCGGTGGCGGCGATCGCGATGATGCCGGCGCCCGCGTAGTAGAGGAGTGGGATCGCGGCGAGGACGCCGATCACGATCGAGGTTCCGATCGGCGTGTGAAGGCCGGGGCTGACCCGGTTGTAGACCCGGGCGAAGGGCAGCTTGCCGTCGCGCGCCATCCCGAACGCGAGGCGGATGGTCGCCGTCTGGATGGCCAGGCAGCAGACGTAGATGGCGGCGAAGACGACCAGCAGGTAGAGGTTGGCGGCCCAGCCGGGAAGGTTGCCGGTGATGATGTCGACGGGCGGCGCCGCCTTGCCGGCGGCGGTGGCGGCGACGTACTTGTCGATGTCGCCGGGGATCGCGAGCAGGGTGGCGAAGAGGAAGATGATGCCGATCACGGCGGCCCCGCCGATGGCCAGGAGGACGGCCGGTGGCGGAGGCGGGCGATCGCGCGCGCCTCGCGCTCGAAGCGCTCGCGTGCGTCAGTCGAGGTCTGGAAGGGAGGCAGCAGCTTGATCGCGGCCCAGCGATCGAGGCGCGGGTGGAAGGCCCGATAGACCACGCCCATGCCGCCGCGGCCCAGGAAAGAGTCGACGACGTAGCTGCCGACCTTGGTGCCGCGGGGGATCTCGCCTTCCATCTCTCTGGCCGGGAGGGACTATACGGTTCCGCGACCGTCATTGGGCCGACAGGGGCCGCCGAGAGCCTCAGCCGGACCCCGCTGGTGACTGGTCGGGGCGGGTGTAGAGAAGGAGGTAGCGGCCGTCGGACAGCTCTTTGACGACCCGCGCGAGGCCCGGGACGAGCGGCCTCGCCGCCGGTTCGCCGGCCGCCTCCACCGGCTCCGCCTCAGGCACTCGCCACCACCGCAGCTCGGCTCTCGATCACCCTCGCCACCCGGACGTCGACGCCCGCCGCCCGCATCTCGGCGACCTGGTCGGGATCAGCCCCGTCGTCGGTGATCAGGATCGAGATCTGCTCCAGGGGGACGGTCTGGACCATCGTCTCGACGCCGACCTTGGTGTGGTCGGCGAGGACCACGATCTGCTGGGCGGCGGCGGCGAGGGCGCGATCGGCGGCTGCGACAAGGGGACTCGGCGTGCTCAGCCCGCGCTCGGCCGTCAGGCCGTTGCCGGAGATGAAGGTCTGCGAGGCGCGGAGGGAGCGGAGGGAGTCCTCGGCCGCCGGGCCGACCAGCGCGTGGATCGAGCGTCGGAGCGTCCCTCCGGTGAGGATCACCTCGACCCTGCTCGCCGGCATCAGCGCCTGCGCGACGAGCAGCGAGTTGGTGACCACCGTGAGCTCGGGGAAGTCGACGAGCAGGTGAGCGAGGGCCAATGTCGTCGTCCCCGCGCCGAGGACGATCGAATCGCCGGGTCTCACCATGCCCACCGCGAGGCGGGCGATCGCGGCCTTCTCCGCCGCCGCCTGGCTGGCCTTCTCGGAATAGGTGGGCTCGTGGGCCAGCCCGGCCGGGAGCACGGCACCGCCGTGGGTGCGCATCAGGATGCCCTGGTCGGCCAGCACGCGGAGGTCGCGCCGCAAGGTGATCTCGGAAGCGCTGAGGGCTTCCGCCAGCTCGGTTACGGCCACCACACCGCGGGACCGGATGATCTCCGCGATCCGCCGCCGCCGCTCGACCGCCAGCATTGGGAGGGATGTTAGCGGAACGATCAGATTCGATCAATAGCAATCTTCCAAGAGCTTGATTGTTGACAAACTCGATCGAAGTTGTATCGTTCCGCTATCGCTTCGGCTCGCCCGGGAAGAGGGCACGCACGGAGGCATTGCCGGCAGTCTTGCAGGACCGCGGTCCTGCGGCCAACCCACCTAGGAGGGGTAGCAAATGGGTGATTCCCCCAAGTCTGGTAGCTCCCCGGGCCCCCGCCGGCCGGGGATCCCGCTTCTCGGGAGGGAGCTGCCGCTCGACCTCGACCTCTCGCGGCGCGAGCTGCTCAAGCTGACCGGCTACACGAGCGTCGCCGCCTTCCTCGCGGCCTGCTCCAGCGGTAGCGGCGGTTCGTCGACCAGCACCAGCACGACCGGCGGCACGCTCTCGATCGGCAACAACCAATCCGACCCGGGTCCCAAGAAGGGGATGGAACAGGTGGTCGCCGCCTTCAAGGCGGCCAACGGGGGCACCAACGTCAAGCTCAACACGGTCGACCATGGAACCTTCCAGGACCAGATCAGCTCCTACCTCCAGGGCACGCCCGATGACGTCTTCACCTGGTTCTCCGGCCACCGGATGCGCTTCTTCGCCGACCAGGGCCTGGCGACGTCGATCAACGACACCTGGGACAAGGTCAAGGGCAACTTCACCGACGCCTTCGCGGAGTCGGTGAAGGGCAACGACGGGAACATCTACGGCGTCCCCGTCGACTACTACCCGTGGGCGCTGTTCTATCGCAAGAGCGTCTTCGCCTCGCACGGCTACACCGTGCCCACCAACTGGGATTCCTTCAAGGCCCTACTGGCGCAGATGCAGAAGGACGGGCTGATCCCGATCGCGATGGGCGACAAGGACGGCTGGCCCGCCCAGGGCACGCTCGACATCATCAACCTCCGCCTCAACGGCTACACCTTCCACGTCGAGCTCTGCACCGGGAAGCAGAAGTGGACCGACCCCCGGGTCGCCAACGTCTTCAACAAGTGGGCCGAGATCGTGCCCTACTACTCGCCCGGTCTCGCCGGCCAGACCTGGCAGCAGGCGGCGGACCAGGTCGTCAACAAGAAGGCCGGCATGTACATGCTGGGCCTCTTCGTGTCGCAGCAGTTCGCGGCCACCGGCAACAAGGCCGATCTCGACGACCTCGACTTCTTCCCCTGGCCCGACATGGGCACCCAGTACGACGCCGAGAAGGCCATCGACGCGCCGATCGACATCTTCATGGTCAGCAAGAAGTCGCCGACCCTCGGCAAGGACCTCGGCCAGGCCAAGGCCTTCATGGAGTTCTTCTCCAAGGGCGCCCAGCAGGTCACGATGTTCCAGAACACGGGCGGCGGCAACCTGCCGACGGCCAACGACGCTGACAAGAGCGCCTTCTCGCCGCAGCAGCAGAAGGCGGTCCAGCTGGTCAGCAGCGCCAAGCGCATCACCCAGTTCTTCGACCGCGACTCGCGCCCCGACTTCGCCGGTCCGAACGGCATGCAGAGCTTCCTCCTCAGCTTCCTCGGTGACCCGAAGGGGGACATCGGGGGGCTTCAGAAGAAGATGGCCAGCTTCTGGGATTCACTCCCGCCGGAGAAGTAACCCGATCCTATGATTCTGAGTCGTGGCTGACTCCACGAGCACGAGCATTACCCCCGCCCCGGCGATCGAAAAGGCCGGGGCGGGGACGCTCGTAGTCAACAAGCGCAGGAGACGCCGCTACAGCGTCCTGACGCGTCATGACAAGCTGCTCCTCGCCCTCATGGTCGGCATCCCCCTGGCGCTGGACCTGATCTTCGTCTGGGGCCCGACCCTCGCCTCGATCCTGCTCTCCTTCACGAACTGGTCGGGCATCGGCGCCATCGAGCAGCGGAACATCGTCGGGCTGAAGAACTACCAGACCCTGCTGACCGGCTACAGCTTCTTCTACCCGGCCCTGCAGCACAACGTGATCTGGCTCGCCTTCTTCGTCTTCATCGCGACGCCGCTGGGCATGTTGCTTGCCGTCCTGCTCGACCGCGAGATCCGCGGCACGCGGATCTACCAGAGCATCTTCTTCCTACCGGTGGTGCTCTCCCTCGCGGTGGTCGGCTTTCTCTGGGAGCTTCAGTACGCGCCCAACGAGGGCTTCATCAACAACGTCCTGCTGGACCTGCACTACAAGGGCCCGCTGATCGACTGGCTCGGTGATCCCAAGATCAACCTCTACGCGATCCTGGTCGCCGCCAGCTGGCGACACATCGGCTACATCATGGTCATCTACCTGGCCGGCCTCAAGAGCGTCGATCCTTCGCTCCGCGAGGCGGCCAAGGTCGACGGCGCGACAGAGCGGCAGATCTTCTTCCAGGTCGTGCTGCCGGTGATGGCCCCGATCAACGTCGTGATCGTCGTCATCACCGCCATCGAGTCCCTCCGCGCGTTCGACATCGCCTACATCATCAATCGCGGCAAGAACGGGCTCGAGCTGCTCTCCACGCTGATCACCAACAACAGCATCAGCGAGGCGAGCCTGGTCGGCTTCGGCTCCGCGATCGCGGTGGTGCTGCTGGTGATCTCGCTGGTGCCGATCGTCGCCTACCTGTCGCGCGTCAACCGCGGCGACGCGATTCAGCCGGCCGGGGTTGCCGGGGAGTCGACCGGGCTGTGAGCGCGATCGCCGCCGCCCCGCTGAAGGGCCGCGTCAACCGGCGACCCCCGACGCCCGGGCGCGTCCTCCTCCACGCCTTCCTGATCCTGATGGCGCTGCTCTGGCTGTTCCCGCTCGCCTGGCCGATCTACACCGCGCTGAGGCCGGTCGGCGACACCATCACCCACGGCTACGTCTCCTGGCCGAGCCGGCTCAGTTTCGAGAACTTCACCAACGTCTGGGTGCAGGCCGACATGTTCCATTACTTCCTCAACACGATGGCGATCGTCGTGCCGGGCGTGATCCTGACCCTGCTGCTTTCGTCGATGGTCGCCTTCTCGGTATCCCAGTTCAGCTGGCGCTTCAACGTCATCGTCCTGATGATCTTCACCGCCGGCAACCTGCTGCCGCCACAGGTCATCATCGTGCCTCTCTACTGGATCTACCTCAACATCCCGGTTCCGGACCTCACGATCGGTGGCGTGGAGCTCTTGAGCGACAACGGGCTCCTCTACGACCAGGTAATCGGGGTGATCCTGATCAACGTGATCTTCCAGACCGGGTTTGCGACGTTCGTCCTCAGCAACTACATGAAGACCATCACCAAGGAGATCACCGAGTCGGCCCTCGTGGACGGAGCCAACGTGCTGAGGATCTGGTGGAGCGTGATCCTCCCCCTCTGCCGCCCGGCGCTCGCCGCCATGGCGACCCTGCTCTTCACCTTCATGTACAACGACTTCTTCTG
>DIZV01000051.1:0-206 GCA_002427995.1 Chloroflexi bacterium UBA6019
TGCCCGGGGTGGGGCGGCGGCGGCCCGGCCGTCCAGCGATCGGCCGCCAGGTCGTAGACGGCCACCCGCGGGCGGCCGCCGCCGAGGACGGCCAGCGCGCGGCCGCCGCCGAGCGCCAGCAGCTGGTAGGCCGCCGCCAGACCGGGGAAGGACGCGGCCGGTCGCCAGCCCGCGGCGCCGGCGAAGATCTCGGCGGTGTCCAGCGG
>DIZV01000051.1:477-13938 GCA_002427995.1 Chloroflexi bacterium UBA6019
AGCGGGGCCTGGTCCGGCCCCCCCGGCCCCGATCCGCCCGCCACCAGGACGCTTCCTCCGCCGAGTGCAGCGGCGAGCGCGCCGGCCCGGGGCGCCGGCATCGGTGCGAGCGCCGTCCAGGCATTGGCGCGGGCGTTGTAGACCGCCGCCGCCGCCACCGGACCGCCGAGGGCGTTGCCGCCGGCCACCAGGACGTCATCGGGGCCGGCCTGGGTGGCGGCATACCCGTCCCCGCCAACCGCCGGCGGGTCGGGGATCGGCAGCCAGCCGAGCTCGGAGTCGAAGCTGGTGACCCGAGGCTGCTGGGTGCCGGGCCGGAACCGCTCGGCGGGCGCCAGGAGAAGGACGCGGCCGTTCCCGAGGCGGAATGCGGTGGTCTGCCTTCCGAATCCCGCCGGGGGGTCGGGGGCGGCTGTCCAGGACCGCGCCCGGGGGTCGTACAGCTCGGCCCGGGCGGCCCCCCTCTCACCGCCGGCGACGAGCACCCGGCCGTCGCCGAGCACCGCCCACGCGGCGCCGGCCCGGGCCGAGCGCATCGAGCCGGTCGAAGCCCAGGTCGAGGCGGCCGCGGCGGGAATCGCAGCCAGCAGCAGCGCCCCACCCGCCAGTGCCGCGACGCCGGCGAGCTTCAGGCCGGCGATCGGAGCCGGTACCGGAATCTTGCCACGCCCTCGCCGAGTCGGACCCGGTGCACCGCGAGCAGGCAGGCCCCCTGGACGATCCGCTCGTACCCGCTCTCGGAGTTGTTGACGGTTTCGATCGGGTAGTACCAGGCGCGACCTCCCTTCGGCAGCCGCAACCGGTACTCGAGGCCGGCCGCGGGCTGGTTCAGCACGACCTCCTCCCGCTCGCCCAGGTCGGCGGCCCGCTCGAGAGGCCGGCCCCCGACCGACCCGTCCCCGATCGCTCCAGCCAGGGCGAGGTTGGACTCGACCACCAGCAGCGCCTCGATCGGGCCTCCCTCGCTCTCCAGCTCCAATCGCAGCTCGAGATCAGGCGATTGCGGGTCGAGGCGGAAGGACTTCACCATCCTGACCCGGAGCGGGAGGCCGCCGCCGCGCAGCCGCTCGACCCGCTCCATCGACCGCTGGCGCCGAAGCTCGAACGGACCGGCGGCGAAGTCGCCCAGCTCCCGCAGTCGGGAGCGCAGGGCCTTGCCCACGGTCGCGCCCGGGGCGACCAGGTAGGCCTGGAAGATCAGCCGGCGCCGGCGGTCGTAGTGGAGCCGCTTTTCGAGGCCCTCCTCGTGGACCCGGAGCGGTTCCTCGAGGGGCTTGACGCCCCCGCTCCCGCCCTCGCGGAGACGCTGGTGGTAGGGCTCCTCGCGGCGCGCAATGCAGTCAGCCGCGTTGCGGCCCTGGACGTCCCACTCGACCACCGCGCCGCCGGCGGCAGGCGCCAGGTAGGCGTTCTGAAGCGGGGACTCGAGCAGCACCTCGCAGCTCCCATCGAGGTCGTAGTCGGAGATCTCGGTCCGCAGCCCACCGCTGGAGGGTGACACCGCCCGCTCGGCCGCCAGCAGGCTCTGCCAGATGGATCGCCGCAGATGGGGGAGATAGACGCCGCCGAAGACCCCGTGCCAGTAGGCATCGTTCGCCTGACCGCGAAGGAGGTCGGTCACCGCCCCGGCCGGCGAGCCCGCCGCGGCGACCCGGCCGGAAACCCGGAGCATCTTCTTGTGCATCGCGTTGACCTCGGGGTAGCGCGCGATGAAGTTGCGCCAGAAGCCGCCCGACCAGCGGAGCATCTCCGGGTAGCTGCCGGAAGGCAGGTAGACCGGGCCGGGGACGGGCCGGCTCGCGACATATTCGCCCGGCAGCACCACCTCGAGCCAGTCGGAGGCGTCCTCCACGGCGCTGAAGAAGCGGTCGACCCACCCCTCCTCCCAGCAGAGCCGGGCCGTCGTGGGCCAGCCGCCGAACTTTTCTCCGTCGTCTCCCATCAGCACTAGCCGGGGCTCCTCCGAGGCGGTCTCGCGGAAGTACTGGAGGCATTCCTCGACGCTGCGCCAGGGGATCAGGTAGCGCATCCGGCTGCCGGTCGCCAGCAGCGCCAGGGGGTGCCCCTGCTCCTCGGTCAGGTGCGGTTGAAAGAGCGCCTCGGGCGGGAGACCGGCCTTCTCGAAGTGCGAGTCATCGAGGATCGTGTAGCGGTAGCCCGCCTCGGCGAGGGGCCGGGCGAGGGACGGCTCCCACACCCGTTCGGCCAGCCACAGACCGGTCGGGCGGCGCCCGAAGCACTCCTCCACGGTGTCCCGCAACCGGGTCAGCTGATGTGCCTTGTCGCGGTCCGGGATGGCCGGCAGCACCGGCTCGAAGTACCCGCCGCCCAGCACCTCGACCTGGCCGCGCGCGACCAGAGCGGCGACCCGCTCGACGAGGTCGGGGTGGTGCTCGCGGAGCCAGTCGAGCAGGAAGCCGGAGTAGTGGAGGGCGACCCGGATCCGTGGGTGCGCCTCGAGGCATCCGACCATCGGCCGGTAGCTGTCCCGGTAGAGGTCCTCCAGAACCCAGCCGAAGTTGCCGACCGGCTGGTGGTTGTGAAGCGCAAGGGCCAGGTGGAGGCGCTTCATCGGGTTGAGAATACCGACTACCCTTTGCCACTCATGACGGCGGCCGGATTCGAGGGCGTGGCGGGCCACCGCCGGGTGCTGCGACTGCTCGAAAGCCAGCTCCAGGGGGATCACCTGGCCCACGCCTACCTGTTCACCGGCGAGTCCCGGCTCGGCAAGACGTCGATCGCCCGCCGGTTCGCCGCGATGCTGCTGCCGGAGGCACCGCTCCCCCGCCACCCGGACTACTGGGAGGACGACCGGGTCGCCAACCTCAAGGTCAACGAGATCCGCCTCATCTCCGACGAGGGGGCTGAGTTCCATCCCCAATCCCTGCAGGCTTTCCTGAACCTCAAGCCGAGCGTCGGCCGGCGGCGGGTTGCCGTCATCGGCAACGTTGGGCGGCTGCCGGACGTGTCCCAGAACCTCCTGCTCAAGACGCTGGAGGAGCCGCACCCCGGCCGGGTGATCATCCTCACCTCGCCCAGCCTCTCGCCTTTCGTGGTCATCCCGACCATCGTCTCCCGCTGCCAGCGGGTGGCCTTCCATCCCGTCGCCGAGAACGAGATCGCCCAACTCCTGGTCGCGGATGGTGTCGCCGCGGAGCGGGCGGATGAGCTCGCCGCGCTCTCCCGCGGGCGCCCCGGCTGGGCGCTTCGCGTCGCCGGCGACGATGAGGTGCTGGCTCGCCACGCGCGGTGGACCGAGAGCCTGGAACAGATCTACGGGGCGCCGGCCGACGTCCCGCTCCGACTCGCCGAGGAGCTCGACTCGCTGCACATGGCCTGGAGGGCGTCGGACAAGGAGTCCGAGGACCCGTTCGTCGAGGCGCTCGGCAGTTGGCAGCTTGAGCTTCGCCGGCGGATGGTCGGCGACCTCCATCCGGCGACCTGGGCGCGGCTCCTCGAACTCTCCTACGACACCCTCGGCCACCATGAGCAGAACGTGAGCCCCCGCCTCAACCTCGAATGCTTCCTCCTCGAATGCCGCCGCGCTTCCTGAAGCCGAGCCTGCGGGGCTTCGAGCCCTACCTCCCCGGCCAGCAGCCGCCGGATGGCGAGGACTGGATCAAGCTCAACACCAACGAGTCGCCCTACCCGCCCTCGCCCCGGGTGCTGGCGGCGCTGCGCGAGGCGGTCGGCGACACGCTTCGCCTCTACCCGGCCCCCTTGGCCGATCCCGCCGCCGGCGCGCTCGCCCAGGCCCACGGCCTCGACCCGGCCTGGGTGCGTCTCGGTAACGGCGAGGACGAGCTGATCGCGATGTGCTTTCGCGCCTTCGCCGGCGCCGGCGACCGGGTCGCATTCACCTGGCCCACCTATCCGCTGCTGGAGCCGCTCTGCGGGATTCATGAAGCGGTCCCATCGCCTCACCCGCTGGGCGCCGACTGGTCGCTGCCACCGAGCTTCGCGGCCGATCCGGCCCCGCTCAAGTTCCTCGTCAACCCGAACTCGCCGACCGGCACCTGGTACGGCCGGGAGGAGGTGGCGGCCGTCATCGCGGCAGCCCAGGGCGTGGTCGTCCTGGACGAGGCCTACGTCGACTTCGCGCCCGAATCGCGACTCGACCTCCTGGCCGAGCACGACAATCTGCTGATCCTGCGAACGATGTCCAAGTCCTACGCGCTGGCCGGCATGCGGATCGGCTTTGCCTTCGGCCACCCCGACCTCCTCGCCTCGCTCGACACGGTCAAGGACTCTTACAACCTGGACCGTCTGAGCATCGTCGCCGCCAAGGCGGCCGCTGAGGACCGCGCCCACCGCGACAGCCTCGTCTCCCGGGTCGTCGCTGACCGCGAGTGGTTCGCCGGCGAGTTGCGAGCGCTCGACTTCCGGGTCTGCCCTTCGTCCGCCAACTTCGTCTTCACCCGGCCGCCCGAGGGCGTCGCGGCGGAGGAAGTCTTCAGCGGCCTGCGCCGGCGACGGGTACTTGTCCGCCACTTCGGCAAGCCGCCCCTCGACGGCTGGCTGCGGATCACGATCGGCACTCGTGAGCAGCTTGCCAAGGTGTTGCGGGGCATCGCGGAGATCCTCCAGGGATGAGCGGGGGAAAGAGCCGGACGAGGGAGGACGCCTGGGCTCTGGTGACGGAGTACACGCAGTCGGACACGCTCAAGCGGCACATGCTCAGCGTCGAGGCCGCAATGCGCGCCTACGCCCGCAAGCACGGTGAGGACGAGGAGCGTTGGGCCGTGGTCGGCCTGATCCACGATTTCGACTACGAGCGCCACCCGACCGAGCATCCCCATTCCAACGTTCGCATCCTCCGCGAGCTGGGCTGGCCGGAGGACCTGATCCAGGACGCCTACTCGCACGGCGACACCGGGCTGCCGCGCGATACGCCGATCCGGAAGGCGATCTTCGCCGTCGACGAGATGTCTGGCTTCGTGATCGCCTGTGCCCTCGTCAAGCCCGACAAATCACTCTCCGCCGTCGAGCCGGCCGGGGTTCGCCGGAAGATGAAGGACAAGGCCTTCGCCCGGGCCGTCCACCGCGAGGACCTGATCGCGGGGGCGGAGCTGTTGGGCGTACCCTTCGACGACCACGTGGCGACTGTCAGAGATGCGCTGAAGCCGATCGCCGCGCAGCTTGGGCTGCAGCCTTGAGCGCGGATCGACCGATCGCCGTCGTCACCCACCCGATCCTCGAGCCGGGCCCGACCATCCTCGCCGAGGCCTGCGAGGTGCGCTCGCTGCCGGACCAGGCCAAGCATTCGGCCGAGGCGCTCCGAAAGGCAGCCGAGGGTGCGCAGGGCATGGTGACCCAGCTCATGGACCCGGTCGACGAGGAGCTTCTCTCGACCCCCGGCCTGAAGGTCGTCGCCAACGTCGCGGTCGGCTTCGACAACATCGATGTCGTTGCCGCGACCAGGCACGGCGTGATGGTCTGCAACACCCCGGGGATCCTCGACGACACCACCGCCGACTTCGCCTTCGCCCTCCTGATGGCCGCCGGCCGGCGGCTGGGGGAGGCGGACCGCTTCACCCGGAGCGGCGCCTTCAATGGCTGGGCGATCGACATGCTGCTCGGCCACGACATCGCGCAGTCGACACTCGGCCTGGTCGGCTTCGGACGGATCGGCCGAGGCGTCGCCCGGCGAGCCCGGGGTTTCGGCATGCGTGTCCTCTACAGCGACGAGATGCCGGCGACCCCCGAGGCGGAGCGGGAGATGGGCGTGACCCGCGCCGACCTCGACCGGCTCCTCTCCGAGTCGGACTTCGTCAGCATCCACGTCCCCCTGACCGCGACGACGCGCCACCTGATCTCCACGGCGCAGTTCGCTCTCATGAAGCCGACCGCGGTCCTCATCAACACCTCTCGGGGACCTGTCGTCGACGAGGCGGCCCTCGCCGAGGCGCTGAGGACGGGGAAGATCTTCGCCGCGGGGCTCGACGTCTACGAGGAGGAGCCGAAGGTGAACCCAGCATTGCTCAAGTTGGAGAACGTCATCCTCGCGCCCCACATCGCGAGCGCCTCGGTGCGGACCCGCTCGCAAATGTCCGAGATGGCCGCCCGCAACCTGGTCACGGGCGTGCGCGGCGGCCGGCCGCCCAACATCCTGAACCCCGAGGTCTTCAATCAGCCACGCGGGTGACGAGCGGGGCCGCCAACGGCTGCTCGCCCTCGACCTCGACGGCACCATCGTCGGCCTGGACCTGTCGGTCGACCCCCGTGACGAGGTTGCGCTGGGCGCGGCGCGCGGACGGGGTCTGCTGGTCGCCGCCTGCACCGGGCGGCCCTACTCGGGCGCGGTCCAGTGGGTCGAGCGTTTCGGGCTGACCGAGCCGGTGATCTGCTACCAGGGTGCGCAGGTGCGGGCGCCGGACGGTTCGGTGCTGCTCGACCACGGCATCCCGCACGAGCTGGCGATGGAGGTGATCCAGTTCGCGCGAGAGCGACACCTGCACGTCAACGCCTACCGCGACGACCGCCTGCTGGTGGAGCACGACACGCCCGAGGGTCGTGAGTACGCGCACCACTCGGGGCTGCCGCCGGAAATCGTCCGCGACCTCGACCGGGCGATGGGACCGACCACACCCAAGCTCGTCATCGTCGCCCCCGAGGCGCAGATCGACGAGCTGCTGCCGGTCGTCCGCGAGCGCTGGAAGGGCCGGCTCTTCGTCGCCACCTCCCTCCCGACCTACCTCGAGATGACGATCCCGAGCGCGGACAAGGGCACCGCCCTCGAGTTCCTCGCCGCCCGCCTCGGCGTCCCCCGGGCCGAGACCATCGCCGCCGGGGACGGGCGCAACGACCTGCCGATGCTGGAATGGGCAGGGCTCGCCGTGGTAGTGGAGGGAGCTCCGCCCGAGGTGCTGGCGGCGGCCGACCGCGTCATCGGCCGGCCCGGAACAGGAGGCCTCGCCCGACTGTTAGACGAGCTGTGAGCACACTCCTTCTGGTCCACGCCCACCCCGACGACGAAGCGATCATGACCGGCGGCGTGATGATGAAGGCCGTTGACGCCGGCCACCGCGTGGTCCTTGTGACGGCCACCAGGGGCGAGGTCGGCGAGATCTCGAACATGGACGAGGCGACCTCCCGGCCCCGCCTGGCTGAGATCCGAACCGAGGAGCTGCGACGGGCGGGCGAGATCCTCGGTGTCGATCGCCAGGTCTTCCTCGACTACCGCGACTCGGGCATGCGCGGGACGGGCGACAACGAGAACCCGGCCAGCTTTCACCAGGCTCCCCTGGCCGAGGCGGCCGAGCGGCTGGCGAAGCTCCTCCGCGCAGAACGCCCCGAGGTTGTCGTCACCTATGACCCGACCGGCACCTACTTCCACCCCGACCACGTCAAAGCCCACCATGTCACCGACGCCGCGCTCGACCTGCTCAAGGCGGAGGGCTGGGAACCGCGCAAGCTCTACTGGTACGGAATCCCGCGCTCCTACGTCGCCGTGATGGCCGAACGGATGGCAGCCGCCGGCCAGCCGAACCCCTTCGCCGACATCCCCGGCATCGGCGTTCCCGACGAGTGGCTGACGACCGTCGTCGACGTCAGCCCCTACCTCGACCGGAAGAAGGACGCCTTCCGCGCCCACCTGAGCCAGAACTCGCCCGACTCGTTCTTCCTCAACACTCCGGAGGACGAGTTCCGACAGGCTTTCTCGCGCGAGTTCTACCAGCTCGCCCGGGGCGAGCTCGGCTCGCCGCAACCCGAGCCTGACATGTTTGCGGGGATCGCTGGGTAGGCTTACTTCCGAGATGGACGTGTTGAAGATCACCCCCCGCGGCTACTGCCATGGGGTGGTCGACGCGATCCGGATCGCCCGGCACGTGGGCGAGGAGACCAAGGGCCCGGTCCACATGCTGGGGCTGCTGGTCCACAACACCCACGTCACCGACGAGATGCAGGAGCACGGGGTGAAGCTGATCGACGCCGAGGACCGGATGGCCGGTCTGGACAAGATCCGGGAGGGCACCGTGATCTTCACCGCCCACGGGGTCTCGCCGGCCGTGAAGGAGAAGGCGCGGGCGATGGGGCTCAGCGCGGTCGACGCCACCTGCTCCGACGTCATCCGCACCCATGACCTGATCGACCGCCTGGTGGCGGATGGCTACGAGGTCGTCTACATCGGACTCCGCGGCCACCCGGAGCCCGAGGGCGCGATCGGCCACGGGCCGGGGAAGGTACACCTGGTGCAGGAGGCGGCCGACATCGAGAATCTCAGGGTCGCCTCGGACAAGGTCGCCATCACCTGCCAGACCACACTCTCGGTCTGGGATACCGACGACCTGATCGAAAGGGTCCGGGCGCGCTACCCGCAGGCGGAGGTCCACAACGAGATCTGCCGGGCGACCCAGGAGCGGCAGGAGGCAGCCGTGGAGGCGGCGAAGGAGGTCGACCTCGTGATCGTCGTCGGCAGCCCCCGGTCCTCCAACTCCAAGCGGCTGGTCGAGGTGGTGGAGAAGAAGGGCGGCAAGCCCGCCCACCTCATCGACACCCTGGAGGAGATCGACCCCGAGTGGTTCCGAGGCGTGAAGCGCGTCGGCGTGACCAGCGGCGCCTCGACGCCGAGCCAGCTCACTCGGAAGGTGATCGAGTTCCTTCAGGAGATGGAGCCACCGGCCTAGAACGGCTCCGGCGCAGCCGACCAAGGACGCGGCTCACCGGGTTGTTGTCGGTCGGTTTGGCGGCTTCCGGGGCGGCCCATTGGCTGCGCGCCGGCTCTGCCGGGCGCCGGCGCGGGAGCGACCTCGACGGGCACCGCGCCCGGCTGGACCTGGCCGCCGGCGGTGCCGTTTCCGTTGCCGGCGGTGGCCGCTGTGCCGCCTCCACCGCCCCGCCGGCGCCGGCGGCGCCGGGAAGAGGTGGTCGTTGCCGATGCCGGGGAGGCGGCGCCCACCTCGGTGGAGCTCACGGCGTCCGCGACCGGGGGTTCCCCCGCCGCGACCGGTGTCGCCGGAGCCAGGGGTGCGGTCGCCGGTCGCCGGCCACGCCGCGCGGGTGCCGGGCTGTCGGCCGGCGCCGGTTCGGGCAGGTTGGCCTCCGCCGTCAACCCGGGCGCCGTCGGGAGGGCCTTGCCGCGGCGGCGGCGGCGGGAGCGCGTGGCGGCCGGCGCCGCGACCTGTCGGCGGTTGACGAGCACGGTGACCTCGCCCTCCAACACGCGCTCCTCGTTCTGGTCATCGAGCTCCACCTGCCATACCGCCAGCCCCCAGCGCGCGTTGCTGACCTCTCGCAGGCGGCCCAGCCTCCAGACGGCGTGGACTGTCATACCCGGCTTGACCGGCCTCAGGAAGCGCCAGTTGGTGCCGACCATCGCCACCGTGCTGGATTGCGGCACGTCGATCGAGCCGAGGCCGAGCGCGATCGAGATCAGGAGCGAGCCGTGGGCGACGCGGCCCCCGAAGTGGCCCTGGGCGGCACGGGGGGCGTCGACGTGGAGGTAGCCGAAGTCACCCGCGACGCCGGCGTGGGCGACGATGTCGGCATCGGTGATGGTCCGGCCCCGGGTGGTCCAGCGGCCGCCGAGCTCGAGGTCTTCGAAGTGGAGGAGATCCAGGGCGCAGCGAGTATACGACGGGCTATTTGCGGGCCCGCGCGCGAGCTGGGCCGGAGAGGGAGATCACGATCGCCAGCAGGACGCCGGCGACCAGCAACAGGCCGGCCAGCTGGGTGTTGAAGCGCTGCGCGAAGAGCGCCACCGCAAGCAGAGCGGCGACGGTGAAGATGGCCAGCGCACTGTCGTCGACGAAGAGGCCGAAAAGCTCGGTCCAGGCATCGCGGAGGAGCCGAACCGGCAGCGGCGCCTGCCCGGGCGTGCGGACCGGTAGCTTCAGGTAGAGCACGAAGAGGAGCGAGGCGATCCCGTAGCCGGCCACCAGCGCCAGGATGATCAGGTCGTCGCCGGGCCACTTGACGCCGATCCCCTCGCCGGCGAAGAAGGTTCCGAAGGACGTCAGCATGATGCCGACGGTGTACTTCAACGCGTTCTCGGGGACGCGCGTCAGGGGGCGTCGCGCAATGACCCCGACCGCGACCACGACGACGACCGATGCCGCCGCTCCAACGATCGCCGAGGAGAGGCTGCGGAGACCGCCCAGCGCGACCACGATGAAGACCACCTCGAGGCCTTCGAGGAAGACGCCGTTGAAGGATGTCAGCACGCCCGCCCAGTGCGACTTGGCCGCCCGCAACTCCTCCTCGGTCTCCTCGAACGCCTTGGCCTCGTCGTGGAGGGCCTTGAGGCCGGCTGAGCGGAGGATCGCCTTGTGCAGCCATTTGAGGCCGAAGAGGAGGAGGAAGACGCCGATCAGGGTGCGCACCAGGGGCAGGTAGGCTCCGAGCGCGAGGCCGAAGACGGCGATCATCGCCGCCAGCGCGACGAGGGCGACGGCCGTGCCGGTGAAGGCCGACCTCCAGCCACGGACGAGTCCCACCGCGAGCACGATCGTCAGTGCCTCGACCCACTCGACGCCGGCTGCCACGAAGGTGACGCCGGCAACGACGAAGTTCACCTTCCGGAGTCTACCTACGCGAGACGGTCGCGCCGGATCGATACGCTTCGTGCGGAAATGGCCGTGAGGTTCTGCCAGCAGTGCGGACAGGCGATGGAGCTCAGGCCGGTCGAGGGCCGCCAGGTGCCACATTGCCCGGCCTGCGGCTTCGTCGCTTGGAGCAACCCCCTGGTGGCGACGATGGTGGTCGTCGAGACGCCCGGGGGGATCATCCTCGGCCGCCGAGCGATCGAGCCCGGCTACGGCCTCTGGTGCCTGCCCGGCGGGTTCGTCAACGAGGACGAGGCGCCCTCCGATGCCGCGGCTCGGGAGTGCCAGGAAGAGATCCTGGCCCGGGTCGAGATCTTGTCCCTGCTCGACGTCTACCACATCGTCCGGGCTGACGGGCGCGGCATGGTTGGGATCGCCTACCGGGCGACGTTGGCCGCCGCCGACGCCCCCCGCCCGGGGTCCGAAATGCTGGAGGTCGGGCTCTTCTCGCCCGAGAACCTGCCCGAACTCGCCTTCGCGAGCCATGGCCGGGCGATCAAGGACTGGTCGCGGGCTAAGGAGTAGGGGGCATCACGACGGCTCGCCGACGCCGCAGGGGCTGCGTGCGGGCGAGTAGGGAAAGCGCCGCCAGCAAAGCACCGGCGATCGCGCAGGCGGTGAAGCCGAACACGAAGCTGCGGTTCATCAGGGCCGCGAAGATCGCCGGACCGGCGCCGAGGCCGAGGAAGAGGATGGCTGAGTACACGCCCATCACCGTCCCCCGGGAGTCGGCCGTGGCCATCTGGACGAAGACCAGCCCGATCGCGATGAAGGCGGTGGCGATCATCGGGACGGTGATAACTAGCAGCAAGGCCGGGACCCAGAAGCCGACCAGGTGCGGCAGCACGGCGAGCCCGGCGGCGAAGCCGATCGTCGTCGCCACGACCACCCTGCTCTTCCGGCTCACGCGGTCGAGGAGCCGCCCGGCGGGCACCCGGGTCGCCCCATTGACGACGGCCTGGATCGCGAGCAGGTAGCCGACCTCGGTCCCGGTGAGGCCGAGGCCACGCTTGCCGAAGATCGGGATGTACGCGTTGTAGGTGCCCCAGAGGACGGTGGCCGCGAGCAGGGCGATGACCAGCCCGACGAAGCCGCGCTGCGCGCTGAGCGCACGGAGCGGCCTGACGATCTCCAGCCGGACGCCTTTCCGGCCCCCGGTGGAGCTCACCCAGAAGGAGAGGACCAGGGCCACGCCGACCGGGATCGTGGTGACCAGCAGGTCCTGCTGCAGCGTCAGCCAGCGGAGCAGGATGCCCGCCACCGCGGGGCCGCCGAGGAAGCCCGTCTGCATCGAGAGCGTCAGCCAACCCATCGAGCGCCCCATCCGCTCCATCGGAACCAGGTCGGCAAGCGCGGCCATCACCGCTGTCTGCGCGGCGCCGCCGCCGACCCCGCCCAGGAGCTGGGTCGCGAAGAGGATCCGAACGTCGTGCGTCGTCCCGGCGATCAGCTGGGAGAGACCCAGCGCGAGCATTGACGTGAACACCAGGTTGCGACGCCCAAAACGGTCGGCGAGCAGCCCCGAAGGTAGGCTCAGGAGGGCCGCGGTGATGGTGAAGGTGCTGAAAAGCAGGCCGATCTCGCCCCGGCTGGCGCCGAGCTGGTCGGCATAGAGGGGGATGGCGAGGTTTCGCGCGCCGCCCGCGCCGAAGGAGAAAGCGGTGATCAGGTAGATGGCGAGGACCCGGTACTTCAACTCCTAGAATTCTGCGCGAATGGTTCAGCCAGAGCCCGGGCGGACCTCGCTGGCAAGGGCGGCCGCCCTCGTCGCCGGCGCCCGCCGGGGCGTCGCTTTCACGGGCGCCGGCATCTCGCAGGAGAGCGGGATCCAGACCTATCGCGGCCAGGGCGGGCTCTGGAACACGACCAGCCCCCGTACCTCCTCGATCGACTTCTTTCTCGCCGACCCCGCGGCCTACTGGGAGGTCGCCCGCGAGCGCGGGACGACCCTGCTCGCCGCCCGCCCCAACGCCGCCCACCAGGCGCTGGTGGAGCTCGAGCGGCGGGGAAACCTCGCCGCGGTGGTGACCCAGAACGTCGATGGCCTCCACCTCATCGCCGGCTCCGCGGCGGTGATCGAGTTGCATGGCAATGGCCGCGAAGTGGTCTGCCTTGACTGCGGCAACCGAGAGCCGCGGAGCCAGGTCCAGGGCCGCCTGCCCGAGGAGCTGCCGCCGCGCTGCCCGCGCTGCGGGGGCATCCATCTGAAGCCGGCCGCCGTCTTTTTCGGCGAGGCGATGCCGGTCGAGGCCACCAGCCGCGCTTTCGACCTTGCCGGGGAATGCGACCTGATGCTCGTCGTGGGCAGCTCGCTGGCCGTCTACCCGGCCGCGCAGGTGCCCCTGGTCGCCCATGACGCGGGCGCGCCGCTGATCATCCTCAACGCCGAGCCGACACCCTTCGACGATCTGGCCACGGTCGTGCTTCGCGGCCGCGCCGGCGAGCTGCTGCCGGAGCTGACGCGCGCCGCAGCGGCTGCCGGCGGCGGCAGCTGAGAAGGTTTCAACCCTTCATGCCGGCCGGACCCGGGTGACGTCCCCGGCGATGACCCGACGGCCGCCCACCACGAGAGCGCCGTCCTCGGCCACGGCTTCGGCGAGACCCTCGATAACCTCGCCGCCAACCTCTACCCGGACCTGCTGGCCGAGCGTCCAGGACAGCTCCCGCCAGCGCTGGATAATCGCCTCCGAGCTTGCCCTGGCCCACCTCGCCACCAGCGGAAGGAGGCGGTTGAGCAGCGCTTCGCGGTCCTCGCCAAGCATCGCCGCGCCCTCCGGCGCCCAGCTCAGGTTGATGCCGATCCCGACCAGCGCGCGGTCGCCTCGGATCTCGGCCAGGATCCCGCCCAGCTTGCGGTCGTCGAGGACCAGGTCGTTCGGCCATTTGAGCTGAACCCCGCGACCACATGCCTCCGCGG
>DIZV01000051.1:14237-18398 GCA_002427995.1 Chloroflexi bacterium UBA6019
CGAGCGCCATGCCGGCGGCCGCCTCCTGGGTCGAGTTGACAGTTCCGAGACGGTGCAGCAAGCCTCGTAAGCTTAATTCCGCTATGGCCGGTACCAGCTGGGACAAGCTCGGCCAGATGGACGCTGCCTTCGAGGTCGTCGCGCCGGCCATCCGGCGAGCGGCCGAGGCGGAGAACGTCAAGCTCTTCGAGTTCCACCGCGACGACCCCCTCTGGCGCCTCGCCTGGGCGCGGGCCGCCGGCGGCGAGGCGAGCGTGGACGTCGAATGGACGGAGGACACGCCCGACACCTACTGGGTGATCGCGACCTGGTTCCGCGACGATTGGGAGAGCACGATGCGGCGCCAGCACGTGGAGGAGGTTGGCGAGTTCGGCCGCAACGAGCCGGGAGACCGATTGGAGACGATGCTGAGGGACGCGGTCAGGAAGGTCGATGGCTGGAGCGAGCAGGACCTGGACGAGGAGTCGGGTCCCTACCCCGAGTGGCACCAATACCAGACGCGGGAAGAGTTCGGCCGGACGAGGCTGCCCCGGCGATGAGCCGGCAGCCCGAGCCGCCACGGCGCCGCCACCGAGCCGTGATCCTGGTCGCGCTGATGCTCTTCGGCGTCGGCTGGCTCGTCCTCACCTTTCCCGGCGGTTCGGTGCTGAACGGCCAGAGCCTGGCCGCGCTGGGCGTTGTCGTCCTCCTCGCCGCCGTCGGTGGAATCGCCTTCAGCTGGCGGCGGTACTTCGGACGGCGATGAAGCTCAAGCTCGGCTACAAGGCCTCCGCCGAGCAGTTCGGACCCCAGGAGCTGCTCGACCTCGCCGTGCTGGCGGAGGAGAAGGGCTTCGACAGCGTCTGGGTCTCCGACCACTACCAGCCCTTCCGGCACACCGACGGGCACGCGCCCTTCTCGCTCTCCTGGCTCGGCGCGGCCACCCAGCGGACGCAGCGGGTGACGCTCGGCACCAGCGTCCTCACCCCCACCTTCCGCTACCACCCGTCGATCGTCGCCCAGGCCTTCGCCACCCTCGAGCGGCTGGCCCCGGGGCGCGTCATCCTCGGCGTCGGCACCGGCGAGTCGATGAACGAGGTGCCCGTCACGGGCATGGAATGGCCCGAGTTCAAGGTCCGCTTCGGGCGGCTGAAGGAGTCGGTGGAGCTGATGCGGCGGCTCTGGCGGGAGGACTTCGTCACCTACCACGGCGAGTACTTCCAGACCCGCGAGGTGACCCTCTACGACAAGCCCGCCGGTGGAGCGGTACCGATCTACGTCGGCGCCTCGGGCGAGGTCGCCGCGCGCTTCGCGGGCCGCGTCGCCGACGGCTTCATCTGCACCTCCGGCAAGGGCATGGAGCTGTACTCGGAGAAGCTGCTGCCCGCCGTCCGCGAGGGCGCCGAGAAGACGGGGCGCGACTACGAGACGATCGTCAAGACGATCGAGATGAAGGTGTCCTACGACCATGACCGCCGGCAGGCGATGGAGGACACCAAGCTCTGGGCCCCGCTGGCGCTGCCGGCGGAGGACAAGGCGGGGGTCGAGGACCCGCGCGAGCTGGAGCGGCGGGCAAAGGGGATCGAAGACCAGGCTCACCGGCGCTGGCTCGTCTCCGACAACCCGGAGGAGCATCTGGAGCAGCTCCGGCCCTACCTCGAGCTCGGATTCCAGGAGCTCGTCTTCCACTCCCCGACCGACCGGCAGGACAACTTTCTCCAGCTCTACGGCGAGGAGATCCTGCCGCGCCTGCGCGAGCGCTGGTCGTGACCCGCATCGTCGTGCTGATCAAGGACTTCGACTCCGCCAAGCAGCGGTTGAGCTCAGCGCTGGGTCCGCAGGCGCGCCGAGCGCTGGCCGCCGAGTGGGCGGAGGGGACGCTGCTCGCGGTGGGCCCCGGCGCCCTGGTGGTGGCCGGCTCCGAGACCGCCGCCGCGGTCGCCCGGGAGCACGGCAACGAGGTCGTCGTCGAAGCGAGCCCGGGTGGCCAGAACCAGGCGGCCCGGCTCGGAATCGGGGAAGCGGTGGCGCGCGGAGCCGACTCTGTCCTGCTGCTCTCCAGCGACCTCCCGCTGATCGACGCCGCGACCGTCGATCGGCTCCTCGACTGGGCCGGCTCGCTGCCGCGGCCGGTGGTGGTGGCGGTGCCCGCGGTCGGGCGGGGCGGGACCAATGCCCTCTACCTCGCGCCGCCGAGGTCGATCGGCCTCCACTTCGGCGATGTCTCGCTGGCCAAGTTCGAGGCCGATGCGCGCAGCCGGGGCGTCCGCTTCGAGCTCTACCACTCACCGGAGCTGGCGCTCGACGTCGACGAACCGTCCGACCTCGCCTCCTACCGCGAACGGCAGCGGGCCGGTTGATCGAGCTCCATCCCGTCACCGGGCTGCCCGAGATCGAGCCCGGCGACGACCTCGCGGCGCTCATCGCCGAGCTCGCGGACCTCGCCGAGGGCGACATCCTGGTGGTGGCCCACAAAGTCGTCTCCAAGGCGGAGGGCAGGCTCCGTGACATGCGCGGGATCACGCCCACCAGCCAGGCCCTCGAGATCGCGCAGCGGAACGGGTCCGACCCGCGCCAGGTCCAGGCGGTCCTCGACGAGAGCGTGCGGCTGGTGCGGACCGAACGGGTGATCATCGCCGAGACGCGTCACGGATTCATCTGCGCCAACGCCGGCGTCGACCACAGCAACGTGCCCGGGGATGAGATCCTCTGCCTGCTGCCGGTCGACCCCGATGCCAGCGCCGCTCGGCTCCGGGACCAGCTCCGGGAGAGGACTGGCAGGACGGTCGCGGTGATCGTCTCCGACACTTTCGGCCGGGCCTGGCGGATCGGGATCCAGAACGTGGCGCTCGGGGTCGCCGGGATGCCCGCGGTGGTCGACTACCGGGGTCGAGACGATGACTTCGGCCGGACCCTGGTCGGGACCGTGGTCGCCGTCGCCGACGAGCTGGCGGGTGCGGCCGAGCTCGCGATGGGGAAGACGGACCGGGTCCCCGCGGTCGTCATCCGCGGCTACCGGGTGGAGGGGGAGCCGGGCAGCGGGCGGCAGCTCATCCGGCCGCCGGAGGAGGATATGTTCCGGTGAGCCAAGCTCGGTGAAGGTCGTCCTCCTGGCCGGCGGCACCGGCGGCGCGATGCTCGCCGAGGGCCTCTACCAGGTGCTTCCGCCGGAGTCGCTCACGGTCATCACCAATACCGCCGACGACCTCGAGCTCTGGGGCCTGGCAATCAGCCCCGACACCGACTCGGTGCTCTACCGGCTGGCGGGCGTCTTCAACGAGGAGGCCGGCTGGGGCGTCGCGGGCGAGACCTTCGCGATGCTCGGGATGCTCAAGCGGTACGGCGAGGAGCCCTGGTTCGGCCTCGGCGACCGGGACCTCGCCACCCACCTCCTTCGGACCTCCCTGCTCCGTTCGGGCCTGGGCTCCGCGGAGGCCACCGCCGAGCTGGTCCGGCGGCTCGGAATCCAGGCCCGGGTGATGCCGATGAGCGAGCAGCCGGTGCGGACCAAGGTGACGACACCCAAGGGCCGGCTCGACCTCCAGGAATACTTCGTCCGCGAAGGGCATCGGCTTGCGGTCTCGGCGGTGGAGATCGAGGGAACCGACCAGGCCCGGCCGTCGCCGGGCGTTGTGGAAGCGCTGGCGGAGGCCGACCGGATCATCATCGGACCCTCCAACCCCGCGATCAGCATCGAGCCGATCCTCGCCGTCGCCGGGGCCTCGATCGATCCCGCCCGCACTCTGGCGGTGACGCCGATCGTCGCCGGCGCCGCGCTCAAGGGACCGACGGTCGAGATCCTCCTCGGGCTGGGTCGGGAGGCGACGCCGACCGGCGTCGCCCGCGGCTACCGCGCGTTCGCCTCGGTCTTCGCGCTCGACCGCCGCGACGCCGCCGAGGAAGAGGCGATCCGGGCCCTCGGCTACCGGGTCCTGGTTCTCGACACGGTGATGGGCGGGCCGGAGGGGCGCCGGCGGCTGGCCGCGGAACTCCTAACGGGCGATCCGCCGGCGGATGGCCCGTCCCCGCAGCGGTGAGGGCCCGATGCGCCGGCGGATCCACCTGGCCTCCTTGGGTGGCGGCCGCTCGAGCCAGGTAGTCGATCACGCGACCTCCGGTGATATACCTGCACGGCATGCTTTACACCGCTCTCGGGAGGGCCGTCGCGATCGCACTGGCGAC
>DIZV01000040.1:0-3754 GCA_002427995.1 Chloroflexi bacterium UBA6019
TGGCGGTGCCGGCGCTGCTGCTCCACCTGGTCTCCGCGGCCACCGAGTCGCGGCGCCGGCTGCTCCTCGCCGAGCTCGGACCTCTCCTCGATCTCGTCAGCCTCGAGCTGAGCGGCGGAGCCCCGCCGATGCTCGCGCTGGAGTCGGTCCTGGCCCGCTCCCGATCGCAGCTCGCGGCAGTGATCCGAGCCCAGCTGATCGGCTCGCGGGTGGCGGGGTCCGCGTCCTTCGACGGGCGCCTGGCAGACCTAGGGGACCGGCTCGGGATGCCAGCGCTCCACTCGCTCGCGATGATCCTCGGTCTCAGCCGCGACTACGGCTCCGGGGTCGGCCAGGGCCTGCGGGCGCTGGCCGCCGACCTCCGCCGAGCGCGCCGCCGCCGGGTGATCGAAGTCAGTCGGGGCGCGCTGAACCGGGTATTGATCCCGGCCGCCGTGGGCGTCCTCCTGCCCTTCATGGCGATCCTGCTCTACCCGGCGGTGTCGGTGCTGGCCCGGAGCTTGCGCTGATGCGGCGAGCGAACGGCAGCGCCCTGCTCGAGTTCGCGATCGTCTGGCCGGTCGCCCTGCTCCTGGTCGCCGGCTCGGTCCAGCTCGCGGTCTGGGGCTCGGAGGCATACTCGGCCCGCCAGGCGGCTCTGGCCGGCGCCCGCACCGGCAGCGCCGCCGACGGCACCGCTGCCCTGGCGGAGTCGGCCGCCCTCCGCCTGCTGCAGCCGGCGCTCGTCGGCACCTCCGCCGGGGCCTGGTGCCCGGGCGCGACGGGGGCGAAGCCCGCGGTTTGGGTCTGCGCGGTCTCCAACACCGCCCGGATCGAGGTCCGCGTCGGAGGCGCCGTCCCAGCGCTGGTTCCGCTCCTCCCCGGCGGGGGCGGGTTGCCGGTGGCGGCGGACGTGGGCCTGGCCCGGGAGGTGTTCCGGTGACGCGGCGCGGCCAGTCGCTGGTCGAGCTGGCATTGATCCTGCCGCTGCTGCTGCTGCTGGCGTTCGGTGCCGCGCAATTCGTGCGCCTGGCGCTGACCAAGGCCGGGCTCGATGCCGCCACCGCAGCCGCCGCCGCGGCTGCCGCCCGGGCTCCTTCGGCCGCGAGCGCCGCGGCGGCCGGCACGACGGCGTTTGCCGGGGTCGCCGCCGGCTACGGCCTCGACCCCGCGACGCCCGTCGGCATCGCCAGCGGTGATTTCGAGCGGGGTGGCAGGGTCGCGGCTTCGGCAGCCGTCGCGGTCGACCTCGGGTTCAGCGGCATTCCGGCGCTCGGCACCCGCTGGCGCCTTGACTCATCGGCCTCAGCCCGGATCGAAGACTGGCGCTCGCGCGCTGCCCCGCCGTGACACCCGCCCGTTCCGGCCAGGCTCTGGTGACGTTCGCCCTGCTGCTGCCGCTGGTCCTTCTCCCGGTGGCCGCCTACGCCGTCCAGGCGGCGCTGCTGAGCGAACGCGACGCGCTCCTCCAGGCGGCTGTCGCCCGCGCTGCCGAGGACGCCGCCCAGGCCGTCGACGTGGGCGCCCTCCGCGCCGGGGCGGGGCTGCGTCTCGACCCGGTCACCGCGGCGGCGACGGCGAAAGCGGCGCTGGAAGGCGATGACCCGCACGCCGGGCTCAGATCGGTCCTGGTGGGGCCGCTCACCGTCACGGTCAGCGCGGAGGACAGGGTGGCCCTCGGCTTCGGCGGCCTCCTCCGGGCGGGTGCCGTGACGCTGCGGGCCGCGGCGACCGCGCGGCTGGCCGCCGGCTACCGGAGTCCCAGCAGCCGGTTGCCGTTGCCGTGCAGGAGCTTGTCCATGACCGGCTGAGGGATCTTCAGCTTGGCGAGCTCGTCGAGGCATCGTTTGGGCTGGATGAACGGGTAGTCGCTGCCGAAGAGAAACTGGTCCTGGAGGCGGGTCTTGAGCTCGGCGAGGACCTCGGCCGGGATGTACTTCGGCGCCCAGCCGGAGGTATCGATCCAGATGTTGGTCTTGTGCATCGCCATCGCCAGCAGCTCGACGTGCCACGGCCAGCCCATGTGGGCCGCGATTATGTTGAGGTTCGGCATCGCTGCGGCGAGGGGGTCGAGGAGGATCGGCCGGCAGAGGTCGATCCGGATCCCCTGGCCGCCCGGAGTGCCGCCCCCGATGCCGCTGGTGCCGGTGTGGAAGATGCACGGGAACCCAAGCTCGTCACATTTGGCGAAGACCGGCCAATAGCGCTCGTTGGAGGGGTCGAAGCCCTGGATCGAGGGGTGGAACTTGCCACCCACGAGGCCCAGCTCGGCGGCGGTCTCGAGGTCCCGGACCGCCTCCTCGCCCTTTCGCGGGTCGACGCTGGCGAAGCCGATGAAGACCTCCGGGTAGTCCTTGACGGCCTGCGCCACGAACTCGTTCGGAAGCCGGGGTCGGTGAGTGGCGGTCTCCGCGTCCCAGGCCAGCAGGACGGCCTTGAGGTTCAGGTCGGCGTACTGCCGGGCGAGGCCTTCGACGGTGGTCCGCGCGACCTTGGAGTGGAAGTACCGCTCCGCTGCCTCGACGTATCCCTCGAGGCTCACGTCCAACCACTCCGGGGTCGGGAGGTGGACGTGGAAGTCAATGGCGCGCACTTGTTGGGATGATACGAGCCGTGCTCCCGGCAACGCTGCTCCTGCTCTCCGGCGGCCAGAGCCGGCGGATGGGCAGTCCCAAGGCGTTGCTCCCGGTCGGGGGCACGACTCTCCTTGCCTGGCTGATCGAGCGGCTGGGAGACGCCTTTCCCGAGGTCTTGGTCTCCGCCAACGACGGCCTGCTGGTTCCCGACGGCGTGCGGATGATCCGCGACCGCCGTCCCGGCGGACTGGGGCCACTGGCTGGGGTGGAGGCGGGGCTGGCCGCCGCCGGTAACGACGCGCTGGTCGTCGTCGCCTGCGACATGCCGCGAGTCACGGTCGAGCTCCTGGAGAGGCTGATCGGCCTCAGCGAAGGCCATGACGCGGCCGTGCCGCGGCTGGGCGGCAGGCCCGAGCCCGCCTGCGCGTGCTACCGGCGGTCGGCGGCATGGACGATCGGAGCCGCCCTCGACCGGGGCCGCCTCAAAGCGGCGAGCGCCCTCGATGAGTTGGACGTCGCCTGGCTCGACGATGTTGACCGGAAGCTCTTCTGGAACATAAACGCACCGAAGGACTATCAACTTTTCCTATCGGCTCGTTGACGCCTTGCGCCATAATCAGGAATTGAAGCCAGCCTTCGTTCTTGCGGAGAAACGCGTTTGAAAATCGTCGTGACCGTCAAGCAGATCCCCGATCCAAACGGGGCTCAAAAGCTAACCGGCGACAACCGCCTCGCCCGCGACGGCGAGGTCGTCCTCGACCCTGGCGACGAGTACGGGGTGGAGGCGGCCCTGCGGATCAAGGAGTCCGGTGCCGACGCCGAGGTCGTCCTCGTCTCGATGGGTCCGGCCAAGGCGGCCGACGCCATCCGGAAAGGCCTCAGCATGGGCGCCGACCGAGCCCTCCACATCTGTGACGACTCGCTCGCCGGATCCGACGCTCTCACCACCGCCCAGGTGCTCGCGGCCGCGATCAGGACCGAGTCGCCCGACCTCGTGATCTGCGGTACAGAGTCCACCGACGGTTCGACCGGGATGGTCCCGCCGATGGTCGCCGAGCTGCTCGGATTCCCCCAGCTGACCTTCGCCAAGAACGTCGAGGTCAGCTCCGGCAAGGTGAAGATCCAGCGCCAGACCGACGTCGGCTACGACGTCGTCGAGGCCGCCACGCCGGCCCTGATCACGGTCACCGCCGGCGTCG
>DIZV01000040.1:3836-4683 GCA_002427995.1 Chloroflexi bacterium UBA6019
GCCGACCTCGGCGTGACCCTCGGCACTCCAGCCGAGGAGGTCCTCGACGTCACCGACGCCGAGCAGCGGCAGGCGGGAGAGGTCATCGAGGACGACGGGACCGCGGTCGACAAGATCATCGCTCTCCTCCAGAAAGTGAAGGCGATCTAGTGTCGAAGATCTGGATCTACGCCGAGCTCTCGGGCGGAAAGCTCGCCCCCATCACATTCGAGCTGCTCGCCAAGGCCCGCGCCCTCGGCGACGTCGAAGCGATCGCTCTCGGCAAGGGCGCCGAGGCGGCGGCCGCCCAGCTCGGCAAGCACGGCGCCAAGAAGGTGTACGCCTGCGACGACGAGGTTTTCGATCAGTACATCGCCCAGCCGGCGACTGACACCCTGGAGGCGCTGATCAAGGCCGGCAGCCCCGACCTCCTGCTCTTCGGCTTCACCTACGACTCCCGAGAGGTCGCCGGCCGGCTGGCCGCGCGGCTCGGCGTCGGCCCCGTCTCGAGCGCCCTCGACGTCGAGGCTGCCGGCGCCGGTTTCGTAGCCAAGGTGCCCTACTTCGGGGGCGCCAAGGTGGCCCGGATGAAGGTGAACCACAAGCCCGCCATCGTCCTCCTCCGGCCGAAGTCGGTCGAGGCCTCGGAGACCGGTGGCACCGCCCAGGTCGAGAAGGTGACCGCGACCGTGGGCGCCGACTCGAAGCGGGCCCGGCTGGTGGAGCGCGTCGCCGAGAAGGGTGAGAAGGTCAAGCTCGAGGACGCCGCCATCGTCGTCAGTGGCGGGCGCGGGATGCAGGGACCGGAGAACTTCCCCCTCCTCGAGGACCTGGCCGACGCTCTCGGCGGCGCGGTCGGGGCCAGCCG
>DIZV01000040.1:4935-5297 GCA_002427995.1 Chloroflexi bacterium UBA6019
CGGTCGTCGACGCGGGCTGGGTGCCCTACTCGATGCAGGTCGGCCAGACCGGCAAGGCGGTCCGGCCCAAGGTCTACATCGCCGCCGGGATCTCAGGCGCCATGCAGCACACAGTCGGCATGAAGGCCTCCAAGGTGATCATCGCCATCAACAAGGACGCCGAGGCCCCGATCCTCAAGATGGCCGACCTGGGCGTCGTCGGCGATGCGCTGAAGATCATTCCCAAGCTGACCGCGGCCGTCCGGGCCAAGAAAGGCAAGTAGCCGGCCAGCCGGGCCGGTCCCTCCGACGGAACGCGCCGAGGCAGAGCGTCTATCCGCTGAGCGGGCCAGGCTGCGGCAGGCGCGGGACTTCGCCGGCGC
>DIZV01000040.1:5516-10087 GCA_002427995.1 Chloroflexi bacterium UBA6019
GCCGCGGGGGAGGTGGTCGTGCTCTTCGATCCCGGGACGGAGGCGACGGGCGACCTCGCGGCCCCGCTGCTCGAGATGCTGGAAAGGCCCGGCGTCGGCATCGCCACCGCGTCCGGCGTTCGCGGCGCCGGCACCGTCAAGCACTTCCACGACCATCCTGGGCCCGAGGTCGACGCTGCCGAGGGCTACTGCATGGCCTTTCGGCGCTCGGATGCACTCGCGGTCGGGGGCTTCGACGAGAAGTTCAAGTTTTACCGGATCGCCGACTTCGAGTTCAGCTTCCGGATCCGCTCCAGCGGCAAGAGCGCGATGGTCGTGGCGGGGCTGCCGCTCCGCAAGCACCAGCACCGGCTCTGGGAGGCGGAGACGAACGAGGACCGAGAGCGCCTCTCGAAGAAGAACTTCTACCGCTTCCTCGACCGCTGGGGAAAGAGGACCGACCTGCTGGTCGAGTGAGGGCTCTCAGGAATTCTGCCCGTTGCCGACCACGTGGATCCAGGTGAGGCCGGTATTGAGCCGGAGCAGGCTGCCGGCCTCATCGGTGAAGTAGACCGGCTGAGTCAGGTTCTGGTAGTAGTCCTGGCCGTCGGCTCCCTGGTGCCAGATGGCGTGGACCAGCCTGCCGTTGGACCAGACCTCGGCGGGGCCGGAACCGTTCATCGCGTAGCGGATTGAGCCCGCGCCGCCGTTGACGTCCTCGGTCCAGCCGGCCGGGCCGAAGGGCACGTGCATCACCACCACGTTCTTCACGGCAAGCTGGGCGCCACCGGCGCCGGCATCGACGCGAGGTGAGCCGTGGTCGAAGGGCCGGTAGCAGGAGCAGCCGCCGTCGAAGCTGTAGTTGACGCCCTGGAGCGGGATCGAGGGCGGGTCGGCCGGCGTTCCGGCGGCGCTGTCGGGGTGGCCCGGGTCGACCGTGTAGTTGCCGCCGCCCATCGCCGCGGACTCCTGGCGAGCCTTGGCGACCCGGCCGCCGTCGGTGAACACGTTGTGGGGCGCCGCCTTGAAGCCGACCCGGAAGAAATGGTTGCCCGTGTCGTAGTCGTTGATGATCACCGGGATTCCAGCGGACCCGAAAGTGCCCCAGAGGTAGCGGAGGGTGCCGTCGGAGGCGCCGCTGCACATGGTCACCCCGTGGAGGGCGTCGCCGAGGAAGGGATTGATCATCCGGCAGCTGCGCACGGGCCCGATCTGGGCCGCCGGAGTGTTGAAGAAGGTCAGGGTGAAGCGGCTGATGTTGTACTCGCTGATGTACTCCCAGACGATGTCGGCCGCCTGGAGGCCCGACTGGGGCCGCGCCAGGCCGGCGTTGTCGACGACGACCAGCATTGCCGGCACCGTCTGGAACCCGGCGGGGATCTGGCTGCTCGAGTTTGAGGGCTCCAGCCCGCGGACGGTCGTTGCCAGCGGTGCCAGGTCGGATGCGACATCGCCCTTGACGGTCACCGGCTGCCCGCCGACGCCGAACCGGTAGACCTGGTAGGGCAGGTAGCTGCCGGCGATCTCGACCGACTTCCCGTCGGCCGCCCAGGTGAAGGAGCTCGCGGGAACGGGCTGGTCGTTGACCGTCGGCAGCGCGGAGGCCGTGCTCATCGGGGCCGTGAAGGTGATCGTCACCCGGGAGAGGGGTCCGATCGTCGTCGGGGGCGTTCCAGCGGCGAGGGTGACCGGCTTGCCGTCGACCAGGAAGCCGGCGATGCCGACCAGCGGCTGGGTCGTGAACTTGCGCTTCCAATTGCTGAGGGAGAGAGCGTGGTCGGAGCTCTTCACGCTCTTGAGGCTGAGCGAGTAGATCTGGCCCGGAAGCCAGCCCTTGAGGGGGCTGACCAGCACCCGCTTGCTCTTGGCCTCGATCGTGAACTCGGTTGAGGGGTCGATTGCCAGCCGAACCGACTTCGCGTCGATCTTCTGGTTGAAGTTGACAACCACCGGCTCATTGAGCCGGACGTAGCCGGCCTTGGGCCTGGCGATGCTGGCGGAGATCGACTGTCCCCCGCAGGCGGGGAGGATGGAGGCGGCGAAAACGAGCGCTGTCAAAAGGGCAGGTCGAAGCATTTGGCTGTTCAAAATCTGCCAGCGACTCTATCAGCGACGCAGAAGACATCTCAAGGACCATCGGGAGCACCAAAGTTAGAATTCGGCCAATGTCCACTGACGTCCCGGAAGCCTCCTCGCCGCCTGCCGGCGAGTTCGGCCAGAAGGTGGACGACCTCCGGCGGAGGAAGCGCCAGAACCTGGCCATGGGCGGGCCAGAAAAGGTTGCCAAGCAGCACGAGCGGGGCAAGCTGACCGCCCGCGAGCGGATCGACCTGCTCTTCGATCCGGGCACCTTCGTCGAGCTCGGCCTCCTCGCGCACCAGCAGTCGATGCGGGGCAACGAGGTCGACGCGCCCGAGAAGACGCCGGCCGACGGCGTCGTCACCGGGCATGGCATGGTCGACGGCCGCCAGGTCTGGGTCATCGCCTATGACTTCACGGTCATGGCCGGCTCGATGGGCGCGGTCGGTGAGGCCTACAAGGCGTCGCGGGTGCGGGAGCTGGCGCTGCGCTACCGCAAGCCGATCGTCTGGCTGCTCGACTCGGCCGGTGCCCGGATCCAGGAGGCGGCCGGCTCGACCTTCGCCGGCAGCGGCATGCTCTTCTACGACCAGGTCCAGATGTCGGGCGTGGTGCCGCAGGTGAGCGCGATGCTCGGGCCCTGCGCCGCCGGGACCGCCTACATCC
This sequence comes from Chloroflexi bacterium UBA6019, assembly GCA_002427995.1. Classification (GTDB taxonomy): domain Bacteria; phylum Chloroflexota; class Dormibacteria; order Dormibacterales; family Dormibacteraceae; genus UBA6019. The sequence goes on from DIZV01000040.1 coordinate 8,241, forward strand.
CGGGACTGAGCGACTTCGTGCCGATGGTGAAGGGAACCAGCTCGATGTCGCTCGGGGGCGCCCGGCTGGTCAAGGCGGCGACCGGCGAGGACGTGACCGACCTCGAGATGGGCGGCTCCCAGGTCCATTGCCACGAGTCCGGCGTTGGCGACAACGAGGTCAGTACCGACGAGGAGTGCATCGACCAGGTTCGCCGCTTCCTCTCCTACCTGCCGAGCAGCAACCTCGAGCCGCCGCCGTGGGTTCCGACGGAGGACCCGGCCGATCGCGCCGTCGAGGGTCTCGACAAGCTGGTCCCCGCCAACCCGCGCCAGGCCTACGACGTCCGCAAGGTGATCCAGCGGATCGCCGATCAGAGCTCCTGGTTCGAGGTCAAGCCGACCTGGGCCAAGAACCTGGTCGTCGGCCTCGCCCGGATGGCCGGCCACTCCGTTGGCGTGGTCGCCAACCAGCCGCTCTTCAAGGGCGGGATCCTCGATGTCGACGCCGCCGACAAGGCCGCCCGCTTCATCCGGATGTGCGACGCGTTCAACGTCCCGCTCGTCTACCTGATGGACGTGCCCGGCTTCCTGGTCGGCTCGGCGGTCGAGAAGGAGGGGATCATCCGGCACGGCGCGAAGATGCTTTACGCAACCAGCGAGGCGACCGTTCCCAAGATCACCATCGTCATGCGCAAGGCGTATGGCGCCGGCTATTTCGTGATGTGCGGCAAGGGCTACAACCCCGACCTGATCGTCGCCTGGCCGTTCGCCGAGATCAGCGTCATGGGCCCCGAGGGCGCGGTGAACATCATCTTCAACAAGGTCGTCGAGGCCGCGGAGAACCCGGACGAGACCCGCGCCCAGCTGGTCGCGAGGATCCGCGAGACGATCAGCCCCTACGTCGCCGCCGGGTGGGCGATGATCGACGACGTGATCGAGCCCGCGGACACCCGCCGCGTGATCGTCCAGGGGCTCGAGCAGGCGCGGGGCAAGAAGGTCGAGCGGCCCTGGCGGAAGCACGGCAACATCCCCGTATGACCGAGCGCGCCGTCATCAGCTGCGCGCTGACCGGCTCGTTGACGACGCGCGCGCAATGCCCCGCGATCCCCTACACCCCGGCCGAGATCGGAGAGGAGGCGCGGCGGGCAGCGGAGGCCGGCGCGGCGATCGTCCACATCCACGCTCGAAACGACGACGGCACCCCGACCTGGGCGCCCGAGACCTTTCGCCGGATCTTCGAGGAGGTGCGCTCCCGGAGCGAGGTGATCGTCAACTTCTCGACCGGCTCGGTCGGCATCCCCGCCGGCGAGCGGGTGCAGCACATCCGCGACCTGAGGCCCGAGATGGCGGCCCTCAACATGGGCTCGATGAACTACGCGATCTACTCCGAGAAGCGGAAGGAGTTCTATCACGATCATGTCTTCGCCAACCCTTTCCACGACATCCGCTTCTTCCTGCAGGCGATGAACGAGGCCGGCGTCCGGCCGGAGATGGAGTGCTTCGATTCCGGCCATATCGGCAACACCCGGCCGCTGATCGATCTCGGCGTGCTGCGGCCGCCCTACCAGTTCAGCCTCGTCATGGGGGTCCTGGGGGGAATCCCAGCGAGCACCCGCAACCTGGTCCACCAGGTCGACTCGCTTCCCGCCGGGTCCCATTGGCAGGTGATCGGCGTCGGTCTCGAGCAGTGGCGGTTGGTGGCCGTTGCCCTGAGCCTGGGTGGCAACGTCCGGGTCGGCCTGGAGGACAATTTCTACCTGGAGGAGGGCCGGATGGCGGGCAGCAATGCGGAGCTGGTCGAGAAGGCTGCCCGGCTCTGCCACGACCTCGGCCGCGAGGTGGCATCCATCGGTCAGGCGCGGGACC
>DIZV01000057.1:0-2935 GCA_002427995.1 Chloroflexi bacterium UBA6019
TTCAGCGGCAACATCATCGACCTCTGCCCGGTCGGCGCCCTCACCTCGAGGGTCTGGCGGTTCCAGTCCCGCCCCTGGGACATGCGCCACACGCCGAGCGTCTGCTCCAAGTGCGCGGTCGGCTGCAACGTCAACCTCTGGGAGCGGCGCGGCGAGCTGATGCGCGTCACCAGCCGCGAGAACGATGAGATCGACGACGGCTGGATCTGTGACCGCGGCCGCTTCGATTACACCGACGTCAACGATCCCGCCCGGCTCCTCGCCCCCACCGTCAGCGGGGCCGAGACGAGCTGGGAGAAGGCGGTGGCGGCGACCGCGGCCGGGATCGGCGGCAAGGGCGCCAAGCTGGGCCTTTCCCTGCCGGCCGACATCACGAACGAGGAGGCCTTTCTCTTCCGGCGCCTGCTCGACGGCCCGCTGAAGGGGGCCCGGGTCAAGATGCACGGTCGGACCGCACTGGCGGTATCCCGGACCGAGCAGCTGCCGATCCGCGAGATCGACGGGTTGAAGGCGATCGTGGTCGTCGCCTCGGACGTCCGGGAGGACGCCCCGATCGTCAACCTCCGGGTGAAGAAGGCGGTGCGCCGAGGGGCGCGGCTGCTGACGATCAACCCGACCGAGACCGATTTCAACCGCCACGCCGGCGTCATCCACGTCGCGACCGAGCCGGGCAAGGCGGCCGACGCCGTCCGTGCGCTGAGCGGCCACGACGCGCTGAAGGAGGGCCCGATCGGCATCCTCTACGGCGACGGGCACGGCACCGAGGATGTCGCCGCCGCCGTCGCCGAGCTGGCGCAGGCACTGGGGGCGAAGACGATGCCGCTCTACCGGGGGACCAACGAGCGGGGCGCGCTCGCCGTCGGCGTCGCCGGCTGGGACTCCCTCGAAGGGATCGATACGCTCCTGAGCTGGGGGCCCCCGCCGACTGCCGGGGTGCCCCGGACCGTTCGCTTCCATGCCGCCTGGGACCACCTGCCCCGCCCCGAGCACGCGGCCGCGGCGGTCATTCTTCCGGCGACGAGCTTCGCCGAGCGCCAGGGCAGCTACACCAACCTCGAGGGCCGGGTCCAGCTGCTGCGCCCGCCCCTCGACCTGGAGCAGCCACGACGGCAGGGCTGGGAGGTGCTGGTCGAGCTCGCCGCCTACCTCGGGCTGGAGCTCGACTACCCCGGAATCTTCTCCCTCCAGCGAGAGGCGGCGGCGGCCCACCCCGAGCTCGCCGCGCTCGCCCAGCAGCCACCGACCGGTGGCGGGGCGCAGCCCGTGCTGCAGGGAGCGGCACGGCCGTGATCCCACCCGCGGTCTATAACGGGCCCAACCCGGGCGGCATCTACACCGATCCCGTCGGCCACTGGGTGGTGGTGGTGGGCGCGATGCTGCTCACCTTCTTCATCCTGCTCACGGTGACCGCCTACGTCGTCTTCGCCGAGCGGGTCCTGATCGGCCGCTTCCAGCGCCGGCCGGGGCCGAACCGGGTCGGTCCCTTCGGCCTCCTCCAGTCCGCGGTCGACGGGGTGAAGCTGCTGACCAAGGAGAGTTTCATGCCGGCCGGCGTCGACCGCTTCACCTACCTGCTGGCGCCGGCGGTCGCCGTCCTGGCGGCGTTGATGACCTGGTCGGTGGTGCCCTTCGCGCTCTGGTACAGCGGCACCACCGTCTACTGGATCGCCAACGTCAACATCGGGATCCTGGTCATCTTCGCGATCAGCGCGATGAACGTCTACGCGATCATCCTCGGCGGCTACTCGTCGAACAACAAGTACTCGCTGCTGGGCGGGCTGCGCGGTGCCGCGCAGCTGATCAGCTACGAGCTGGCCCTGGGCCTCTCCCTGGTGCCCACCTTCATCATCGTCGGCTCGCTCCGATTGCAGGACATCGCCAATTACGCGGTCCACCTCGGCCCGCTGTCCCTGCCGCTGATCGTCGTCACGCCGCTCGGCTTTGTGATCTACCTGGTCGCGGCGGTGGCGGAGACCAACCGCGCGCCCTTCGACCTCCCGGAGGCCGAGCAGGAGCTGGTCGGCGGCTTCCACACCGAGTACTCGGGCTTCAAGTTCGCGATGTTCTACCTCGCCGAGTACATGAACATCTTCGCGGTCTCGACGGTCGCCAGCGTGCTCTTCCTGGGCGGCGGCCAGGGTCCCCTCCTGCCACCCATTGTTTGGCTGATCATCAAGATCACGATCTTCCTCTTCTTCTACATCTGGATCCGCTCGACGCTGCCGCGGCTGCGCTACGACAGCCTCATGAAGCTGGGGTGGAAGTTCCTGCTGCCGCTCGCGATCGCCAACGTGATCGTGACCGCCGTCATCGCCGTCGCGGTGGGTGGATAGCCGACCGACATGGCTGACGAACCGCGACCGCCTCGCCAGACCGCGCAGCTGAGCCTCGGCAAGGAGCTGCTGGGCCTCGCCAAGGGACTCGGCGCGACCTTCTCGGAAGCACTCAAGCCGAGCCTCACCGTGCAGTACCCGGAGGACAAGTCACCGCGGTCGGAGCGGTATCGCGGCCGTCACTATCTGCGCCGTTACGACAACGGGCTCGAGCGCTGCATCGGGTGCGAGCTCTGCGCCGCCGCCTGCCCGGTCGGCTGCATCCTGGTGATCGCCTCCGAGAACACTCCGGAGCACCGCGTCTCGCCCGGCGAGCGTTACGCCAAGGTCTACGAGATCAACATGCTGCGCTGCATCTTCTGCGGCTACTGCGAGGAGGCGTGCCCGGTGCAGGCGATCGTCCTCGGCCCCGAGTACGAGCTGGCCGACGACAGCCGCGAGAAGTTCATCTACAACAAGGAGAAGCTGCTCGAGCCAGACCCGCGCGAGGTGGCCAGAGAGGTCGGCGGCCAGGGCACCGAGGCTTGATCACGGCGATCTTCGTGGTCGCGGCCATCCTTTCGCTGGCCGGTGCGGTCGGCATCGTGCTCTTCCGCAACCCG
>DIZV01000057.1:3061-6502 GCA_002427995.1 Chloroflexi bacterium UBA6019
AGCGCGCAGTTCCTCTTCGCGGTCCAGCTGATCGTCTATGCCGGGGCGGTGATGGTCCTCTTCGTCTTCGTGATCGCCCTCCTGGGGCCGGTCCGCGAGCTGGCCGGCTCACGCCTGCCCCACCAGGGCACGCTGGCGGTGATCGTCGCCGCCGCCTTCGCCGCGCTGGTGGTGTCGCTCCTCGGAAACCTGCGCTACCACGCACCGGCGGGTGGCGACATCAGCCTCTTCGGGAGTGTCGAGCAGGTCGCCCTGGTGCTCTTCACGACCTACCTCTACCCCTTCGAACTGACCTCCCTGATCCTGCTCGTCGCCGCCGTCGGCGCGATCTACCTGAGCCGCGAGCAGCGCCGGTGATGTATCTCGACGCCGGGTCGCTGCAGATCGCCGGCGAGTCGATCGACACCTCCTGGTTCCTGTTCCTCGCCGCGCTCCTCTTCGTGATCGGCGCGGTCGGCCTGCTGGTCCGGCGCAACCCGATCGTGCTCCTGGTCTGCATCGAGCTGATGCTGAACGCCGCCAACCTGACCCTCATCACCTTCAGCCGCCAGCTCGAGAACCTCGACGGGCAGCTGTTCGCGCTGATGTCGCTGACCGTCGCCGCCGCCGAGGCGGTGATCGGGCTCGGCATCCTGGTCGACATCTTCCGGCTCCGGGAGATCGAGGATGTCGACCAGCTGAACGAGCTCCGCGGATGAACCGGCTTTGAACTGGCTGCCGCTCGTCATCCTGCTCCTCCCGGCCGCGGGCGGGGCGCTCCTGGCCGGGCGCGGCTGGCGCTGGCCCCGGCTCGTCACGATCGTTGTCGGGCCGGGCGTGATCTGGCTCGCTTTCCTCGGGGTCCTCTACGGCTTTTTGACCAACGTCAACGTCGACCAGACCTACTGGACCTGGATCCGCTCCGGCGGCTTCGATCTTCCCTTCAACCTGCTGCTCGACCACCTGTCGCTCTTCATGTGCCTTGTCATCACCGGCGTGGGCGGCCTGATCGTCACCTATTCGGTCGGCTACATGGCCCACGAGGAGGACGCCAGCTACGCGCGCTTCTTCTGCTACATGGACGTCTTCGTCTTCTCGATGCTGCTGCTGGTCCTGGCCGGCAACTTCGTCTTCCTGATCGTCGGCTGGGCGCTGGTCGGCCTCTCCAGCTACCTCCTGATCGGGTTCTACTACTGGCGGCTCTCGGCGGTCCTCGCCGCCCGCAAGGCGTTCGTCATGAACGTGATCGGCGACATCGGGATGATCCTCGGCACCTTCGTCGTCTTCTACCAGTTCCATTCCGCAACCTACCAACCCGTGTTCCTAAAACTGACCGGGGGAAGGCTCTGCGGGTCCTGCATGACGCCGGATCTGCCCCGGATGACGGACTCGCCGGTTTTGGAGCTGGCTGCCTTCCTCTTCCTCGTCGGCGCGATCGCCAAGTCGGCGCAGCTGCCGCTCCACACCTGGCTGCCGGACGCGATGGAGGGTCCGACGCCGGTCAGCGCCCTGATCCACGCCGCGACCATGGTCACCGCCGGCGTCTACCTGGTCGGGCGGCTGCACCCCCTCTACGACGTGACCCCCTACGCCCACAACGCGGTGGCCGTGATCGGTGCGGTGACCGCGCTCTTCGCGGCGACGATCGCCATCGTCCAGGTCGACATCAAGCGGGTGCTGGCCTACTCGACGATGAGCCAGATCGGCTACATGTTCCTCGCCGTCGGGGTGGGCGCCTACTCGGCCGGCTTCTTCCACCTGCTGAGCCACGCCTTCTTCAAGGCCCTCCTCTTCATGAGCGCCGGCAACGTCATCCACGCCATGGACGACGAGCAGGACATGCGCCGCTTCGGCGGCCTCTGGCGGCAGCTGCGGCCGACCTCGATCGCCTTTTTGATCGGCTCGCTCGCGCTGGTCGGGATCATCCCCTTCGTCGGCTTCTTCTCCAAGGAGCTGGTCCTCGGCGCGGTCTTCTCCAAGCCGGACTCGTTCTCCTTCTGGCTCTGGCTGGTCGGCTTCGGGACCGCGATCCTGACCGGGTTCTACACCGGCCGGATGTGGTGGATCTCCTTCTGGGGCGCACCCTCCGCGGCCCGGCCGGTGGCGGTGCCGCACGAGGCGCCTCGGGTGATGCTGTTCCCGGTCCTCGCGCTGGCGGTGCTGAGCAGCGTCGGCGGGTTGCTGCAGACCTCGGCGCTCGGTTTCGGCCCGCGGTTGGTGGAGGACTACCTGGACCCGGTCGTCGGCCGGATCCGGTGGGCGGCGAGCGACCTCGAGCTCATCGTCACGATCGCCACTCTGCTCCTGGCCGGGGCCGCGTTCCTCTTCGCCTACCTGATGTACGTTCCCCGGGCCGAGCGGCGCGCGCGCTTCCTCGACCGCATGGCCGAGTTGGCGATGGCGCATCCCGAACCCTGGAGCGCCCGGGTTCCCCGGCTGCAGGCGCTGCTCGAGCACAAGTACTACTTCGACGAGCTCTACGCCCGCGTCTTCGTGCGGCCGCTCGACCGGCTCGCCCGGTGGGGCGACCGGAGTGTCGACCGGACGCTGATCGACGGCTCGCTGACCGGAGTCGCGCGCGTCCTCGAGGAGGGCGGCGGCAGCCTGAGCCTGGCCGAGAACGGCTACCTCCGCTCCTATGTGCTGGTCTTCGTCGCCGGGGCTGTCATCGCCGGCCTGGTGGTGCTCTGGCGGGCCTACAGCTGAGATGCTGACCGCGATCTGGCTCCTGCCCGTCGCCGGCGGCATCGCCGTCGCTTTCCTCCCCACCCAATTCGGGAAATGGCTGGCGGTGCTGGTGGCCGGGGTGGCGCTCGCCCTCGCCGGCTCCGTGGCGCTGGCCTTCGACCCCGGCGGCCATGGCTACCAGTTCGCCGAGCAGCTGAGCTGGATCCCCCAGGTGAAGGTCGACTACTACCTCGGGGTCGACTCGATCAGCGTCTGGTTGGTCCTCCTCAACGCGCTGATCGGCCTCCTCGCGGTGGTCGCGACACCGGCCCTGCGGGAGATGAGAAGCTCGCACTTCCTGGGCCTCCTGCTGGTGATGGAGGGCGGCATGGCCGGGGTCTTCCTGAGCGTCGACCTGATCCTCTTCTACTTCTTCTGGGAGGCGATGCTGATCCCCGCCTACTTCCTGCTCTGGATGTGGGGCGAGGGCGATCGCCCGCTCTTCGCCTCCCTCAAGTTCGTCCTCTTCACCCTGGCCGGCTCGCTCCTGATGCTGGTCGGGATCATCGGCGAGTTCTACTTCACCGGCTCGCGCTCGTTCAACCTGCCCGACCTGGCGCGCCACCAGGCGAGCCCGGAGGTCCAGTTCGGCCTTTTCTTCCTCTTCGCCGCCGCCTTCGCCGTCAAGGTGCCCGTCTTTCCCTTCCACGGCTGGCTGCGCGACGCCTACCTGGCCGCCCCGACGCCGATGCTGGCTGGCCTTCGCCGGCGTGATGGCCAAGACCGGCTCCTACG
>DIZV01000134.1:0-904 GCA_002427995.1 Chloroflexi bacterium UBA6019
GGGGGGGGGGGGCGGGGGGTGGGCGCCCCCCCCGCCCGCGGCGCGCCGGCCGCGGCAGCCCCCCCCCGCCGTATGGCTCTGGAGCAGTTCCTCGGCGGCCGGCCCGCGGCTGCAGGTGACCGGCATCGAATAGACCTCGGGGTCGCCGTCGGCGTACTCGCAGCGCAGCGTCAGCAACAGCGCGAGCGAGCGCCGGTAGGGCATCGGAACGACGTCGTCGATCGTCACCGCCTTCAGCCGGCGCGCCTTGCCACCGAACCAGCGCCGGGTCTGCAGGTAGCTGGGCAGGATCTCCGCGAACTGGGTCCGCCCCGTTCCCTCGAGGAGGCTTGTCCAGGCTCCCGCGGCGACCAGCTCCGGCACGTCGGCCGGATCTCCGGCCGCCACCCCGAGCTCGACCCGCTGCGGTCGCATCGAGAACCAGTAGAAGGCGTGGGGGCCGAGCGTCATGAAATAGGGCCGGTCTCCCACCGGCGGCAGCTCGACGCCCCCGAACAGCTCCACCGGCTGGGTGCCGGCAAAGGCGGAGAGGTCGAGTTCGACGTACTGCACGAAGCGGGAAAGGTTGGCCAGCACGAGGATCGTCTCCGATTCGAAGCGACGGACGAAGGCGAGCACCTTGCGGTTCTCGGGGTGAAGGAACTCGAGGCTGCCGCGTCCGAACGCTCGATGCCGCTTGCGCAGCTCGATCAGCCTCCGGGTCCAGCTCAGCAGCGAGTGTGGGTTGGCCTGCTGCGCCTCGACGTTGACCGACTCGTAGTGGTACTCGGGGTCGACGATCACCGGCAGGTAGAGCCGCTGCCGGTTGGCGCGCGAGAAGCCGGCGTTGCGGTCGCCGCTCCACTGCATCGGCGTCCTGACCCCGTTGCGGTCGCCGAGGTAGATGTTGTCGCCCATGCCGATC
>DIZV01000134.1:1035-11630 GCA_002427995.1 Chloroflexi bacterium UBA6019
CCGATCTCGTCGCCGTAATAGATCACGGGCGTCCCCGGGAGAGCGAAGAGCAGGCCGTTCATCAGCTCGATGCGCCGCCGGTTATTGCTCAGCAGAGGTGCGAGCCGGCGCCTGATTCCGAGGTTGATGCGCGCGCTCGGGTCCTGGGTGTAGACGCGGTACATGTAGTCGCGCTCCTCGTCGGTGACCATCTCCAGGGTCAGCTCGTCGTGGTTGCGCAGGAAGAGCGCCCATTGCGCGCTCTCCGGGATCGGCGGCGTCTGGGCCAGGATGTCGATGATCGGGAAACGGTCCTCCATCTGGATCGCCATGAACATCCGTGGCATGAGCGGGAAGTGGAAGCTCATCTGGCACTCGTCGCCGTCGCCGAAGTACGTCGCCGCGTCCTCGGGCCACTGGTTCGCCTCCGAAAGCAGCAGCGTGCCGGGAGCCCGTTCCTCGATGTGGCCTCGCAATTGCCTCAGTACGGCATGCGTCTCGGGCAGGTTCTCGCAGTTGGTGCCCTCGCGCTCGAAGAGGTAGGGCACGGCGTCGAGCCGGAAGCCGTCGATGCCCATCTCGAGCCAGAAGTCGAGCACTTTGAGCAGCGACTTCAGCACCTGCGGGTTGTCGTAGTTGAGATCGGGCTGGTGGGAGTAGAAGCGGTGCCAGTAGTAGGCCCCCGCGACCGCGTCCCAGGTCCAGTTCGAGGTCTCAAAGTCCTTGAAGATGATCCGCGCCTCTTTGTACCTGTCCGGTGTGTCGGACCAGACGTAGAAATCACGGGCGGCGCTGCCCGGCCTGGCGCGGCGGGCGCGCTGGAACCAGGGGTGCTCGTCCGAGGTGTGGTTGCAGACCAGCTCGGTGATGACGCGCAAGCCGCGCCGGTGCGCCTCCTTGACCAGCCGCCGGGCATCGCGAAGCGTCCCGTAGGCGGGGTTGACGTCGGTGTAGTCGGCGATGTCGTAGCCGTCGTCGCGCCCCGGGCTGGGGTAGAAGGGAAGCAGCCAGAGCGCGGTGACGCCGAGGTCCTTCAGGTAGTCGAGTCGGTCGATGAGCCCCGGGAAATCGCCGATCCCGTCCGCGTTGGAGTCGTTGAAAGCCCGCACGTGGACCTCGTAGAGGATCGCGTCCTTGTACCAGGTGGGGTTGGGAGCGCTGTTCACGACCATTGGTCGAAGTCCGTTTCGTCGCGGATGTGGTGCTGGACCTTGAAGATGTGCGCGGGCTGGACGAACGGATTCAGTTCGACATAGTTCTTCCAGTTCCGCCACGAGAAGCGGGCGTCGGCGATCAGGTCGTGCACCTGGTACTGCTGCTCGGGCGGGATGCCCCAGCTGTGGATGGGCACATCGACGAGGCCGGACTGGGTGTGGTACGGGTCCAGGTTCACGACCACCAGGAGCAGGTTGTCCCCGTCCTCGGAAACCTTGGAGAAGGCGATCAGCTGGTCGTTCTCAACCTCGACGAAGCGGAGACCGCGGTCGGTGTGGAGGGCGGGGTTGTCGCGCCGAATCGCGTTGATTCGCGAGACGAAGTCGCGCAGGCTGTCCGGCCGCGTCAGGCGCCAGTCGCGCAACTGGTACTTCTCGGAGTTGTAGTACTCCTCTTTGCCGGGAGCGACCGCGAGCGACTCGCCGTGCTCGAAGGCGGGGCCGTAGATCCCGTAGCTGGCGCCGAGGGTCGCCGCCAGCACGAGACGGGCCAGGAAGGCCGGGCGGCCGCCGTGCTGCAGGTAGTCGGTCAGGATGTCGGGCGTGTTCGGCCACAGGTTGGGACGGAAGAAGTCGCGCACCGGGTGCGCGGTCAGCTCGGTGAAGTACTCCCGCAGCTCCACCTTCTGGTTGCGCCAGGCGAAGTAGGTGTAGGACTGGGTGAACCCGACCTTGGCCAGCCGGTACATGACCTTGGGCCGGGTGAAGGCCTCGGCGAGCAGGATCGCCTCGGGATACTGCCGCTTGAGCTCCGGAATTGCCCATTCCCAGAAGGCGAAGGGCTTGGTATGCGGGTTGTCGACGCGGAAGACGCGGACTCCCTGCTCGGCCCAGTAGATGAATACGCTCAGCAACTCCTCCCAGAGAGCCTTCCAGTCCCCGGTCTCGAAGTCGAAGGGATAGGTGTCCTGGTACTTCTTGGGGGGGTTCTCGGCGTACTGGATCGTCCCGTCGGGACGGTGGCGGAACCATTCCGGGTGCTCTCTGACGTAGGGATGGTCGGGCGAGCACTGGAAGGCGATGTCGAGCGCCACCTCGACGCCGGCCGCCCGAGCCGCGCGGACCAGGCTCTGGAAGTCCGCCAGCGTCCCCAGCTCGGGGTTGACGGCTTTGTGGCCGCCGTCTGCGGAGCCGATCGCCCAGGGGCTTCCCACGTCGCCCGGCTCGGCGTCGGTCGCGTTGTTGCGGCCCTTCCGCTGACTGCGACCGATGGGGTGGATCGGCGGCAGGTAGAGGACGTTGAAGCCCATCCCGGTGATGTACGGGAGTCGCTCCTCAGTGGTCTTGAAGGTGCCGTGGCGTCCCTCCCCCGCGGTGGAGCGGGGGAACATCTCGTACCAGGCGCTGAAGCGCGCCAGGGCCGGATCGACGTCCACGCGCAATTCGACCGGGTGGCGGACCGCCGTCGAGCGGTCGGGATGCCGGTCGACCAGCGCCTTCAGCTCAGGTGCCAACGCGGTCCTGACGGCGGATGCGCGGGAGCGAGGGCCGGTCGCCCGCAGCTTGCGGGCTGCCGTCCGAAGGGCGGTGGCGTCAAGCCGGCCGGCGCGTGCCGCTGCCGCCTCGACCAGCAACGCGCCCTGGAGGAGATCGAGGCCGACCTCCTGGCCCGCCTCGGCCCGCTTGGCGAAGTCGCGGGACCAGGAACCGAAGTGGTCGATCCAGGCCTCGACCGTGAAGCAATGAGGTCCCAGGGCAACCGGTTCGAACTCCCCCCGCCAGCGGTCGTTGGGAAGCGCCACCATCCGCGTCTCGATCCAATCCGGTTCGCGGTCGCGCCGGTGGAGGAGCACCGCCCCGAGCGCGTCATGGCCGTCAGCGAAGCAGTCGGCCTCCACCCGCACCCGTTCGCCGAGCGATGCCTTGGCCGGGAAGCGCCCGCCGTCGACCCGGGGCGTGATGCCCTCGATGATGATGCGGCGATTGGCGTCAGAACCTGGTTCCACGGCTCAAGTATCGGCATCCACGCGCAAACCCTGGCGCGCCGCCGCCAGCTCGAGCCGGGGCAGGAGCTGGGCGACAACCGACTCCCAGAGGTAGGCGCGAGCCGTCGCCCGGCCGGCGCGGCGCAGTCGAGGGCCCACCCGGGGGTCGGCCCGGAGCAGGGTCAGGAAGGCGACCAGCTCAGCCGGATCGTCGGTCTCCAGGACGAGAGCGTTCTGGAAGGGCTCCGCGTAATCCTCGCCGGTTGACCCGGTGACGGCGACGCCGCCAGCGGCCATCACCTCCAGCCCGACCAGGCCGAAAGGTTCGTGGCCGGAGTTGGCGAGGACCGCATCGGCGGCGGCGTAGATGGCGCCGATCAGAGCCTCGGGCAGGAAGCTGACCAGGTTCAGCACGTCCGCCCCGGGGTGGGCTCGCATCGCCGCGGCCAGCGCGGCTGCGTCTTCGGCGCCGCGGACGTCGGCCACCGAGAGCCCCTGGCGGCGCGCGTGGGCGAGCACCTCGGCTCCGTGGGGGCCGCGGTCGCCGCGGACCAGGAGCCGGACCCTGACGCCCTGCCGTTTCAGCCGCCCGGCGGCCGTCATCGCCATCAGCCAGCGCTTGTCAGGGTCGAAACGGCCGATCTTGAAGAGGAAGAGGTCGCCCGCCGCGGCCTCGCGGAGGGCCATGACGTCCGCCGGGCGGGGCGGTCTCAGCGCCTCCCGGGGGATCCCGTTGGGGATCACGATCGGGTTCACCCCCTCCCGCCAGAGGAGGATCTTCATGTAGCGGCTGACGGTCGTGATGGTCGCGATCTGGTCCAGGGTCGGCCAGTCGATCCGCCAGTTGCCGAAGACGTTGTTGGCGTTCCAGAGCAGGATCGCCCGGTTGCGGAGCCCGCGCATCCGGAGCGCCCGGTCGATCAGCACGATCGAGGTGGCGGTCTGCCAGTCCTCTCCCATCACGACCACCCGCTTGCCGGTGGCGATCGCCGGCGCCAGCACGTCGTCGGTCAGGAAGAGGGGGAGGCTGTTGTTCCAGTCGCGATGCTTGCCCTCCTCCCCGTCGTAGACGCCGCCCGGGTGGAGCGCGCTGATCCACTGGCCCCAGCGGTGGAGGACCAGCCGCCCCCGCTCGCGGGTCTCGACCGGGGGCAGGCTCGGGTCGCCGATAAAGAAGAGGTGGGTCTCGTGGCCCAGCCTGGCCAGGGTCCGGGCCAGCTCCTTCTCCCGGGTACCGAGACCGCCCGCCAGGCTGTACTGGTCCGGGCCCTCGAAGGAGAGCAGGGCGAAGAGGGTGTCAGTCACCGCGAAGGAGCCCGAGTGCCAGCGCGTGGGCGACCGGGTCGACCGCCGCCAGGAGGGTGGTGCGTATCTCGAAGCCGACCGGGAGGCCGTCCAGCAATCGCCCGTCCATGTCGGTGGCGACCCCTCCCGACTCGGTCAGCAGCAGCAGGCTCGCGGTCATGTCGAAGACTCGGGCCCGCAGGGGCGAGCAGAAGACGTCGAAGCTCCCGGTCGCGGTGTGGGCGATGGAGAGCGCCATCGAGCCGAGGACCCGTACCTTGCTCGCCCGCCGCAGGAGCGGGGCCGCCTCGAGCAGACTGCGGGGCGAGCTCTCCAGCGAGACCACCTCGAGCCGGCCCGGTTCACGCCGGGCCAGCGGCTGAAACTCGCGGCCGCGGTGGAGGGCGCCGCCACCCCTGACCGCCGAGAAGTCCTCGCCGTTGACGAGGTTCATGACATAGCCGGCCCGGACGTCGGCGACGACCGGCCCGTCGAGCAGGCTCAGCATCACGGCGTAGCACGGCACCCCCTGCTTGGCGTTGAGGCTGCCGTCGATCGGGTCCATCACGACCAGCGGAAAGGGCGCGCCGAAGGACCGAAGCCCGACCTCCTCGGAGAGGACGCTGAAGCGAAGGCCGCGCTCCGCAACGCCTGCGAAAGCGGTCAGGGCGATCTCTTCCGCAAGCCGGTCGATCTCAACGGTCCGGTCTCCGCCGGCACCGGTGGCGATCTCCTCCCGGCCGGCCTCAGTGCCGATGATCGGCGCCACCGCCTCGCGGACCTGCTCCGCGATTCCGGCGAAGAGGCCGAGCCAGTCGCGCTCGGTCAGTGGTAGCGCCGCCAGAGCAGGGCCGCGCCGAGGGCGATCAGCACTGCCGGCCCGGCGATCCGGTCATCGACCAGATGGCTCGTGAAGAGGAGGAGGACCAGGCCCACCGCCACCACCACCAGGCTGAACCGGCGGCGAGTGCGGTCGGCAGCGCTCTTGAGGCCCGGCACCAGCGCGTCCAGCTCGGTGACGAAGACAGGGCGCCGGAGCAAACCCAGCAAGCCGATCAGGACGATCGCGAGCGGCCAGTAGCGGGGCACCCAGCCGGGCAGGAACGAATAGGTGACAAGCAGGGCCGTGAGACCGATGACGACCAATGCCAGGCCGAAGAGGCTGAGCCCGCGCCGGCGTGGCCCGACCCGGCGCGTTGACAGGTGGCGGAATTGTCCCATCCTCTACGCCCTATTGTCCGCGCAGCGCCGGGCTTGAGATGTGGTCGACGATCGCCCGTGACACCTCGGCGGCCCGCTCGAACTGGAGCCAGTGCCCCGCACCCTCGAGCACCAGGAGTCGGTACGGTCCCTCGACCATCGCTGCCGTCCGCTCCACCGCGACCCGGCCCAGGGCGGGGTCCTGGTCGCCCCACAGCAGAAGTGTCGGAGGGATGATCGGCCGCGGGCAGGGCGGGTAGGCGGCGTAGGCGGCCGGCTTCAGGTTGGCGCGGTAGTAGTTGAGCGCGGCGGTGAGCCGACCAGGCCGTTCGAAGGCGCGGACGAAACCGTCGGTCACCTCGGTCCCGATGGCGTCCGGGGAGGGGCCGAACCGATACAGGGCCCGGAGGCGCTGAGCGTCGTCCGCGAGCAGTACCTCCTCCGCCTTGACCGGAAGGTGGAAAAGGCCAACGTAGCTCGACCGGGCACGCTGATCGGGATCGGGAGCCGGGCCCCCGTCGAGGCCGCTGGCCTCCGCCAGCGCGACGGGATGGGGAACTGAAAGCGAGGTCCAGGACCTCACCCGCCGGGGATTGCGGCTGACGAAGGTCCAGCCGACCAGCGAGCCCCAGTCGTGCCCGACGAGGTCGACCTGGTCCTCCCCGAGCGCCGAGATCAGACCCTCGATGTCGGCGACCAGGTGAGGCATGGCGTAGGCCTCGAGGCCCCTTGGTGCGTCCGTGCCGCCGTATCCACGGAGGTCGGGCGCGACGGCTCGCCAACCCGCCTCGGCGAGGGCCATCAGCTGCGGCTCCCAGGACTCCTTGCCCTCCGGGAAGCCGTGGAGAAGGAGAACCACCGGCCGGTCTCGACCGCCCGCGGCGAGGACCGAGAAGCTGATCCCGTTCGCCTGCAGCCGCCCCTTCTCGATGTTCATCTCTCCCGGCTCTCCGTGGCAGGTTAGCGGAGGAACTCGGCGATCCGGTCCAGCGCATCCTCGAGGTCCGCTCCCTTGAGCCCATGGCCTGCCCGCGGGTAGGTCACGAGCTCGGAGCGGCGGAGCTTGGCGACCTCGCGCCGGAGGAGGTCGACCCGCGCGAAGGGGTCGGCTTCGCCCGAGAGAAGGAGCACCGGACAGCGGATCGACGGCCCAGTGCGCGGTCCGCAACTGGTCGGGGAAGCCGGGCCGATGGAGCGGGTAGCTGAAGAGGAGCAGGGCCCGGAAGGGATGCTCGGTGGCGAGCAGGCTGGCGACCCGGCCGCCGAAGCTCTGGCCGCCCACCGCTATCTCGGGACCGGAACCCGACTGCTGGAGGAAGGCCGGCATCGCCCGCTCGGCGGATCCGCGGGGCAGCTGGACGGCGGCCGCCTCGAGGCCTCGCCGGACAAGGCCTTCGACATAGGGCAGCATCGAGGTTGCATTGCCGGACGCGCCGTGGCCGAGAAAGATCACCCTGCAAGGATGGAGTACCGCCGCCTCGCCCGGTCGCGTCAGTCGCCCGGCGCCTCCAGCTCCTCCTTCATCCGATCGAGGGCGGCGGTGATGCGGTTGCGGACGATGCCCTCGACCCGGGCGGCCAGGAAGTTGCCGACGGCGCCGGCCGGTGGCTGGTAGCTGACCGCCAGTCCGACCCGGGTGCCGGCGGGTGCGGGCCGGAAGCTCCAGCGCCCACCGTTGCTGACCGGGCTGGCCTCGGTCGCCCAGCCGATCGCCTCCGGCCGCTTCCATTCCACGATCACAAGCCGGGCTCGGAGTGGGACCGGCAACCGGCCAAGCTCGACCAGGTAATGAGCGCCGACGCCCTCCGCCTGCCTGCCCACCGGGCGCCACTCGCTGACTCCGTCCATCACCCGGTGCACGTTGTGGTAGTCGGCGACCCAGTCGAAAACCTCCACCGGGGTCCTGGCGATCGTTCGAGCGGCCTCCAGCCGCCGGGTGGCTATGGCCGCACCACGTCGGTTCCCGCCACCTCGTCGTGGACGGCGCGGAAGCGAAGCAGGGCCGCCGGCAGCAAGGCCAGCCGGAGCAGGGCCTGGCCCGGGGTGACCGCCGAGCCGTCGACGGAGGTCACCCGCTGGCGGACGAGAAGGCCGCCCAGGGTCAGGCCGCCGAAGATGCTCCAGCCGGCGACCAGGTAGGGCGCGGCGAACAGCAGCGCGCGCCCCGGCCGGCCCCGGGCCAGCGCCAGGCAGAGGCCGGCGTCGATGGCTCCTGCCAGCAGCCGGGCGGCCGGCGTCGCGGGCGGCGCCTCGGCCGGCACCCGGCCCCGGAGGCGAAGGAGGACGAGGCGAGTCTGGAAGTGGTGAAAGAGGCGCTGGGTCACCCGGTAGAGCGGAAGGGGCAACGCCTGCCGGTAGCCGCGGACGGCGACCTGGGTGACCCCGTCCCGGGTGCCGATCCGGAGCTCTCCGCCCGGCTCGGCAACCAGTGCGCCGCCGCGGATCGGAAAGCTCCAGCCGTCCGGGGTGCGAGCGGGCACGCCGAATCTCACCAGCTCGAGCGGGCCGAAGCGGAAAGAGTGGTCCCGATACTTCAAGAGGCCGAGGGTCAGCCTCTCGGTGGCTCCGAAGTAGAAGTCGCGAAGCCGCTCGGGGGATGGAGCCACCGGCGTTCGGACGGAATCTTCGAGGTCCACCGGCGATGTCAGCATCTCATCTCCCCTTCTTGTCCCAATCATGCCCCGCCGCGGGTCAGGGAACATTCGCGCACCCGGCGGATGTTCTGGATGAGGTGAAAATCGCCAGCCGGGTCGGTTTCGGCGTGCTCCTCCTCCTGCTCGGCGGGGTCTGGATGGGCCAGGGGCTCGGCTACATCCCCGGGAGCTTCATGACCGGCGAGATGCGGTGGTTCTGGATCGGCCTCGGCTGCGCGGTGGTCGGGCTGGGGCTGGTCGGCCTCGGAATTCGGGCCCGCCGGGCCCCCGGCTGAACCATTCCCTGCCGCGGCGAGTCATGATCGCTCCATGCCAAGACTGCTGATCGTCGCCAACGCCGGGCCGGGCGACCCAACCCGGGCCAGCATCCCCTTCCACATCGCCGCCAACGGGGCGGTACCGGGCGGCACCGAATGCGGCGTCGTCCTCGCCGGCGACGCCACCGGCCTCCTGAAGCCGGGCGTCCTCGAGACCGTCCACGGCGTCGGTATCCCCCCGCTCAAGCAGCTGCTCGAAAAGTGCCGGGCGGGCGGCGTCACCCTCTACGTTTGACGAGGGTGCGCTGAGGCCCGGGGGGTCTCCGAGCTGGCCGAGAACGAGCAGTGGGTGTCTCCGCCTGACGTTGTCAGGCTGACGATGGAGGCCGAGAAGGTCCTCAGCTTCTAGGCCCGCAGTCCTGGTGGTTGACCAGCGAACGTTTGTTCGTTAGGCTTTGGGCAGCCTCCAGCCACCCTGACGTCTTTCCGGGAGGCTTTTTCGTTTCCAGCCACCGGAGAGATGCAAATCGAATCGAAGCACGCCCGTCTGAGCCAGGCGGTGGACGTCATCCACCTCCGATTTGGCGAGCACGCCCTGGCCGCGGTCGACCGCCTGCCGCCGGTGGAGGCGTGGCCAAGCGGCGTCGGCGCCATCGACCGGCTCACCGGCATCGGCGGCCTGCCTCGAGGGCGCATCTGCGTGCTGAGCGGCCATGGCTCCTGCGGCAAGACCAGCCTCGGCCTGGCGCTGCTGGCCCACGCGACACGGGAGTTCGGCGCGGTGATCACGATCGACCCCGGCCGTGGCTTCGACCCCTGGGCGCTGCTCGAGTTCCGGCCCGACCTTCGGTCGCTGACGGTCGTGAGACCGGTCGGTGCGGACGCGGCGGGTGAGGCGGCCGTTGCCCTGGCGAAGGCCGGCGCCGGGTTCCTGCTCCTCTCCCTCCCCGCCCGGGTCGCCAGTGCCGCCGAGCCCTGGCTGCCGCTGCTGGCTGCCGCGGCCGAGCGCTCGGGGGCGCTGGTGCTGGCGCTGGTCGAGGAGGCACCCCGGGCGCTGGCCCATGCCTCCAGCCTCAGCCTGGCCGTCGAGCGGACGACCTGGAAGCTCGAGCGCGGCGAGCTGGTCGGGCTGCGGGCAAGGGTCACCTGTGTCAAGAACAAGGTCTCCCTGCCCGGCCGGATGGCGGAGATCGAGGTCAACTACCCGCTCGGGGCGGGGTTGTTCCCGGAAAGCGGTATCGGGGAGGCTGAGATTTGGACGCGGGCGAGCGAGCACGAATCGGCTGTGGTCTAGTCCCCCACCTCCAGCTGGCTCTGCGGCCGGACCTCTACGGGAGGCCGGTTGTCGTCGCCGCCGGGCGGGAGAACGTGGTCTGCGGCTCGCCCGAGGCCCTCGAGGCCGGCGTCCGGCCCGGGATGACCCGGCGGCAGGCGCAGCAGCTCTGCCCCGACGCCGAGCTGCTCGATCCCGACCCGGCCGGCGCCGCGCGGCTGGCCGAGCGGATCGCGACCGCCCTCTACGATCTCTCGCCCAGCGTTGAGGTGCGGGTCGAGGGAGTCGCCTGGATCGACCTCGAGGGCGTTCTGGAGCGGACGCTCGCGCTGCGCGAGCTGCGCCGGGTGCTGCGGCCGGGCGGCCGGCTCGCGATCCTCGAGAATCACCCAGCCGCGTGGGGCGCTGAAGCCGTTCTTCTCACTCTGGTTCGACCGGATCGTTCCCGCGCTCGGCAAGGTTCTGCCAGGCGGCACGGCCTACACGTACCTGCCCGAGTCGGTGAAGCGCTTCCCGCACGCCGAGCGCCTCGCCGAGTTGCTCGGCGAGGTCGGCTTCGTGAGCGTCCGCTTCCGCCTGCTCGCCGGGTCGATCGTCGCGCTGCACACCGGAGAGGCCGCGTGACGCTCGCGCAGGTGCATGCGACGCCCGGGCTCTCGCCATACATGGCCGAGGTCGAGGCCGGGCTCGCGCAGGCGGCCGCCGCCTATCCAGGACTCGCCCAGGAGGTCGCCGGCGAGGCGCTCTCCGCGGGCGGCAAGCGTCTCCGACCACTCCTGTGCTTCCTCACCGCAGACGGGGATCCGCCA
>DIZV01000134.1:11753-12183 GCA_002427995.1 Chloroflexi bacterium UBA6019
CGACGCTCGTCCACGACGACCTCGTCGACGGCGCGCGACTGCGGCGCGGGCTCCCCGCGGCGTGGTCGGTGTACGGTGCCGACGCGGCGAAGGCCGCCGGCGACTACCTCTACGCGCGTGCCTTCTCCGTGCTTGCCGAGACCGGTGACGAGCGCGCGGTGAAGACGCTCGCGGATGCCGCACTCTGCCTGGCTCGAGGAGAGGCGATGCAGAAGCTCCAGACGAACGACCCCGACACGCCGGTCGAGGCGTACCTCGAGCGCTGCTCGCTGAAGACGGGGAAGCTGATCGAAGCGGCCTGTCTGCTCGGTTCGGGCGGCGACGAGCGGCTCGGCGAATACGGCGCCGCGCTCGGGATCGCCTTCCAGATTGCCGACGACATTCTCGATTGCGCGGGGCAGACGCAGGAGACCGGAAAGATCCCCGGCAC
>DIZV01000130.1 GCA_002427995.1 Chloroflexi bacterium UBA6019
GAGCGCGGGTCTCCCCCCGGCTGCCGCTGTTGTCGATCAGGTAGGTGGCGCGGGGTCGCTTCTCATCGATCGGCAGCTGGTTGGCGATCCGGGCGCGGACGTCCGCCTCCGCCATCCCGCGGGCGACCAGGCGTTCCACCTGGAGCGCCTCGGGGACATGGACCAGGACGGTCGCTTTGAACAACGACTCGTAGTTGTTCTCGAAGAGGAGAGGGATGTCCTGGACCACGATCGTTTCGCCCGCGTCCGCGGCCTCCGCCAGCCGAGCCACCGTCCATTCCCGGACCAGCGGATGGACGATGGCGTTGAGTCGCTCCAGCGCTCCCCGGTCATGGAAAACGGTCTCGGCCAGCCGCGACCGGTCGAGCCGGCCCTCCCGCACCATCGCGGCGCCAAACTCGGCGACGACCGCGTCAAAGCCGGGCGTCCCCGGTTCGACCACCGCCCGCGCCGCCTCATCGGCATCGACGACGTGGGCGCCGAGCTCGCGCAGGAAGCCGCTCACCGTGCTCTTCCCCGAGCCGATGCCGCCGGTCAGTCCGATCAGGTCCATCTCGGAATCAATAGGATTCTCAATTGAATGCAGGACGAGAAGTTTGATGCGATCGTGGTCGGGGCGGGTCCGGCCGGGATCGCCGCCGCCATCACGATGGCCAAGGCCGGGTTGAACGTGGTGGTGCTGGAGAAGGGTGAGAAGCCCGGCTCCAAGAACGTGATGGGCGGCATCCTCTACCGCCACAACCTGGAGGAGGTCGTCGGTGACGCCTGGAAGGAGGCGCCGGTCGAACGACCGATGATCGAGGAGCAGCGCTGGTTCATGACCGACCAGGCGGCCCTCCGTCTGCTCGGGCACAAGAACTTCCGCCACCGCGAGCACCCCAACTCCTTCTCGGTGCTGCGCGCCCGCTTCGATCCCTGGTTCGCGGCCAAGGCGGAGGAGGCGGGCGCGTTCGTCATCAACGAGACCGTGGTCGAGAGCCTGATCGTGCGCGACGGCAGGGTTGTCGGAGTTACCACCGGCCGCGAGGGCGACCTCTTCGCCGACGCCGTCGTCGTCTGCGAGGGGATCGGTCTCGGCATGCGCCTGCTGGAGCGCGCCGGGCTCAAAAAACCGATCCGCGCCAACCAGGCGGCGATTGCCGTCAAGGAGATCATGGCCCTCGATCCAGAGAAGATCGAGGACCGATTCAACTGCGAGCCGGGCGAGGGCTGCGCGGTCGAGTGCTATGGCGACGCGACCCTCGGCAAGTCCGGCTTCATGTTCATCTACACCAACAAGGACACCCTCTCGGTCGGGGGCGGCGTCCTGGTCAGCGACTACAACGGCGGTGTCGTCAGCAGCCGGGACGTGGGCAGGGTGAACCACGGCATCGTGAGCCCCAACGAGATGCTGGAGCACTTCAAGAACCACCCCGCCATCAAGCCCCTGCTGAAGGGGGCGGAGACCGTCGAGTACGTCGCCAAGATGATCCCCGAGGCCGGCTACCGGGCGATGCCGAAGCTCTACGGCAACGGCTACCTGGTCTGCGGCGACGCCGCGATGATGGCCAACCCGGTCCACCGCGAAGGCTCCAACCTGGCGATGGCGAGTGGCCGGATGGCGGGCGAGACGGTGATCCAGGCCAAGGAACTGGGCGACTTCTCCGAGCAGACGCTGAGCCGCTACAAGGGTCGGATCGACAACTCCTGGATCGCCAAGGACATGCGCAAGTACAACGATGCCGTGACCCTGCTGGAACAGAACCCGGACCTGCTGGGCAAGTACCCGGGGCTGCTCGACAGTGCGCTCGACGAGTTCTTTCGGGTCGATGGCGTCTCCAAGCGCGATAAGCAGCGCAAGGTGCTGCGGATGTTCCGCAAGGAAGGTGGTCTCGGCTTCCTGATCGACAACGTCAAGGCCGCCATCGCGCTCGGGTTCCTCCCACCCTAACCGGAGCCTGCTCAGCCGTTGCGGACGCTCACCGCGACGGTGTGGTAGCCGCCCGACCCGCTCGGAAAGCTGGGCGCGCGGGTCGCGGGCTGGAGCGTGCCTGCGCCGTCTCGCGCCCGGACCTGGAGGGTATAGGCACCGGCTGATGCCGGCGACCAGATCGCGGTCCAGGTCACCCAGGTGAGGTTCGAGAGCGGCGCCTTCACCCCCGCCCGCGCCCAGCTGCGACCGCCATCCGTGCTGAACTCGACGGCGCCGATCCCGCGCTTGCCGGCGAAGGCGATCCCGGCGACCGTCACCGGCCCGGTGGTCAGCAGCGCTCCATCGAGGGGCAGGTCGAAACGGGCCATCGTCCTGACCGCCGCGTCGGGGTTCCAACCCTCGTTCTCCCAGTAGCCGTTCCGGGTCCCCGTCGTGAGCTCGATCTCCTCCACCCACTTCGGGCCCTTCATCCCGTAGTGGCCGGGGACCAGGATGCGGGCGGGGAAGCCGTGCTTGTCGGGCAGCGGCGCGCCGTCCAGGCTGTGCGCGATGAGGATCTCGGGCGACCCCAGCACGAGGTCCAGCGGCAGGCTCTCGGTGTAGCCGTCGCGGGAGGTGAAGGCGATCAGGGTGGCGCTGGACTGGACGCCGGCAAGCTCCAGCACCGACTTGAGAGAGGGCCCGCTGAACTGGCCGGTGCTGATCTGGTAGCCGCCGACGTTGTTGCTGATGCACTCCAGCGTCACGTACTCGGTCTCGGCCGGCAGGGCGCGGAGGGCGTCGAGCTTCAGGCGCTGGGGGTGGTCGACGAGGCCATGGAGGTTCAGCGACCAGCCGGCGGCGTTGACCACCGGGTCGACGAAGTTCTTCGAGACGACGTAGAAGTTTTCGACCGGGGTCAGCTCGGGCGAGACTCCGCTCAGTCCGCTTTCGGGCGGGGTGAAGATGGCGCGGTACCAGCCCGGCACCAGCTCGACGGCGAGCACCGCCAGCGAGGCGCCGGCCACCGCCAGCGGTGCGCTGCGCAGGAGCCGGCGGCGGCCCGGGTCGGCGGTGCTCGGGGCCGCGTCCAGCCAGCGGTCGTGCGCCGCCTCGAGAACAGTTCCGTAGACGAGGAAGAGGAGAGCCCAGAGAAGCGGTGCGGCGAGCCCCTCGGCGAGCCCGAGCAGGCCATCGCCGCTTAGCGGAAGGAGCAACACGGTCACCACCAGCCACCCCACGGCGCCGGCGGCGAGGCCCAGGTGCGGGCGGCTGGACCGCTCGCGGAAGAGCCCGAACAGCCCGCCGAGGATCGCCAGCGCCGCCACCATCGCGAGGATCAGGCTCGCCTCCTCGACGACCTTGCCGGCGTGCTGCAGGCTGTCGATGAGGAAGCCGAAAAGCGCGCCCGGCATGGCGTCGAGAATCGGCTGCTGGAGCAGCTGCGGGAGCGGACGCAACCCCGCCAGCGGGCCGAGCAGGTACATCAGGGCGACCAGCACCGCCCCCGCGGTGGCGCCCGCGGCGAGGCCGCGCCGGAACTCAGGGCGTCGCATTCAACGGCGATCGTAGGCGGCCGCCCCGTTGGGGATCGGGGTCTGAACTTGAATCCTTTCCTTAACAGGACGTAGGAGGAATGTTTCAGGTCCCTCCTAGGCTGACAATTCGAGATGGAACAAGTCGTCCTTCGGGTTCTCCGCGCAGAGGTGCGGCGACGCAAGTGCCCCGGCTGCGGCAACTCCCTTCGGCGGGCCGACATCGAGGCGAGCTTTCGCAACGACAGCAGCATCCAGCTCCATTTCCGCTGCCGCTTCTGCTCCTTCGAGGGTGGCGGCGAGTTCGAGCTGACGCCGGAGATGAGTCGCGAGGCGGCCCAGATCGCCACCGTCGATGGGGAGGAGCCGCTCCTCTCAGAGCTGGTCGCGATGCCCGACCTCGATCCCATCACGGGCGACGACCTGATCTCGGTCCACGAGATCCTGAGCGGCTGGAGCGGCGATTTCAGCCAGCTTCTCGAGCGCGCCCCGGCCTGAGCGGCTTCTCGGCAGGGGCGGGCCGAGTGCTTAAATCCCCCTTGTGCCGAGCGTCCCTTTCACCGCCGACGATATCTATCGCTTCCGCTGGATCGACCACGCCCGACTGACCCCGTCCGGCGACCGGGTCGCCTACGTCGTCCGCCGGGCCGACCGCGAGGCGGTCGACTATCGCAGCCAGGTCTTCATCCGAGGCGTGGGTCCTGAGGACCCGGTCGTCCAGGCGACGGCCGGCCCCCAGGATGCCTCCCCCGAGTGGGCCCCGGACGGCCGGCGACTCGCCTACCTCGGCCGGAAGGGGAACGCCGACCAGCTCTTCGTTCTCGACCCGGAGGCGGGTGACGCTCGCCAGTTGAGCTCGACCAAGTTCGGCGTGAGCGCCCTGAAATGGTCCCCCGACGGTGGCCGGATCGCCTTCCTGGCCTCGGTTGTCGGCCATCCCGAGGGCGTCGTCACCGATCCCCGGCCGCCCGAGGGCGGGCCCGACGCGCCGCCGCGGACCCCGGTCGCGAGGGTTGCCCAGGGGCTCGACTATAAGTTCGACGGTCGGGGCTACCGGGACGGGCGTCGCAACCACCTCTTCGTCGTCGGAGCCGGGGGCGGGGAGCCGCTCCAAATCACCTTCGGCCGCTGGGACGTCGGCGGATTCAACTGGTCGCCCGACAGTTCCCGGCTGGTCGTGTCCGGCAACGCGGAGCCCGACGCCGACCTGATGGAGACCAACTTCCTCTACGTCCTGCCGGCCGGCGGCGGTCCGCTGCGGCAGCTCGCGGGCGACCTCCTGATCGGCGTGGCCCGCTGGTCGCCGGAGGGCGACCTGGTGGCGTTCGCTGCCACCGAGAAGCGGGCCGGCAGCTACACGCGGCTCTGGCTGGTCTCTCCCGACGGCGGAGAGCGGCGCTGCCTGACCGCGCAGGACGACGTCTGCGTCGGCGACCACTGCATCTCCGACATGCGAGGCGGCCACGGTTACGAGATCAACTGGAGCCGCGACGGTTCCCGGATCCTCTTCCCCGTGGCGCTCCCCGGCCGGACCGAGATCTGGTCCTGCGCGCTGGCCGGAGGCGATCTCCGGCCGGAGGTGGCCGGCAACCGCCAGATTTTCGACTGGAGCCTCGCTGGCGAGCAGATCGCCTTCGTCGCGTCCGACCCCACGACGCCGGGCGACCTCTGGCTGCGTGGCACCGAAGGCGAGCGGCGCCTGACGCACCTGAACGGATTTTTCGAAGAGCGCCAGATCGCGTTGCCGGAGCGGATGGAGTTCACCGCCGCCGACGGCCTGAAGCTGGAGGGTTGGTTGCTCAAGCCGGCGGGCTTTGATCCCGGCCGAAAGTGGCCGCTGGTGATGGAGATCCACGGTGGCCCGCATGGCGAGTACTCGTGGTCCTTCTTCCATGAGTTCCAGGTCCTTGCCGGCCAGGGCTACCTCGTCTTCTACGTCAACCCACGCGGATCATGCGGTTATGGCGAGGACTTCCAGCGCGCCTGCGTCATGGACTGGGGCGGCAAGGACTACCAGGACCTGATGAGTGCGCTCGACCAGCTGATCGAGCGCAGCGGCTACGTCGACATCGACCGGCTCGGCGTCGGCGGCGGCTCCTTCGGCGGCTTCATGACGAACTGGATCGTGGGCCACACCGACCGCTTCAAGGCGGCTGTCTCGATGCGTTCGATTTCCGACTTCGTGAGCGACTACCGGGCGTGCGACATCGCCCTCTGGAATGACCAGGAGATGGGTCCGATCAGCTGGGCCGATCCCCGTTCGCTGTGGGAGCGCTCGCCGATCCGCTACGTCGAGAGCATCCGCACCCCGCTGCTCCTGACGCACGGCGAGATGGACCTCCGCTGCCCGATTCACCAGGCGGAGGAGCTGTTCGGTGCGCTGCGGGTGCTGCGCCGCGAGGTGGAGCTGGTCCGCTTCCCCGAGGAGACGCACGACCTCTCCCGCTCCGGCCGCCCCGACCGCCGGGTCGAGCGCCTGAACCGGATCGCGGGCTGGTTCGCGCGCCATATGCCTGCCGGCGCCGGCGCCGCCGGAGAGCAGGAGCGTGCCGGGGCGGCCACTGCCGGGGACTGACCGCCCGCTGCGCGGAACCCGATGCGTCGGGTCCCCTCGAGGACGACTTCCTACCCCTTCGGCGCTCCCGCTTCAAGCTGCTGCTTGAGCTCCTTCTTCAGGATCTTGCCGGTGGGGCCCTTCGGCAGCGAGTCCACAAAGCGGATTGTGCGCGGGTACTTGTAAGCGGCGACGCGCTCTTTGGTGAACGCGATCAGGTCCTCTTCGGTGACCGACTGGCCGGCCTTCAGGGAGACGACCGCCGCCACCTCCTCCCCCAGCCGCTCGTCGGGGACGCCGATCACCGCGGCCTCCTGCACCGCGGGGTGGGCGTAGAGCACCTCCTCGATCTCCCGCGGGTAGACGTTGAACCCGCCCCGGATGATCAGCTCCTTCTTCCGGTCGACGATGAAGAAGAACCCGTCCTCGTCCTGGTAGCCCATGTCACCGCTATGGAACCAGCCGCCCTTGAAGGCCTCGGCCGTGGCTTCGGGCTGGTTGTAGTACCCCTTCATCACGTTGTGGCCGCGGATCACGATCTCACCGACGTGGTCCTTGCCCGCCGGAAGTGGACTGTCCTCCTCGTCGAAGATCTTCATGTCAACGCCCCAGATCCGCTTCCCGATGGAGCCGAAACGGCGGTCCTCGAGGCTCTGGTTGAAAGAGGCGGTGGGCGAGGTCTCGGAGAGGCCGTAGCCCTCCAGGATGGTGACGCCGAACTTGCGCTCGAAGGTGGTCATCACCTCGCCCGGCATCGACGCGCCGCCGGAGACGGCGACCCGGAGTGAGGAGAGGTCGTAACCGGCGACCTGGGGGTCATGGAGAAGGGCGAAGTACATGGTCGGGACGCCGCTGAAAACGGTGACCCGGTCGCGCTGGATCGCCTCGCAGATGGCGGGGACCTCGAAGCGCGGGACGAGCGAGATGGTGCCGCCGTAACGGAGGGACACGTTCATGACGCTGGACTGGCCAAAGGAGTGGAAGAGGGGCAGCACCGCCAGGCCGACGTCGTCGTCCCGGAACCCGAAGAGGCCGCCCGAGATGGTGCAGTTCATGTAGAGGTTGAAATGGGTCAGCTCGGCTCCCTTCGGCTTGCCGGTCGTCCCCGAGGTGTAGAGGACCACGGCGGTGTCATCGGGGTTGGTCGGCTCCAGGTCGAAGGTCGCGCTGCCCGCCAGCAGCTCGTTGAAGGAGAGTGCTCCTTCGGGCATCGCGTCGGAGCCGGGGCGGTTGACGACGAAGGTGGTGACGCCGGCCGGGGCGCCCTTCATCGCCTCGCCTGCGAAGTCCTCCCAGGTCAGCAGGACCCGGGCCCCCGAGTCGCTCAGGTAAAAGCTGACCTCGGGCGCCTTGAGGAGGACGTTCATCGGCACCACCACGCCGCCCGCCTTGAGGACCCCGAAGTAGCTGATGACGAACTGGGGGACGTTGGGAAGCATGATCGCGACCTTCTCTCCCACCTGGAGGCCCCGGTCGCGGAGCGAGGATGCGACCTGGTTGGAGAGCGCGTCGAGCTGGGCGTAGGTGAGCCGGAAGGGATGGAGGATGACCGCCTCCTTGTCGGGGCGGGCGAAGGCGGACTCGCGGAGGATGACGGCGAGGTTCAGGCTCATTGGAATTCAAATCGTATTCCGCGCGGGCTGGCGATCGGTTTGCGGCCCGTAGGCTTCTAAACTTGGTATTGCGCCAACGGCCCAGCCTCAATATATTGTGCGGGTGAGCTTGCACGACCGCCGGGTCGGGGTGCCACCGCAGAACCGCTCGCAGGCGGTTGACATCCGGCGCTGCTCGATTCGCTCGCGGCGCGCGGCCGGCGCATTTGGCCAGAGCCCCGACTTCGAGCCCGCGGCGAGGCGCGGCCGGCCGGTCCAGGTCGGACGCTCAGCCCTGAGCTGAACCCCGGGCCTCCAGCCGTCCGGGCCGCAGGGCCCCTGCTACCTTTGGTGGGCACGGTAGGAGGCAACATGGCAAAGATCAAGGCGTTCAGCCCCGAGTTCGCGACCGCGTTCAAGGAAGAGATCAATCGTTCAGCCGTCTACAAGCAGGCCGGCAAGGGCTGGAAGTGGACGGTCGGCCTGGTCGTGGAGGCCGAACCGGACAAGAACTTTCCGGAGGCGAAGGGCGTCTTCATGGATCTGTTCGATGGCGAGGCCCGCGACATCCAGGTCGTCAGCGCCGACGATGCTGGCAAGTGCGACTTCGTCATCAGTGCCCCCTACTCGCGCTGGAAGCAGGTGATGCAGCACGAGCTCGACCCGACCAAGGGGATGATGCAGGGCAAGCTCAAGCTGAAGGGTGACCTGCCGACGATCGTGCGCTTCACCCGCGCTTCGCAGGAGATGACCGAGTGCACGACGCGGATCTCGGTCGCCTTCCCGGACGAGGAGTAGGCGGAATCGCACCGGCGGCCGGCAACCTCGTCGAGTACGCCGATGGGGACCAGGCCAGCGCCTTCGCGACCATGCTCGGCGGCCTGATCGAGGCCAACGTCCAAGGTCGGCCCGAGAAGCGGCGTGATTTCGACACCCTCAAGGCGCGCGTCGGGATCAAGGTCGAGGACATCGAGGAGGCGGTGACCCTGGACTTCCGCGGTGGCCGGCTCCTGGTGAGCAATGGTCTCAAGCGAGACCGCAGGATCACGATTCGCACCGACGCCGACACGGTGATGATGCTTTCCAACCTCGCCATCGGCCCCTTCGGGATGCCGGTCTATTTCGACACCGTCGGGCGCGGCATCGTCGGCAAGCTGGTCACCGGTGGCTTGAAGATCGACGGCATGCTCGCCAACCTGGCGACCCTGAACCAGGTGACCCGCGTCTTCAGCGTCAGGTGACCAGGCTTGCGGTGGTCGGCGGCGGCGGGATGGGTTCCCAGATCGCCCAGCAGGCCGCCCTCCACGGAGTCGAGGTCCAGCTTCAGGACGTCTCCGCCGATCAGCTCCGGAAGGCGGTGGAGCAGAACCGGCGGCTGCTTCAACGGCGGGTTGAGAAGGCTCGCCTGAGCCAGGCCGAGGCCGACGCGGCGGTCGCGCTGGTGCGCACGACGACCGATCTCGAGGAGGCCGCCGGCGGCGCGGAGATCGTCATCGAGGCGATCGTCGAGAAGCTGGAGCCGAAGCGAGACCTCTTCGCCCAGCTCGACCGGATCTGCCCGCCGCGGACGATCCTCGCCTCCAACTCCTCGACCATGCCGATCTCGCAGCTGGCCTCCGCCACCGCGCGGGCCGACCGCTGCTGCAACCTGCACTTCTTCTTCCCGGTCCTGCTGATGGAGCTCTGCGAGGTGGTGCGGGGCCCGCAGACGTCGGAGGAGACGGTCCAGTTCGCGATGGAATTCGTCCGTCAGATGGGCCGGGTGCCGGTGCTCCTCAAGAAGGAGATCGACGGCTTCATCGTCAACCGGATCCTCCACCACGCCTCCCAGGAGGCCTACCGGCTGCTCGACGCCGGGGTGGCGAGCTTCGAGGACATCGACACCGCCGTCGAAAAAGGGCTGAACTGGCCCCTCGGCCCCTTCCGGCTGGGCGACCTGAGTGGCCTCGATGTCACCTACAACGCCCGCCGCCACATCTACGAGACGACCGGCGATCCCAAGTACAAGCCGTCGCAGCAGCTGCGGCGGAAGGTCGAGGAGGGCAAGCTGGGCCGGAAGACCGGCGAGGGCTGGTACCGGTACTAGCCGGCGGTAACCAGCGAGGGGCGGGCGCCGTTCCCCATTTATCGTGCTCACCGCTTTCGTCCGCCGCTGGCTGCCGCTGGCCGTGGCTGTGACGGTCCTCGCCGGCACCGCTTTCACGATCGGTCAGCAGGTCCTCCGCCAGGATGCGAACGACCCCCAGGTCCAGCTCGCCGAAGACGCCGCGGCCCGGCTCCAGTCAGGCGCCGGCGCGGGTGACGTGACCCCCTCCGGCCAGACCGACATCGCGGCCTCGCTCGCGCCCTGGCTGCTCGTCTACGGTCCCGAATCGCAAGCTGATCGCGGGTTCGGCCCAGCTGGCTGGGAAGCCGGCCGAGTACCCGACCTCGGTCTTTGCCAACGCTCCCGCGGGGGGGCGCCGCGACGAGGTCACCTGGCAGCCGGTGTCCGGTGTTCGCGCCGCCACGGTCGTGGTCGGCTTCAGGGGAGGTTGGGTTGTCGCGGGCCGTTCCCTGCGGTTGGTGGAGGAGCGGGCGGACAACCTTCTCAGCCTGGCGCTCGCCGGTTGGCTGGCGGCGCTGGTGGGGACGGCCCTGGTGGTGTTCGCCACCGGGCTTGGGCCGCGGCGACTCGAGGAGCGTTGAAGCCGACAATAGGTTCCAGTGCTCAAGGGACTCCACCACGTTGGGATCGCTGTCACCGACATCGATGCCGCCGTCAGCCTCTACACGACGACCCTCTCCGCAGGGCTGGTCAGCCGAGGCACCCTGGAGGGCCTGCACTTCGCGCTCCTCGACTCGGGCGGGATGGAGCTCGAGCTGCTCGCGTCGGCCGACCCCGAGTCGGCGATCGCCAAGTTCGTCACCGAGCGCGGACCCGGCCTTCACCACCTCGCCTACGCGGTCGACGACATCCTGACGGAGGTCGCGCGCCTCGTCGGAGAGGGCTTCGAGCAGTCGGGCGAGGTGCGGGTAGGTGTCCACGGCACGCCGATCGTTTTCTTCCACCCGAGGACGGTCGGCGGGGTCCTGACCGAGCTCGTAGAGGCCCATGGCTGACCTCCGCCGGAACGACTCCGGCATCCCGCTCGAGCCCGGCTACGGGGAGCCGCCGGCGGGAGAGTTTCCCTACACGCGCGGCATCCGCCGGGACGGCTATGGGGGACGGCTCTGGACGATGCGCCAGTACGCCGGCTTTGGCAACGCGGCGGAGTCGAACCAGCGCTACAAGTACCTCTTGGCGCAGGGCCAGACCGGACTTTCGGTCGCCTTCGATCTACCAACCCAGATCGGCTATGACTCCGACTCGCCGATGGCCCGGGGCGAGGTGGGCAAGGTGGGGGTGGCGATCGACTCCCTTGCCGACATGGAAACGCTCTTCGATGGCATCCCGCTCGCCGAGGTTTCGACGTCGATGACGATCAACGCGACCGCCGCCCTGCTGCTGGTGCTCTACGAGCTGGTCGCGGAGAAGCAGGGCGTGCCGCCCGAGAAACTCACCGGCACGATCCAGAACGACATCCTGAAGGAGTACGCGGCTCGCGGCACCTACATCTTCCCGCCCCAGCCGTCGATGCGGCTTACGACCGATGTCTTCGCCTACTGCCGGGACCGGCTGCCCAACTGGAACACGATCTCAATCTCCGGCTATCACATCCGGGAGGCGGGCTCGACGGCGGCGGAAGAGGTCGCCTTCACCCTCGCCGACGCGATCGCGTATGTCGAGGCGGCGCTCGCGGCGGGGCTCCTGATCGACGATTTCGGCCCGCGCCTCAGCTTCTTCTTCGCCTGCCACATGGACTTCTTCGAGGAGGCCGCGAAGTTCCGGGCCGCCCGCCGGATGTGGGCGAGGCTGATGCGGGACCGGTTCGGTGCGCGGGACGAGCGATCCCTGATGCTGCGCTTCCACACCCAGACCGGCGGCGTCACGCTGACCGCCCAGCAGCCCCTGGTCAACGTGGTCAGGACCGCCCTCGAGGCGCTGAGCGCCGTCCTCGGAGGTACCCAGTCGCTGCATACCAACGGGTTCGACGAGGCGCTCGGGCTCCCGACCCAATTGGCCGCCGAGCTGGCGCTCCGAACCCAGCAGGTGATCGGTTATGAAACCGGGGTCCCGGCCGTGCCGGATCCCCTCGGTGGCTCGCACTACGTCGAGTGGCTCACCGACCGCATCGAGCAGGATGCGCTCGCCACCATGGCCGCGGTGGACGAGCAGGGCGGGGCGGTCGCCGCGATCGAGTCGGGCTGGATGCAGCGCCGGATCGGTGAGAGCGCCTATCGCTTCCAGAAGCGGGTCGAGAGCGGCGAGCGCGTCGTTGTGGGCCAGAACCGGTTCACCGCCAGTGCCGAGGAGCCGGTCGAGATCACGCGGATCGAGTCCCGAGGTGAGGGCGAGCAGGCCGAGCGGGTCCGCCGCGTCCGCGCCGGGCGCGACAGCCTGGTCGCCGAGCGGAGCCTCGACCGCGTCACCGAAGAGGCGCGAGGCACCGGCAACCTGCTGCCGCCTCTGCGGGAGGCGCTCGCCGCCTACTGCACCATCGGCGAATGCTGCGACCGCCTGCGCGCGGTCTTCGGCGAGCACCAGCCGCACGAGGAGGTCTGATAGAAGCTTGGCCAAGGCGATCGATCCCAACCTGCTCAAGATCAACCAGCTTCGCCAGCGCAAGTACGAGGCGGCCCACGGCGACGCCGAGGGGTACGAGGCGCAGCACAGCAAGGGCAAGCTCACGGCCCGGGAGCGGATCCAGCGGCTGGTCGACCGCAACAGCTTCACCGAGCTCGACACCTTCGCGAAGCACCGCTCGACCAACTTTGGCCTCGAGCGCCGGCGGGTCGCCGGCGACGGGGTGGTGACCGGTTTCGCCAAGATCGACGGCCGCGACGTTCTTCTCTTCAGCCATGACGCGACCGTGTTCGGCGGGTCCCTCGGCGAGGTCTTCGCCGAGAAGGTCTGCAAGGTGATGGACCTCGCGCTCCAGAACCGGGTTCCCTTCATCGGCATCAACGATTCCGGGGGCGCCCGGATCCAGGAGGGAGTCGTCTCGCTGGCCGGCTACGCCGAGATCTTCTGGCGCAACGTCGAGGCCTCCGGCGTGATCCCGCAACTGAGCCTGATCCTCGGGCCCTGCACGGGTGGCGCCGTCTACTCGCCGGCGATGACCGACTTCGTGTTCATGGTCCGCGACGTGGGCTACATGTTCATCACCGGGCCCGAGGTGATCAAGGTGACGACGGGGGAGGAGGTGACCTTCGACTCCCTCGGCGGAGCCGAGGTCCACAACGTGAAGTCGGGCGTCGGCCACTTCCTGGCCCAGGACGAGGACGAATCCTTCCAGCAGGCGCGGCGGCTGCTCTCCTTCATCCCCTCCAGCTGCGACGAACCGCCGCCCTACCGGCAGCCGACCGACGACCCCGAG
Organism: Chloroflexi bacterium UBA6019; assembly: GCA_002427995.1. Taxonomy (GTDB): domain Bacteria; phylum Chloroflexota; class Dormibacteria; order Dormibacterales; family Dormibacteraceae; genus UBA6019. The sequence continues at coordinate 13,032 of DIZV01000130.1, forward strand.
CGAGCCGATCCCCGCCTCGCCACCGTCATCCCCGACAGCGCGCGGGAGGCTTACGACATCAAGGACGTGATCCGGATGGTCGTGGACGACGCCGACTTCTTCGAGGTCCAGTCGCTCTTCGCGATGAACATCGTGATCGGCTTCGCGCGGCTCAACGGGTACCCGGTGGGCGTCGTTGCCAACCAGCCCCGGGTCCTGGCCGGGGCGCTCGACATCGACGCCTCGGCCAAGGCGGCCCGATTCGTGCGCTTTTGTGACGCGTTCAACCTCCCGCTCGTCACCTTCGTCGACGTCCCCGGCTTCCTGCCCGGGGCGGCCCAGGAGTACGGCGGCATCATCCGCCATGGTTCCAAGCTCCTCTACGCCTACAGCGAGGCGACGGTTCCCAAGCTGACCGTGATCACCCGCAAGGCCTATGGCGGCGCCTACTGCGTCATGTGCTCCAAGCACATCCGCGCGGACTACAACGCGGC
>DIZV01000156.1:0-1283 GCA_002427995.1 Chloroflexi bacterium UBA6019
GTCGTCAACGGCTCCCGGTCACGAGCGTTGAAGACCCGCGACAAGGGCTGCCGCTTCCCCGGCTGCGACCGCCCGGCATCGTGGACGAACGCCCACCACATCGTGCACTGGGCGAGGGGCGGCACCACCGACCTCGACAACCTGGTCCTCCTCTGCCACCGCCATCACTGGATGGTCCACGAGGGCGGCTGGCAGCTGGTGAAGAGAGACGACGGGACCGTGCTGACGCTCCCCCCGACCGCGGACTTCAACCCCTGGCGATAAAGGCCCGCGTCCAGGGCCGCGACGAGGGTTAAAGTCGCGTCGTGCGCGGGGCGGTCGGCACATTAGCGGCGATCCTTCTCCTTATCACGGCGTGTAGCCCGGTGACATCGAAGTCCGCGGCGATTTCGGCTGGCGAACGAGCCGTCGGGGCCGTTCAGGTGACGCGGGCTGACGCGAAGGAGTTGACCTGGACCGGCTGGCGGCAGCGCTCTGGCAACAGGGGCGGCCCGGTTCCGGGGCCACCGGATACAACCCGAATCTGGGCGGTAGCTATCCAGGGGCATCTCACCAAGCTCCGTAACGTCACGGCCGGCGTCGCAATCCTCAACGCCGCGACCGGAGACATGATCATGGCGACGACGGACGGCCACAACTGGCCTCCTTATTGGGACTCGCTTTAGCGAATACCGCGGAATTCAATCCCTGGCTCCGCGTGGAGCCGGCCAACCCGCCACCCGAGCCGCAGCTGACCTCCAGCGCCTGACCCGCACCCAACTGGCGCAACTTGCCTCCCCATTTATGGGGAGGTCCTCCTCGCCGCAGGCGGGGAGGGGAGGGGCTGCTCCGCCCACTCGATCTCGTAGCACCGCGGCGGTCCCTTTCCCGCCAGCGGACGCTTAGGATGCGCCAAAACGACATGGCCCTCAGCGACACCCAGGTCGGCCGCGCCGGTGAGCAGCTGCTGGCCGCCATCGCGTCGCTCACCAGCGACGGCGAGCTCGAGTTCTACCGGCCCGAGACCGACGACGACCATCGCGACCTCGAGGTCGGGCGGAAGGGCCATATGGGCGCCGCCTACGTCCAGGTCAAGAGCCGCACCGAGGTCGGCGCCGACGGCTACTTCCGGGTCCACGTGCAGTTCCCGGACGGGAAGCCGATCGACCACCCCGGCTTCATCTACGCCCTCCTGCTGCTCGGCCGGACCGGCATCCGGACCGCCTGGATCCTTCCCAGCCCGGACTTCAACCGGCTCGGACGCAGACCAGCGGGGGCGCCCTCCAGCTGAACTTCTACGCCCG
>DIZV01000156.1:1395-10864 GCA_002427995.1 Chloroflexi bacterium UBA6019
CGCGAACCTAGGCCCCGCCCGAAGGGCCGGGCGGCTGCGCGGCTTGCAATCCACCTCCCGCCTGTGTCTGACTGGTGCCCATGGCTGAGATGGCGGATTTGAAGAAGCGACCGCACGACTCGGGCGAGGACGCCCTCCTGGTTCCGACCGGCACCCCCCTCTACCAGTCACTGAGCGCCCGCTTCGTGGCTTACGACCGGCTCGTTTCCACCCTCGGGCAGGGCGGTTATTCGGGCTACGTCCGGATCCTCGGTTCGGGGGTCAACGGCATCCTCCTCTTCCGCAACGGGAAGATGATCGACTGCCTCTGGCGGGAGCGCGACGAGCTGCGCCAGGACGAGGGGGCTGAAACCAGCGCCCGCAACCGGCTTGACTCCGGGGAGGCCGTGATCGACGTCGTCGAGCTCCAGGCGGAGCTGGTCGACAGCCTTCACCACCTCGCCTCGGGGGCGCCGACCTATCCCGAGATGTACGCCTCCTGGGTCAACCTCGAGGGACTCGTGGCCTTCCTCAAGGAGCGACGCTTCAGCGGCACCATCGCGATCAAGTCGATCGCGGGGGGCGGCGTCCTCATGCTCCGCCAGGGCGAGCTCGAGGGGGCGTTCACGACCGACTCTCGAGAGCTGTCGACGGACGCGGCGGAGGTGGTCAGTCTCGGGTCGGACCCCGAGGCGCGGATCGAGGTCCGGAGCGCGAGCCAGCACGGCGCCGCCCACGGCCACGAGGCCGAACACCGCGACGAGGCGCCGCTGATCTCCGAGGCGCGAACCTAGCCGGCCACCTCCACCTTCGCGGGCCGGTCGCGGCGCCAGATCACCCCGCGGGCGGGCAGGCGCAGATTCGCGAAGACTTCCTCCGAGACGAGGAAGCCGGCGAAGATCAGCAGCACCCCGAGCAGCTCGCCGAGGAAGAAGGACCAGGTGATCCCGAAGCGGTTGAGGCCGCTCGTCACGCCGGGGATGAACCCGCCCAGCGCGATCAGGATCGTCGCTGGCACCCGGGAGTTCAGCCGGCCGGCGAGAAGGGCGACGACCGCGCCCGGCAGCGAGGCGAAGAAGTTCACGACCACGGCGACGAAGTACCACCCCTGGGCCAGCACCGGCGTCCGCACCAGCCCGACCGCGAGCAGCTTGCGCTTCGGCATGTAGACATAGGCCGAGAACGCCGCGCCGAAGGTCAGGCAGAGGGCGCCCGCGATGTTGAAGGGCCCGGTCAGCACCCGCACATAGCCGGGGAAGGCGGAGCCCACCGGCACCTGGGTGTGAGGGTCGAGCACCCAGCCCGGCGCGGCCAGCGGCGCGCCGAGCACGAGGTAGGCGGCGGCGAGCGAGCCGATGACCAGGACCGCGAGCGCCAGGTGCGGCGCCCACTCCCGCCGGACCGCGGTCGCCAGGATGATCGCCAGGCCGCCGGCGGCGGCGACCGCAAAGGCGATCCGGCCGACGCTGCCCGACCCCGGGTAGAGCCGGGTGAAGGCGAGGCTCAGCAGCCCGCCGAGCACCACCGTGACGCCGGCGAAGTATCCGAAGGCCGTCTTCGCCAGGAGGTAGATCGTACCCAGGCCGAGGTAGGCGGCGACGTAGAAGGCGCCGACCAGGTACCAGGCCCGGTAGAGCGGCTCGCTCCAGCCGAAGGCGGACCCGATGAACTCGGTCCCCGCACTCACGCCGTAGAAGAGCAGTCCCACCGTCCAGGCCAGCTGGAAGCTCTGCCGCCGCTGCCGCCACTGGTCGAAGACGAGGGCAGCGAAGACGAAGCTGACGACGCTCGAGGAGAGCGGCAGCAGGGTGTTCATTCGACACCCGGAGTCTAGTAGCTGCGCCACCGATGGCGCCCCGGACCGAGGTCTTCGTGAGCTAGTGGTTGCTGCCGGCGAGCCGGTCGAAGACGATCTGCGACCAGCTCTCCATCTCCAGGTAGTAGATCCGCATCTCCTCCAGCGTCAACAGCTCGCCGGCGAGCTTGTCGGTCTCCCGGATCCGGATCTCGGGCGAGGAGCCCTCGACCAGGAAGGCGAGTGCCAGGTGGACGCGCGAGACCGGCGAGGAGTCGTCGTTGATCAGCCCCAGCAGGGTCGCGTTCACCTCCCCCGCGTACTCGACCTCCTCCTCGAACTCGCGCCGGAGCCCGTCCATCACCGGGTCGCCGTGGTCGACGTCGCCGGGGTTGATGTGGCCGCCGACTCCGAGCGAGTAAAGCTGCCGCAGTCGCTTCTCGGAGGAGGCCTTGAGGCGCCGCGTCAGGAGGTAGCGGTCGCCGTGGCGGAAGACGATGTAGGGAATCACCTGCTGGTAGGCCGGGTCATCCTCCACCTCCGAGCGGGGCATGAAGAAGGACCCTTCGCGGATCACCTGCTGGTAGCGCTCCAACCCCTCGCTGACAAAGCCGTGCCAGGCGCCGTCGGGAAAGACCTCGTCGCGCCTGACGCAGAGCACGTGCTCGTCGAAGACGCCGGGCACTAGAGCTGCGTCCGGTCGATCAGCGGTTCTCTCCGGAGCGGCGTCAGGGCGCCAATGTCGAGCGGCGGCGTCTCCCCCAGGATCATCGCCGCCAGCGCCTCGCCGACCGCCGGCGACTGCATCACGCCGTGGCCGCTGAAGCCGCAGCAGGCCCAGACGCCGGGACGCTCGGTCGCCCCGACCAGGGCGTGGTGGTCGAAGGTGACCTCGTAGCGGCCCGTCCAGTGGCCCGCCGGCTCGGGCACGGCCGCCCGCGGGACCCGGCGCTCGAGCCAGGCGCGGAAATGGCCCCAGGAATCCTGGTCGCCCGGGCCCATCAGCCAGAGCTGCCCGTCGCGCTCTCGGAAGTGGTAGCCGGAGCCCGCTTCGAGCGTCATCGGCACCGGGCCGCTCAGCCAGTCGAAGGGCCCGACCTTGAAGATCCCCCGCTCCAGGGGTGTCACCGCGAGCTCGACGCCGAGAGTGCGACCCACCTCCGGCGACCAGTTCCCGGCCGCGATGACGACTGCCTCGGCGGTCTCGGCGACGCCGGCGGGCGCCTCCTCGCCCCAGCGGAAGGTGGCCCCGGCGGCCTCCGCCTCCTCGATCAGGACCCGGTGGACCAGCGGCGGCACGTAGAGCCCGTCGAGCGCGCAGAAGTTGGTTGCCAGGTACCCGTCGCCGACCAGGAAGGGCACCTTCGACTCCGGCTCGGGATGCTCGATCGGCAGGCCGAGGCCGCACTGGAACTCCGCCCTCGCGGCCAGCTCGGCCGCGACCGCCTCGTCTTCGGCCAGGTAGAGGTAGCCCTCCGGCTGGAAGCGGACCCGCTCGGCCCGGGCGGTGAAGAACGGGCGCGAATGGAGCGCGAGGGCGACGTTGAGCGCGCTGCCGTGCTGGGTGCGAAACCCGCCCATCGCCCGCTCCGTGCTCGGGCCCGGGCGGAGCGGGTCGAAGACCGCGACATCCCGCCGCCCCGCCCGGGCCAGGAAGAGCGCCACCGAGGCGCCCAGCACGCCGCCGCCGAGGACCGCGATCACGCGTCGCCCGTTCCGGAGAGAGATTCGAGGTCGTCCCAGAAGCCGGGGTAGGAGATGGCGACGCACTCCGCGCCCTCGATCTCGGTCTCGCCCTCGGCCAGCAGCCCGGCGACGGCGAGCGCCATCGCGACCCGGTGGTCGCCCGCCGAGTCCACCCGCGCCCCCCGCAGCCGGACCGGGCCCTCGATCTCCCAGCCATCCTCGCGCTCCTCGATCCGGGCGCCCATCGCCTGGAGGCCGGCGGTCATGGCGGCGATCCGGTCCGACTCCTTCACCCGGAGCTCCGCCGCGCCGCCGATCACCGTCCGGCCGGCAAGCTGGGTGGCGGCGACCGCGAGCACCGGCAGCTCGTCGATCAGCTCGGCGCTGAGCCGGTCCGACCAGGCCCAGGGCCGCAGGCCGCGCAGCGTCGCGGCGTGGAGGGTCGCGGTCGGTTCGCCGCCCTGCTTGCCCTCCTTGATCCGGGCGACCGGCAGGAGGCGGAGGATGCCGGCCCGGGTCGGGTTGATCCCGACGTCGGGCAGCGCGACCTGGGCCCGCGGATGGAAGGCCGCCGCCACGATCCAGAAGGCCGCCGAGCTGAGGTCGCCCGGGACCCGGAGGCTGAGCGGGTCGAGGCGGTCGGCGCGCCGCACCTCGACCGAGTTGCCGTCGACCCTGACCGGGGCCGCCATCGCGGCCAGCATCCGCTCGGTGTGGTCGCGGCTGCGGACCGGCTCGGTGACCCGGGTCGTGCCCTCGGCCTGGATGCCGGCGAGGAGCAGCGCCGACTTCACCTGCGCGCTCGAGGTGGCCATCTCATGGACGGCGCCGCGCAGCTTTCCTCCGCCGACCCGGAGCGGGTGGAGCTCGGCATGAGCGCCCATCTGGGCCAGCGGCAGCGCGACCCGGTCCATCGGCCGCCGGCTGAGCGACTCGTCGCCGACCAGGGTCGTCTCGAAGGGCTGCCCGGCGAGAAGCCCGGCGAGGAGCCGCATCGTGGTGCCCGAGTTGCCGCAGTCGAGCGGCCCGTGCGGCGCCCTGAGTCCGTGCAGGCCGACCCCGGCGACGCCCTGGTCGGTCACCTCCACCCCGAGCTCCCGGAGGCAGGCGGCCGTGCTGGCGACGTCGGCGCCGGAGGCGAGGTTCTCGATCCGCGCGTTCCCGGCGGCGACGGCGTTCAGGATCAGGGCTCGGTGCGAGATCGACTTGTCGCCCGGAACCTGGACTGACCCGCGCAGCTCGGCGGGAGGCCGAACCGTCGCTAGCACTGCCCTGCGCCCCGTTCCCCGAGCCACCGCTCCCGCTTCGCGCGAGCGTCCTCGAAGAGCTCCACCAGCCGGGGATCGCCGGCCTCGACGTGGCGGCGCAGCTTCGCCAGCTGGGCTTCCACGAGGCGCAGCCACTCGGCCAGGTTCTCACCGTTGGTGAGGGCGATCCCGGTGTACATCTCGGAGCTGCCGGCGGCCAGCCGGGTCATGTCGCGGAAGCCGCCCGCCGCCACCCCGGCCATCTCCGGCCAGTCGCGGGAGTCGGCGACCGCGAGCGTGTAGGCGGCGGAGAGGGCGAAGGCGGCGTGGCTGACGGCGGCGACCAGCCGGTCGTGCCGCTCGGGGTCCATCACGACCGGGTGGGAGCCGACCGCCCGGACCAGGTCGTCCACCCGCGAATCAAGCCGGGTCAGGACCCAGGGGGCACCCTCGAAGAGGTCGGGGTCGGCGGCATCGATGCCCGAGGTCTCCCGGCCGCACATCGGGTGGCCTCCGACGAAGTCGAGGCCCGCCTCCGCCGCCCAGACCGTGATCTTGGCTTTGGTCGAGGCCATGTCGGTGACCAGGACGTCGCGCGGCAGACCCGGCAGCAGGTCGCGGATGGCCAGCGGCGGGACGGCCAGCATGAGCACGTCCGCCCCCTCGACGCCGGGCGCGCGGATCAGGCCCCGCTCGAGGGCGGTGGCCAGCGTGGCCGGGTTGGAGTCGACCCCGACGATCTCGATCTCGGGCCGGCTGCGGTGGAGCGCCTCCGCGAAGGAGGCGCCCATCAGGCCGAGGCCGACGACGCCGAGGCGCACCTGCCCCGCCTAGTTCTGGGCGGGGGTGGCGGAGAGCGCCCCGGCCAGGCGCTTCAGGTCGGCCGCCAGGCGGTCGAAGGTGGCGAAGTCGAGCGACTGGGCGCCGTCGGAGAGTGCGTCGTCGGGGTGGGGATGGACCTCCACGATGAGCCCGTTGGCGCCGGCCGCGACCGCCGCCAGGGACATCGGCGAGACGAGCGACCAGCGGCCCGTTCCCTGCGAGGGGTCGACGATCACGGGCAGGTGCGAGAGCTCGCGGACCAGCGGCACCGCGTTGATGTCGAGCGTGAAGCGGGTCGAGGTCTCGAAGGTGCGGATGCCGCGCTCGCAGAGCATCACATTGCGGTTCCCCTGCGAGAGCAGATACTCGGCCGCGAGCAGCCACTCCTCGATCGTCGACGACATCCCCCGCTTCAGCAGCACCGGGTGCCCGACGCGGCCCGCCTCCTGGAGGAGGGCGTAGTTCTGCATGTTCCGGGTGCCGATCTGGAGGATGTCGGCGTAGCGCGCGACCAGCTCCACGTCGCCCGGGGTGACGACCTCGGTGATCACCTTGAGGCCGGTCTCCTCGCGAGCGCGGGCGAGCATCTTGAGCCCCTCCTCGCCCAGGCCCTGGAAGGAGTAGGGCGAGGTCCGCGGCTTGAAGGCGCCGCCGCGGAGGATCTTGGCCCCGTGGGCGGCGACGTGGCGGGCGGTCTCCATCAGCATTTCGACGCCCTCGACCGAGCAGGGGCCGGCCATCATCACGACCTCCTCCCCGCCGATCTTGACTCCGCCGACGTCGATGACGGTGTCGCGCGTCTGCCACTCCCGGCTGGCGAGCTTGTAGGGCTTGGTGATCTGGACGATCTCCTGGATCCCGGGCAGGTGCGCGAAGGCCTCGCGGTAGGCGAAGGCGTTGCCCCCGATGACCCCGATGATGGAGCGGTCCTCGCCGCGCGAGAGCTCCGGTGTCAGCCCGAGCTCGCCGATCTTCTCGACGACGACGTCGACCTGCGCCGGCGTCGCCTGGTGGGACATGACGATGATCACAGGATGTTCAGCTCCCCGGCAGTTCGGTCGAGGTCCGCCCGGATCGCCTGCGCCCCACGCAGGTAGGCGGACCTCATCTCGGATTGGGCTCGGTCGGTGTTGTAGAGGAGAAGGATACGGATGCACCTCGCGACCGAGCGGGGATTGGGGCCGGGCACGACCATGTCGTTGCCGCAGAGCAGCGGCACCCCGGTCCAGCCCATCCGCCGCGCGGCCAGCGCCGGGAACTCGGCGTCGAGGTCGAGCGTCGTCGTGAAGTAGGCGAAGGCGACCTCCTCCCGGTCGACGCCGTTGAGACCGATCAGCTCGGCGAGCAGCTCGGCCGTCGCCTCGACGATCGCCTCCGCGCTGTTCGCGGTCGCGGTGGTGGCGCCGCGGATCCCCCTCACCGGCACGCGGCCAGCAGCTCCCTCACGAGGCGGGCGGGGTCGCGGCCCTCCGCCAGCTCGTGGACGACCGCGCTGCCGACGACGGCGGCATCGGCAGCGCCCCGGAGCGTGCCGAGGTGCTCGGGCCGGGAGATCCCGAAGCCGGCCGCGATCGGCAGCCGCGTCCGCGCCCGGACCCGGCCGAGCAGCTCGCCGACGTCGGGCGGCAGCTCCGCCCGGGCGCCGGTGATCCCGGTCAGGGTGACGCAGTAGACAAAGCCGCTGGAGGCGGCGCAGATCAGCTTGATCCGCTCCTCGCTGCTGGTCGGGGCGACCAGGAAGATGCTTGCCAGCCGGTGCGCCTTGAAGGCGGCGGAGACGCTCCCGCTCTCCTCCGGCGGCAGGTCGGGGACGATCACCCCGGCGACGCCCGCCGCCTCCGCGTCCGCGGCGAAGCGCTCCGGGCCGTAGGCCAGGATCGGGTTGATGTAGGACATGAAGATCACCGGCGCCCGCCCGGCGACGTCGGCGGCCAGCTCCAGGCAATCGGCGACGGTCATCCCGCCGTCGAGCGCCTGCTGCCCGGCGCGCTGGATCACCGGACCGTCGGCGAGCGGATCGCTGAAGGGGATGCCGAGCTCGAGCGCGGCGATCGGCAGCGCCGCCAGCGAGCGGGCCGCGGCGCGCGAGCGGTCCCGGTCGGGATGGCCGGCCATGAGGTAGGGGATGAGGCCGAGGGCCCCCTTCTCAATCCGCAGCAAGGTTGTCCAGGTCCTTGTCGCCACGGCCGCTGAGGCAGACCAGCACCCGGCCCGGCAGGGTGCCGGCGTGGTGCAGCGCGTGCGCCGGCTCGAGCGCCGGCAGGATCCCCTCGAGCCGGGTGCAGAGCCGCAGCGCAGCGACCGCCTGGCCGTCCTCGACGGCGACGTACTCGGCCCGCTCGGCGTCGCGGAGGAAGGAGTGCTCCGGCCCGACGCCCGGGTAATCGAGCCCGGCCGAGACCGAATGGGTCGGGAGGACCTGGCCGTCCGCGTCCTGGAGCAGGTAGGAGAGCGCGCCATGGAGCACCCCGGGGCGGCCCGCCACCAGCGATGCCGCGTGCTTGCCGCCGGCGACGCCCGAGCCGCCCGCCTCGACGCCGACCAGGCGGACGTCCTCATCGCCGACGAAGGCGGTGAAGATGCCGATCGCGTTGGAGCCGCCGCCGACGCAGGCGACCACCACCTCGGGCAGCCGCCCCTCCGCGGCCAGGTACTGCGCCCGGGCCTCGTCGCCGATCACCCGTTGAAGGTCTCGGACCATCTCCGGGTAGGGGTGGGGGCCGACCGCCGAGCCGATTATGTAATGGGTGGTCCGGACGTTGGTCACCCAGTCCCGGATCGCCTCCGAGGTGGCGTCCTTGAGCGTCATGGTCCCCGCCGTGACCTCGACGACCTCGGCGCCGAGGAGGCGCATCCGCTGCACGTTGACCGCCTGCCGGCGCATGTCCTCCCGCCCCATGTAGACGGTGCAGTCGAGCCCGAAGCGGGCGCAGAGCGTCGCCGTCGCCACCCCGTGCTGGCCGGCTCCGGTCTCGGCGATGATCCGGCGCTTGCCCATCCGGATCGCGAGCAACGCCTGGCCGAGCGCGTTGTTCACCTTGTGGGCGCCGGTGTGGCAGAGGTCCTCGCGCTTCAAGTGGATCCGGTTGCCGTGCTCGGCCGAGAGCCGCTCGGCGAAGTAGAGCGGGGTCGGCCGGCCGATGAAGGTCCGGCGGTGGCGCTCGAGCTCGGCGGCATAGCCGGGGTCCGACCTGGCCGCCGTCCAGGCAGCCTCCAGCTCGGCCAGCGGCGACATCAGCGTCTCCGGCACGTACTGGCCGCCGTAGATCCCGAATCGGCCCCTCACGACTGGCGCTTCACAGCTTCGATGAAAGCGCCGATGAGAGCCGGGTCCTTGACCCGCGGCTCCGACTCGACGCCGCTCGAGACGTCGACGCCGTAGGGGCGGAGGCGGCGGACGACCGAGCCGACGTTGAGCGGGTTGAGACCCCCGGCGATGAACACCTGGCGCGTCACCGTCAGCGCCTCCGCCTGCTCCCAGTCCCAGGTCCGGCCGGTGCCGCCGCGCGAATCCTCCGCCCAGGAGTCGAGCAGGATCGGGTCGGGCCAGCCCTCGGCGTCGGGGATGACGCCGTCGCGCACCTTGAGCGCCTTCATCACGATCTGGTCGCTCGGGAAGCCGGGCTTCTCGCTGCCGTGGAGCTGGACGATGTCGAGCCCGAGGAACTCGGCGATCGACCTCACCTCGAGCGGCGACTGGTCGATGAAGACGCCGACCAGGGCGGGCCCTTCGGGCAGCTCGTCGAGGATCTTGACCGCGTCGTCGGGGGTGATCCGGCGCCGGGAATCGCAGAAGTGAAACCCGAGCAGGTCGGCCCCCGCGTCGACGGCGGCCAGCGCCGACTCGACATCGCAGATGCCGCAGATCTTGACGAGGGTCGGCTGTTGCTGGTCGCTCATGCCGCCCACCGAGAGGTCTTGCCTCCCCACAGGGTGGGGA
>DIZV01000156.1:11001-13203 GCA_002427995.1 Chloroflexi bacterium UBA6019
CCGGAGGGGCATTCCGCGATGCCTGCGCATGAAGCGTCCCGTCACTCCCTCTCCACCCTCGTCATCTCTCTGATCAGCGTGCGCGGGTCGGCCGCGCGCATCAGCGCCTCGCCGACGAGGACGGCGTCCGCCCCCACAGCTCGCATCCGGCGCGCATCGCCGGCGTCCCGGATCCCGCTCTCGGCCACCAGCACCGTGCCCGACGGCACCCGCGGCCGGAGCCGGGCGGTGAGCCCGGTGTCGACCGTCAGCGTCTTCAGGTTGCGATGGTTGATCCCGATCACGTCCGCCCCCACCCCGATCGCGATGTCGAGCTCGCGGGTGGTGTGGATCTCGACCAGCCCCGTCATCCCGAGCCGGTGGACCAGGGCGAGCAGCTCGCGGAGCAGCCCCTCCTCGAGCGCGGCGACGATCAGCAGCACGGCGTCGGCGCCATAGGCCCGGGCCTCGAAGACCTGGTAGGGGTCGGTCACGAAGTCCTTCCGGAGGACCGGAATCCGGACCGCCTGCCGGGCCAGCGCGAGGTGCTCGGGCGCGCCTCCGAAACGGCTGTGCTGGGTCAGCACCGAGAGCGCGGCCGCGCCGGCCTGGGCGTAGGTCTCGGCAATCGTCGAGGGCCGGTAGCCGGCCTCCACCAGCTGGCCCGCGCTCGGCGACTTGGCCTTCATCTCGGCGATCACGGCCAGCTCGGGCCGCTGCAGCGCCGCCTTGAAGTCGCGCGGCGAGGGGGCCGCCTGGGCCTGCCGCTCGACCTTGGCCTGGGGCGTGCGGGCGCGCCGCTCCGCCACCTCGAGACGCGTCTCCGCGACGATCTCGTCGAGGATGGTCGCTTTTAGGTGAGGACGGCCTGTGAGACTTTCACCCACCTTGCCAGCACCTCCCCCGCCCGGCCCGAGTCGATCGCCTCGCCGGCCAGGCCGATGCCCTCTTTGAAATCGGCCGCCAGGCCGGCTGCGCGGAGCGCCGCGGCGGAGTTCAGCAGCACAACGTCACGGCGTGGCCCCTTGGCGCCGCCCAGCACCTCGCGCGCGATGGCCGCGTTCTCCTCCGGCCCGCCGCCGCGCATCGCCTCCAGAGGGGCGATCGCCAGGCCCAGCTCGGGCGGCTCGAGGAGGTACTCGTGCTGGCGCCCATCCTCCACCTCGATCACCCGCGAGGGCCCGGTGGTCGTCAATTCGTCCATCCCGTCGGCGCCGTGGAAGACCAGCGCGTGCTCGACCCCGAGGCGGACCAGCACCTCCGCCATCCGGCCCGCCAGCGCCGCGTCGGCCACGCCGAGCGCCTGCCGGCGCGCGCCGGCCGGGTTGCAGAGCGGCCCCAGGACGTTGAAGACGGTCCGCACCCCGAGCTCGCGCCGGGGTACCTGGGCGTAGCGGAAGCCCTGGTGGTAGAGGGGGGCGAAGAGGAACGCGATTCCCGCCTCGTCGAGGCAGCGGCCGACCTCCTCGGGCGGGGTGTCGATCCTGACCCCGAGCGCCTCCAGCACGTCGGCGCTGCCGCACTGCGAGGAGGCGGCGCGGTTGCCGTGCTTGGCGACCCGGGCGCCGCAGGCGGCGGCGACGATCGCCGAGAGAGTCGAGATGTTGAAGGTGCCGAGCGCATCGCCGCCGGTGCCGCACGTGTCGAGCAGGTTGCTGCCGTCGACGTCGAGGGGGGTCGCGTTGGCGCGCGCCGCCCGCGCCAGCCCCGCGATCTCCTCCGCCGTCTCGCCCTTGATCCGGAGCGCGATCACAAAACCGGCGATCTGGACGGGGGTGGCGTCCCCGGCCAGGATCGTCTCCATCGCGGCGCCCGCCTCCGCCTCGGTCAGGTGCTGGCCCTTGACCAGCTTGCCGATCGCCTCGATCATCCCGGGACCAGGCGGAGGAAATTCAAGAGCAGCCGCTTGCCCTCGACGGTGAGGATCGACTCGGGGTGGAACTGGACCCCGTAGGTGCGGTGGTCGCGGTGCCGCAGGCCCATCACGACCCCGTCGTGGGTCCAGGCGGAGACCTCGAGCTCGCGCGGAATCGACTCGCGTTCGACCACCAGCGAATGGTATCGGGTGGCCTCGAAGGGAACCGGGAGGCCGGTGAAGGGTGGCCGGCCGTCGTGGTGGACCCAGCTCGTCATCCCATGCATCGGCCGGTGCCTGACGACGAGGCCGCCGAAGGCCTGGCCGAGGCACTGGTGGCCGAGGCAGACGCCGAGGATCGGCAGCGA
>DIZV01000156.1:13552-13680 GCA_002427995.1 Chloroflexi bacterium UBA6019
CCGGCCTGGACGAAGGCCTCCCCCCCCGCGATGACCACCGTCCGGAGCGTGATCGCGAGGTCCAGGTTGCCGCCGAAGCCGACGTAGCCGAAGGCGCCTGAATAGGGCCCGCGGCGGTCGGGCTCGAG
>DIZV01000075.1:0-4397 GCA_002427995.1 Chloroflexi bacterium UBA6019
AACTTCATCGAGAACACCGGCGGGGCGACGGCGGCCGATGTGCGGCGCCTGATCGACCGGGCGCGGGACGCCGTAGCCGAAAGGTTCGGCGTGACGTTGGAGCCGGAAGTGGAGATGATCGGCCGGTGAAGGTCGCGGTCCTCAAGGGCGGCACCTCGTCGGAGCGGGATGTCTCGCTCAACTCCGGCGCCCAGGTCGAGGCGGCGCTCGCGCGGCGCGGCCACGCCGTGACTCCCTTCGATTTCGACCGCCAGACCGCCAACGCCCTTGTGGCGGGTGGCTTCGACTGCGTCTTCATCGCCCTCCACGGGCCGCTCGGCGAGGACGGCACCGTCCAGGGCCTCTGCGAGCTGCTGGGGCTGCCCTACACCGGCTGCGGCGTGCTCTCCAGCGCTCTCTGCATCGACAAGGCGATGTCCAACCGGGTCCTCGAGCAGGCCGGCCTGGCAATCCCCGCCTACCAGGAGCACGAGGCGCGGGAAGGGATCACCGGCGATCTGCCCGCCCGCCTGGTTGAGGGGCTGGGTCTGCCGCTGGTGATCAAGCCGACTCGCCAGGGCTCGACTGTGGGCCTGACCATCGCCCGCAGTGAGGAGGAGGTCGCCGACGGGCTGGTCCTGGCCGGCCGCTACGACGACCGGGTCCTGGTCCAGCGCTTCGTGACCGGGGTGGAGATAACCGTCGGGATCCTCGCCACCCCCGAGCTCCTGGTCCTTCCGACACTCGAGATCGTGAGCGAGAACCCGGTCTACGACTACGACGCCAAGTACACCGCCGGCAAGAGCCACCACATCATCCCCGCGCGGATCCCGGAGCCGGCCCGCCAAGCCGCCGCGGCCGCGGCCGAGCTCGCCTTCCGGACCCTCCGCTGCGAAGGCATGGCCAGGGTCGACCTGATCGTCGACGATGCCGGCACGCCCTGGGTCCTGGAGGTCAACACGGTTCCCGGTCTGACCGCACTCTCGCTCCTCCCCGACGCCGCCCGCGCCGCCGGGATCGAGTTCGACGAGCTGTGCGACCGGCTGGTCCGCCACGCCCGGCTCCGGGTGATTGGCGGCGGCGAGGGCGGCTGAGTCGTGCAGGCTGGGCGGCGGCACGCTTTCAACAGCACCGGCCGGGACCTCAGCCAGACCACTTCGCGCCGCCGCAGCTCGGCCGCGCCCGAGGCTCCGGAGTCACCGGACGGGCGGCGCCAGGCCCGCCGGAGCCGGCCTCGCCGGTCGGTCGAGGGCTTCTGGTGGCGGGCGCTCGCCGTGCTCCTCGCCGGCGCGGAGGTCTTCCTCCTGGGCTGGGCCCTGCGGGGAGACGCGACGACAGTCCGCCTGGTCACCGTGACCGGCCTCGCCCACCTGAGCCGCGACCAGGTGATCCAGGCGGCCGGTCTGACCCGGCGGACGTCGGTCCTCGTCGTCGACGGCGACAGCATCCGGCGGGGACTGGAACGGCTGCCCTGGGTCCGGACGGCCTCGGTCCAGCCCCTCCTGCCGGACCGCGTGGCGATCTCGATCGCCGAGTGGGCTCCGGTTGCCGTCTACCGGAACGGCCCCGCTGGGACGCCGGTCTACCTCAACGATCAGGGCCGGGCACTCGCCGAGGTCTCGGCTCCGGGCTCCCTTCCCCTGGTCCAGGGCGGGGGCCGCTCTGAGCCGAAGGTCGGCTCGCGGCCCCTCGACGCACAGTTGCTGGCCGCGCTGATCCGTGTCCAGGCAGCCTTTCCGGCCGTCTACGGGCAGACCGTCAGCTTCTTCCAGCTCGACTGCGTCGGCTCCCTGAGCCTCGTCACCAGTAAGGGTGTGACGATCTATTTCGGCCGCGTGCTGACCCAGGAGGAGTTTGCCTCCCTTTCCGCCAAGCTCTCGGCCCTGAAATCGATCGCCGCCTCCGACCCCGAGGTGGCCAACCCGGCCCGGGTCGAGTACATCAACCTCGAGGACGTGCAGCAGCCCGCGGTCAAGTTCAAGGGCGACAAGCCGTCGCCGGCGGCCTCACCCCGCCCGTCGCCCGGCGCGGTCGTGCCCTCCCCGGCTCTCCCGGTGGCCCCATGCAGGTGATCGTCGTTGCGGTCGTCTGCGCCGCGATCGGGCTCCTGCTCGGCCTCCTCTCGCCGGTGACGATCCCGATCGGCTACGCGCGCTACACGGCGGTCGCACTGCTCGCCGCGCTCGATTCCATCTTCGGCGCCTTCAGGGCATACATCGCGGGCACCTACGAGCCGCGCGTCTTCCTGACCGGCCTCGTGACCAACATGGCCCTGGCGGGCGGCCTCACCTTCGTCGGCGACAAGATCGGGGTCGACCTCTCGATCGCCGCCATCGTCGCGTTCGGCGTCCGCATCTTCAACAACGCGGCGAGCATCCGCCGCCACTACGTTTAGCCCGGGCCGGCGACGCTCCGGACTCCTCCGCCAAGGCGCTCGCCGGCCAGGGGAAGTGAGATCGTGAAGGCGCTGCCGGCACCTTCTTGCGAACGCACCGTGATTTCGCCGCCCTGCATCCGCGCCAGCTCGCGGGCGAAGTAGAGGCCGAGGCCGGTGCCGGGGATGTTGCTGTTGTCCGCGGTGACGATCCGGCCGAAGCGGCTGAAGAGGCGAGGGAGGTCGGCCGCCGCGATGCCCAGCCCCTTGTCCCTGACGGTGACCTCCGCCATCCCGTCCCTGACGCCGATGCCAACCTTGACCGGACCGCCCGCCGGCGAGTACTTGATCGCGTTCTCGATCAGGTTGGTCAGGATCGTCAACAGCCGGCCACGGTCCACCTCCACCGTCACCGGTTCGGGACCGGCAGCGACTTCGATCCGGTGGGTGGCGGCGGCCAGCGGCCGGACCCGCTCGACCGCTTCGGCGAGCACGTCGCGGAGGTCCTCGCGCTCGAGGCTGAGCTGGAGCCGGCTGTCCTCCAGGCGGGCGGTCTCCAGCATCTGCTCGACCAGGTCGCTGACCTCCTGGAGCTTGGCCTGGATCACCGCGAACACGTTCGGAGTGCTCGGGTCGTCAAGGGTCAGGGACCCGTCGGAGAGCATCGACACGTAGCCTTTGAGGATCGCCAGCGGTCCTCGCAGCTCGTGCGACGCGACCTTCAGGAAGTCCGATTTGACCTTCTCCAGCTCAGCCATCCGGTGCGCGTGCGCCTCCAGCTCGGCTGTCCGCACGAGCTCCAGGCGGAGCCGCTCGGCGTTGCCGACGGCAAGGCCGGCGAGGTCGGCCACGCCCTCCAGCAGCCGCAGGGCCGGCCACTCGAAGAGAGAGCGCTCGGAGGTCGCGGTCACGACGCCGTAAAGCTTGCCGCCGAAGCGGACGGGCGCCCAGGCGAAGCTCCGCGCCGCTGGGCCGAAGACCGCCGCCAGACTCGGCTTGAGCTGCTTGCGCGAGCAGCCGACGGCGTGGCCGGAGTCGATCGCCTGCAACATCTCGGCCGGGGCGAAGGCGACCGGGAAATCGAGCGGGCGCGTCCGCGCCGTGCCTCCCTCATGGTCGGAGATCGAGGTCAGGCGCCCGTCCTCGATCCGGATCAGGGCCGCCCGGCCCCCCTCCGCCTGGAGAGCCCGGGCGACAGTCAGCACGACGGCCGATTGCACGAGGTCCGGATCGAGGGAGGCGGCCAGCGATCGAGCCGCCTCGAGCAGGGTGCTGAGCTCCTCGACCCGGCGCTTGACCAGCTCGTCGGCGAGTTGCAAAGCCCCCTCCCGTTGAACCGCGTCGGAGACGGCGAGCGCGATCTGCTCCAGGAGGCTCAGGTCGTCGGCGTCGAAGCGGTCGATCCGGACGGAATCGAGCTCGAGAACACCGACCACCTTGCCGGCGGCCAGCAGCGGCACCACGACCAGGCTCTTGATCCGCGCGTTGGAGCCGAGCGCCCGGTGGGCGGGCTGCAGCTCCGGGTCGGGATGGTCGAGGTCGCCGACCAGGATCGAACGGCCTTCGGCCGCCGCCTTCCCCATGATCCCGCTGCCGAGGGGCAGTCGGGAATTCCAGACCGCCTCGTCGATGTCACCCTCCGCCGCGGCGGGATAGATCTCGTTCCGCTCGTTGATCAGGCCGATCAGTCCGCCCCGCAGCCCCTCCCCAGCCATCTCCTCGAGGATCCGGTCGAGGATCTGCTGGAGCGAGTCGGCGGAGGTCGCGATCCGGGCGACTCGGGCCATCAGGTGGGCCCTCGCGGCGGCCGTCTGGGCCGCCGCCCCGTAGACCGCCGCCGCCCTGCCGACGGCGGCGACGAGGGCGATCGTCAGCACGTCCGCCAGCGTCTCCAGGGGACCATCGCCCCCGACCAGGGCGACGGCGACGAGGCTCCCAATCGCCAGCCCGGTGACAAGGACGGCGACGAGGTCGGAGAGCAGCCAGGCTCCGGCGAGGACGGGCAGGATCTCGGCTGTCGCCAGGCTCGTCCCGCGCGTGAGGA
>DIZV01000075.1:4632-6540 GCA_002427995.1 Chloroflexi bacterium UBA6019
GGACCAGCGGTCGCCGAGAGGGGGCGGAGCCAGGCGGGCAGCGTTGCCATGGCCACGGCGAAGCGTCCCCGGGGCGGTGCATTTTCGGACATGGTCGGTAGAACCAATGATCGCGCACTCGGTCGAGACACCGCTGGGCCCACAAACCGTTTGTCGAGAGTCCGCAAACCCTCGGCTATAATGCCGTCGCCCGCCCCACCACACTCCATCCACAGGAGGCAACGCAGCACACCCTTTGACGAGGCGGAAGCGTGTCGTCGGTCTCGACCTGGGCACCAGCAAGGTGGCCACGGTCGTGGGCGAGGCCGACGAATTCGGAAACATCAACATCATCGGCGTCGGCGAGGCACCCACCGAAGGGCTCCGTAGAGGTGTCGTCGTCAACATCGAGAAGACTGTCGGCTCCATCACAGCCGCCGCGCAGGCGGCCGAGCGGATGGCCGGCGTCCGTTTCGACTCGGTCGTCGTCTCGCTGGCGGGACCGCACCTCAGCTCCCAGAACAGCCGGGGGGTGATCGCGGTCTCCCGGGACAGCCACGAGATCGGGCCCGACGACGTCGAACGCGTGGTCGACGCCTCCCGGGCGGTCAGCGTTCCAAGCGACCGCGAGGTGGTCCACGTCATTCCGCGCACCTTCACCGTCGACGGCCAGGACGGGGTCAAGGAGGCGATGGGGATGACCGGGACCCGGCTCGAGGTGGAGACCCACATCGTCACCGGCGCCCAGACCTCGATCCAGAACGTCATCAAGTGCGTCCACCAGGCCGGCTTCGACGTCGACGACGTCGTCGGCCAGGGCCTCGCCTCGGGCCTGGCGGTGCTCAGCTCCAACGAGATGGAACTCGGAGTCTGCCTCATCGACATCGGCGCCGGCACGACCGACGTCGTCGTTTTCAGCGAGGGCTCGGGGCTGCACCTGGCCGTCCTCGCGGTCGGCGGCAACCACGTCACCAGCGATATCGCGATCGGGCTCCGCACGACGCTCACCGAGGCCGAGACGCTCAAGCTCAACTACGGCCACACCCTGGCTGAGGTGATCCCCGGCGAGGAGCGGATCGAGGTCCGCGAGGTGGGCGGCGAGCGCGTCCAGGAGGTGCCCCGCCGCTTCCTGGCCGAGATCATCGGCCCGCGCGTGCGCGAGATCTTTCAGATGGCTCGGGAGGAGGTGAGAAAGAGTGGCTACGATGGGCTGCTCCCCGCCGGGGTGGTGGTGACCGGAGGCGGCGCTCGCCTGCTGGGGACCATCGACGCCGCGCAGGGGGTCTTCGACTCCTCCGTCCGGTTGGGGCTGCCCGCGGGCTTCGGCGGGCTCTCCGATCGCGTCAGCGGGCCCTCGTTCGCGACCGCGGTCGGGCTCGTGCGGTGGGGGGCGCAGCTCGGCGCCGCTCCCGGCAACGGCCGCCATAACGGCAACGGCCATGGCCATGGCAATGGGAATGGCAACCTCACAACCGCTTACTCAAAAACCGTCAGGTGGCTTCGTGACTTCTTCTAACCAGCTCAAGTTCGACGCAGTGGAGGCGCATATGAATGACCGGGACCAGATGCAGGACGGGCGGGCGAGGATAAAGGTCGTCGGGGCCGGTGGTGGCGGAGGCAACGCCGTCAACCGGATGATCTCGGCCAACCTGAAGGGCGTGCAGTTCATCGCCGTCAACACCGACCTCCAGGCGCTCGGCAACTGCAAGGCGGACACGCGCGTGAACATCGGCCGCAAGCTGACCCGCGGTCTCGGCTCGGGCGGCGACTGGACCCGCGGCCGCGACGCGGCCGACGAGAGCCGGGTCGAGCTCGGTGAGCTGATGAAGGACACCGACATGGTCTTCATCACCGCCCATGCCGGGGGTGATGAAGACCATGTCGGTGTCCTTCATCAGCTCACCGAGCTGGACCCGGCTCTCGTCGGCG
>DIZV01000151.1:0-4329 GCA_002427995.1 Chloroflexi bacterium UBA6019
AGGATGACCATCTTGGCCGCCCGCCGGGTCGTCCCGCCCGACTTGATCGAGCCGGCGAAGGAGTCGTAGCCGCGCATGAAGGAGACCGGGCCGGAGGCGGTGCCGCCGCCGGAGAGCTGCTCTCGCTTGGAGCGGAGCACGCTCAGGTTGGTGCCCGTGCCGGAGCCGAACTTGAAGAGCATCCCCTCGGTCTTGACCAGCTCAAGGATCGACTCCATCGAGTCCTGGACCGAGTTGATGAAGCAGGCGCTGCCCTGCTGAGAGCGGCCGGGTACGCCGAGGTTGAACCAGACCGGGCTGTTGAAGGAGGCGTGCTGGGTGACGAGCAGCCAGCGGAGCTCCTCCTCCCAGGTGGCGGCGTCATCCTCGCTCGCGAAGTAGCCGCCCTCGCGGCCCCAGCCGCCGAGGGTCAGGACCACCCGGTCCACCATCTGGCGGACGCTGGTCTCCCGGTCGGCGGTGCCCTGCTGACCGCGGAAGTACTTCTGCGCGACGATGTTGATCGCCAGCTGCGACCAGGCGCGGGGCACCTCGACGTCCTTCTGCTCGAAGATGACCTTGCCCTTCTCGCCGATGATGGCGGCGGTCCGCCGCTCCCACTCGACCAGGTCGTGGGCGTGGCTGCCGGGCGGGGTGAAGTAACGAGCGAAACGGAGTCCGCGGGTGCCCCGCGGCGAAGAGGTCTTGCGGGTGGTCTCAGCTGCGACGTCGGCTACGTTCTTGGCCATTTACTACGACTCTCCTTTGCCGACGCCACGCCTCAAGATTCCCTGGGCGCCGGGTGTTTGGTTCCGCTTGGTCGGACGGCTTTTCGGCTGATCGGCGGCAGGGATGGAAGAGGCCCCAGAGCATGCCCGCCACATATGCCCCAGGGCCTCGACCTGTCCCGAACTTTACCGAGCCGATTCGCGGTTGTCAAGGCTTTGAGCACAATATGTTTGGGTCCCGGCGGCATCGAGGCACCATATGTTGGTGCATAACTCTGTGGAGAACTATGGCGTGAACTGGGGAATGACGGTGGACGAGCGGGTACAGTCTGGGCAAAACTTGGGCAATGGCTGACCTCGACCGAATCCCCCTGGAGGAGGTCTACATGCGGATGGCGGAGGAGCTCGCCAAGCGCTCGACCTGCGCCCGCAACCAGGTCGGCTCGGTGATCACCAACGCCGAGCTCACCCAGGTCCTCGGGATCGGCTACAACGGCAACGCCCGCGGCCTGGCCAACACCTGCGACAGCTCCATCCCGGGCTCATGCGGCTGCGTCCACTCGGAGGCGAACTGCCTCGTCAAGGCCGGGGCGCTGATCCCCGGCAAGGTGATGTTCGTGACCACCTCACCCTGCGTCATGTGCGCCAAGATGACGATCAACGCCAACGTCGCCCGGGTCTTCTACCGGAGCGCCTACCGGGACCCGGCGGGCCTCGCGGTCCTCGGCGCCGGGGGGGTCGACACCGTCCTCTATGACAGCCTCCGAGACCGCTGGCGGTGAGCGACCCGCTCGGCGACCGCGACCGGCTCCCGTTCGTTCTGGCCCAGGCGGCAGAGGCCGCCACCCGCTACCTCGCCGCGATCGACGGCGAACGGGTCCACGGCGGCCGGGTGGAGGAGGCCGCGGCTGCTTTCAGCGGCAGCCTTCCGGAGACGGGTGACGGCTCGGCCGAGGCGATCGCCCTGCTGGCCGAGGAGGGCATCGCGGCCGCGACCCGCTCCGCCGGTCCGCGCTTCTTCCACTTCGTCACAGGGGGCGCGACCCCGGCCGCGCTGGCCGCCGATTGGCTCGCCTCGGCGCTCGACCAGAACTCCTTCAGCTGGGTCAGCTCGCCGCTCGGCTCGCGGCTCGAGCTGGTGGCGACCGGCTGGCTGAAAGAGCTCTTCGGGCTGCCGCCGAGCTGGGGCGCGGTTCTCACCACCGGCGCCACCATGGCCAACTTCACCGGCCTCGGGGCGGCCCGCCGCTGGTGGGCGGGTGAGCATGGGGTCGATCTCGATGAGCAGGGCTTTGGGGGTCTGCCGCCGGTTCCGGTGCTGACCAGCGGCTATCTCCACGGCAGCGCGGTCAAGGCTCTGGCGATGCTCGGCATCGGCCGCGCCCGGATCCGCCGCTTCGCCGCTGACGCCACCGGGCGGCTCGACCGAGACGCCTTCAAGGCCGCCCTGGATCAGCTCGGCGGAGCGCCGGCGATCGTCATCGCCAACGCGGGTGAGGTCAATGCCGGGGATTTCGACCCGATCGAGGAGATGATCGAGCTCGCCCATGCGGCGAACGCCTGGGTCCACGTCGACGGTGCCTTCGGCCTCTTCGTGCGGGTTTCGACCGGCGCCGCCGAGCTGGCGCGCGGCGTCGAGGGCGCCGCCTCGGTGATCGCAGACGGCCACAAGTGGCTCAACGTCCCCTACGACTGCGGCTTCGCCTTCGTGCGCGATCCCGAGCTCATGCATGGCGCCTTCAAGTTCGCCGGCCCCTACCTCCCGATCGGCAGTGACGACCGGCCCAGCTTCGCCGACTTCGGGCCGGAGGCTTCGCGGCGGGCACGGGCGCTGGCGGTCTGGGCCACTCTCAGGGCCTATGGCCGTGCCGGCTACCGGGAGATGGTCGACCGCCACCTCGGCCTCGCTCGCGAGGTCGGTGCCGAGGTGGTTGCGAGCGACGACTTCGAGCTGCTGGCGCCGGTCCGGATCAACGTCATCTGCTTCCGCTACCGCCCGCTCGGGGTGCCCGAATCAGCGCTCGACGATCTCAACCGGCGCCTCGGCGCGGCGATCCTGGAGGACGGCCGCGTCTACTTCGGCACCACCGTCTACGGCGGGAAGGTCGCCTTCCGGCCCGCCATCTCCAACTGGCGGACGACGGCGGTGGACGCCGACCTCATCGTCGCGATCGCGCGCGAGCTCGGGGAATCGCTGGCAGCGTCTCGCTGACGACCTCGAAGCGGCCATCGGTCACTCGCACGACCGGGCGCACGATGCGGACCCGGCGCGGTACTCGATAGCGCCCGAGCAGCGAATCGGCGTCGCTCTCGACGGCGACCATCCGGAGCACCCGCTCGGTTGCGAAGACCATGGTGAAGGCGGGATCGGCGAAAGCCTCCTCGGGCGAGACCCAGAACCACTCGTCGACCTCGCCCGGCTGCGGGTGCACCTCCTGGCCCTCGGGCAGCCGGGCGAGGTAGAAGCGAGTGTCGAATCGGCGCCGCAGCTGTACGGGCGTGACCCAGCGGGCGAAGTAGGAGAGCTCGTCGAGGGCGGGCTCGAGGCGGGCCTCTTTGAGAGCGGTCGGGAAGCTGACGCCGTGCGCGAGGCGAAGCCGAATCCGCTCCGCGTCGGCCTCCGTGGCGGGGCCGCGGGGGCTTCGGGCGAGGAGGATGCCCAGCTCCTCGAACAGCTCCCGGACCGCCGCGCCCCGGAGCGGGTCGCCGAGCAGCCGGTCCTCGGCGTGAACGCTGCCGCCGGGGAAGACGTGCGCGCCGGGCGCGAAGTCGGCGCCGCCGGGCCGGCGGAGCATCAGCACCTGCCATGGCTGGGTGCCGCGCAGAAGCAGGACGGTCGACGCCGAACGCGGCTTGACCGGGGGCCCGTCGTGGAGCACGCCCGCCAGCCCGGGAGGGATCTGGGACAAGGCTCAAGTCTACGATTGGAAGCTGTGGACCTCGGGCTTGCGGGTCGGACCGCCCTCGTCACCGGCGGCACCCACGGCATCGGGCTGGCGATCGCTCGCGCCCTGGTCGGAGAGGGCGCAAGGGTCGCCGTCGTCGCGCGGGGCGAGGAGGCGCTGCGCGCAACCGAGACCGAGCTCGGCGTCACCGGTGTCGCGGCCGACCTGGCGACCGAGGAGGGCTGCGAGCGCGCCTTCCGGGAGGCCGCGGCCGCGCTCGGCCCGGTCGACATCCTGGTCAACAACCTCGGTGGCCGGGCAGGCACGACCTGGGCGGACACCGGCGTGGCCGAGCTGGAGGCCGCGCTGACGGTGAACCTGTTCGCGGCGGTGCGGATGAGCCGGCAGGCGCTGCCCGGCATGACCGCGCGCGCCTGGGGCCGGATCCTCGTCATCAGCTCGATCTACGGCCGCGAGACCGGGGGCGCCCCCTCCTACAACGCGGCCAAGGCGGCCGAGATCAGCTTTGCCGCCTCACTCGCCCGCGAGGTGGGGGCCAAGGGGGTCCTGGTCAACTCGGTCGCACCCGGCTCGATCCTCTTCGACGGCGGCTCCTGGGACCGGCGCCAGAAGGCCGACCCGGAGGGGATCGCCGCCTTTGTCACGCGCGAGCTGCCGCTCCATCGGTTCGGCCGGCCGGAGGAGGTGGCGGCGGTCGTCGCCTTCCTCTGCGGGGA
>DIZV01000151.1:4440-6714 GCA_002427995.1 Chloroflexi bacterium UBA6019
GCCTGCATCACCGTCGACGGGGGCCAGTCCCGCTCCTTCTAGGGTCGGGGCGTCAGCCCCCGGCGGCCGCCACCGGGGCGGCGCCCAACTGCGCCAGTCCGAAGAGCAGCGAGGGGAGGATGCCGAGCAGGAGCGCCAGCACCGCCGAGATGGCAAGGGTGACGATCGCCCCGACCGGCACCCGGTGGCGGATCCCCTCCACCGCAGGTCGGGTCCACAGGTGGACGACCACCCGGAAGTAGTAGTAGACCGAGACGACGCTCATCAGGACGGCGATGACGACGACCCAGGTGTAGCCGTTGGCGACGGCCGCCGAGAAGAGGAAGAACTTGCCGATGAAGCCGACCGTGGGCGGGAAACCGGCCAGCGAGAACATGAACACCGTCATCACGCCGGCCAGCAGCGGGTGCCGGTAGCCGAGGCCGTCAAGGTCACTGAAGCGGTCGCGGTCGCCCTCCGGCCCGGCGAGGACGATCAGCACCGCGAAGGCGCCGAAGTTCATGAACAGGTAGGCGACGAGGTAGAAGAGCACCGCTGCCTGGCCCGCCCCGTGCCCGCCGAGGACGCCGACCAGGATGTAGCCCGCCTGAGCGATGCCGGAGTAGGCGAGCAGCCGCTTCAGGCTCTGCTGGACGAGCGCGGCGAGGTTGCCGATGACCATGCTGGCGACCGCGACGAACGCCAGCAGCGCGCCCCAGTCCGGGCTCAGCCCGGGGAGACCCTGCCCGAAGACGCGGATGATCATGGCGAACGCGGCGGCCTTGGTCCCGACCGACATGAACGCGGTCACCGGAAGAGGAGCGCCCTCGTAGACGTCCGGCGTCCACATCTGGAAGGGCGCCGCCGAGACCTTGAAGGCGAAGCCGATCCCCATCAGGATCACGCCCAGGATGAGGAGGTTGCTGCCGGTCTGGGTGCCGGCCGCGGCGGCGATCGTCCTCAGCACCGTGGAGCCGGTCGCCCCGTAAATGAGCGCCATCCCGTAGAGCACGAAGGCGCTCGCGAAGCCGCCGATCAGCAGGTACTTGACCCCGGCCTCCTGGGAGCGGGTGTCGCGGCGGGCGAAGCCGGTCATCACGTAGAGCGAGATCGAGAGCAGCTCGAGGCCGAGGAAGATCGAGACCAGCGAGGCCGCCGAACCCATCACCATCATCCCGGCGGTGGCCGCCAGCAGCAGGATGTAGAACTCGGGCTGGAGGAAGTCGCGCCGGGCCAGGTAGGGGTGGGTGACGACGATGGTCAGGATGCCCAGCAGCGCGAAGAAGAGGTGGAAGTAGACGGCGAAATCGTCGCCGGTCGCGAAGTGGCTGTAGGCGTCGTGGCCGCGGGAGTGGTAGAGGAGCAACGCCGCGACGATGGCCGCGCCCAGCCCGGCGAGGGAGATCGCTGCCGCCGCCATGCCGCGGGTGGCCTCCGGCAGCAGCAGGTCGGCGACCATGGCGACCAGCAGCGCCACCGTCACCATCACGATCGGCGACACCTGCGCCAGGTCGGTCAGCGCCTGCGACCAGCTGTAGCTCACCGTGACGGCGAGCATCACCGCCACGGCAGGCCGATCCCGAGCGTCACCGCGCTCATGACGCGGGTCAGCAGATAGGGGTAGAGGCCGAGGACGAACATCAGGGCGACGAGCGGCGCCAGCAGCGCCAGCTGCGCCCCGCGGAGGTCGATCCCGGGCGCCCGCGGCGTCTCCTCGTGGCCCCGGTGGCCGTGGGCCAGGTCCTCGCCGGTGGCCGGAGCGTACATCGCGCCCTGGAACAGGCGGAGCATGTAGACCGGCGCCAGGACCAGCCCGATGCAGGCCAGGGCGGTCAGCACCGGGCTGAACGCCCAGGCGCCGAGCAGGATCATGAACTCGCCGACGAAGCTGTTCAGACCCGGCAGGCCGAGGGCGGCGAGGGTCACCAGGAGGAACACGCCGGCGAGGATCGGCATCCGCGGCGCCAGTCCGAAGAGCGCCCTGCGGTCACGGGAGCCGGTGCGCTCCTGGATCCAGGCGACGAGCAGGAAGAGCGCCGGCACGATCAGGCCGTGGTTGACCATCTGGATCACGGCGCCCTGCTGTCCCTGGGCGTTGAAGCTGAAGATCCCGAGCACGATGAAGCCCATGTGGCTGAGGCTCGAGTAGGCAACCAGCGCCTTCATGTCGGTCTGAGCGAGCGCCATCAGCGCGCCCCAGACGATGCCGAGGACGGCGAGCACCGGCAGAATCGCGTTCCAGTTCCAGAGCCATGGTCGGGTTATGGAAGAGCGGGATCAGGATCCGGAGCATGG
>DIZV01000039.1:0-295 GCA_002427995.1 Chloroflexi bacterium UBA6019
GAACCTCGTGCACGGCGGCGACCAGGTTGAAACCAGCGCCAACGGCCGCTCCCTGATCCAGTTCCAGGACGGCAGCATCACCCGGCTCGCCCCGGGCACCGAGCTGACCGTCAACAGCGCCGACTTCGACAAGCAGGGGCGCCTCAGCAACGTGAGCATCAGCCAGAGGGCGGGCCGGACGATGAACACCGTCCAAAAACTCGTCAGTGGCAACGCGCACTTCAGCGTCGCCGGCCACTCGGCCAACGCGAGCGTCCGTGGCACCAAGTTCGAGGTGGTCCAGAACCCCGATGGC
>DIZV01000039.1:532-2599 GCA_002427995.1 Chloroflexi bacterium UBA6019
CCGGCCGGCCGGCAGGCCGACGCCAGCGCCACGGGGACGGTTTCCAACCCCGTCCCGATCACCGCCGACCCAGCCGACCCTTTCACCCTCTGGATGGCATCAGAGGAAGGCGCCAAGGCGGCGGGGCAGCCGGCGACGGCGATGACAAGCTTCGACCAGGCTCCCCTGGCGACCGGCCAGACGGCGGCGCAGCCTGACTACGACACCGCCGGCGGCGAGGTCATCGGCCTGCTCGCCTACCCCGGCAGCGCGATGACGCTCAGCATCACCGACCCCGCCGGCGTCGTCCACGAGAGCAGCACGGGCAGCCCCGGGCCGGGCGGCAAGCTGGTCGTGGTCGACATCCCGAACGCGCCGGGAGGGGCCTTCAAGATCAAGGTGAGGGGCGACAACGTCGCACCGCCTGAGCACTTCACGGTGACCTTGATCACCAAGTTCACCTGCGGGGCCAGACAGGTCTTGGCGGGCGGCTTCATCCGCAACGTGCTGAGCGCGAACGACACCCGGAATGCGCTTGTCCAGAGCGGCGGCGCCAATGTCCGCGTCACCTTCAACGGCGCCTCCTCGGGCGGCGCCAACCTCGGCGGGTCGGGCAGCTTCAGCGGCGTCTCGATCGCCGCTGGGGCCCTTCTCTACGCCGCCGGCGGCGGCAATATCGGGGTCGTGGTCACGGCCGCTTCGATCAACGGCTTCGACGTCAAGCAGCAGATCACGTCGGCCCTGGCCCAGGCCGGCGGCCGCAACCTCAACTCACTCCCGATCGGCTTCAAGGTCGACCGGATCTACACCTGCTCATCCGGTACCGACAGCTTCCTGGTCATCGAAGGGCAGCAGTAGCCGTCTGGCCGGCTGGTGTCGGCGAGAGGAGTCGAACCTCCACGGGTTGCCCCAACAGCTCCTAAGGCTGTCGCGTCTACCGTTCCGCCACGCCGACGCCGGGCTCGAGCTTAGCCGCCAGGCGGGCGATCCCATCGGCGATGTTGGCCCACTCCCGCGGTGGCATCTCGTGTCCGACGTCCTTCATGACCAGGGTTTCCGAGCCGGGCGCGGATGCGGCGATGAGGGAGGCGTTGGCGAACGGGACCAGAGGGTCACAGTCTCCGTGGATCACCAGCACAGGGAGCTGGACGCGGCCGAGCGCCTCGCGCCGGGACTCGGCTCGGGCGATCGCCAGGAACTGGCGGACGGTGCCCTCCGGGTAGAAGGAGCGATCCACGGCGCGGATCGCGCGCGCGCGAGCGTTCTTCTTCGAAGGACGGGCCCCAGGTGATCCGGGTCGTCTCGACGGACTGCGCGATCCGCTCCTCGCGGGTGTGGGCGGGCGGTTGGAGGAGGAGTTCGATGACCTCGGGGTCGGCCAGGATCTTGTCCTCCCCGCCAAGGTCCGACATCACGATCGTCACCGTCAGCGTCTTCCCCGGGTGCTCGATCGCAACCAGCTGGGCGATCATCCCCCCCATCGAAGCTCCGACCACGTGGGCCGCCTCGATGCCCAGCGCATCGAGCAGCCCGGTGGCGTCGGAGGCCATGTCATTCAGGCTGTAGGGCTCTTCGGACTCCTGTTTGGTCGAGAGACCGACGTCCCGGTTGTCGAAGCGAATGACGTGGAAGCCGCGTGCTGCGATCTCCTCGCAGAGGCCGTCTGACCAGCCGAGCAGCTGGGAGCCGAGCCCACTGATGAGGAGAACGGCGGGACGGTCCGGCGGGCCGAAGGTCTCGTACTCGAGCTCGATCGACCTGACGGCGGCCCGCGCCACGCGCCTAAACGCCGGCCCTGGCGCGCTGGCGATCCCGGACCGAGGATACGAACGCTGAGGCGGAGACTGCCGCCGTGGTGCCGTCGCCGACCGCGGTGGCGATCTGCTTGGTCAGCTGGGCGCGGACGTCGCCCACCGCCCAGATCCCGTCGACCGAGGTCTTCATGTCGGGGCCGGTGAGGATGTAGCCATGGGCGTCGTGCTCGACGTGGATTTTCAGGATGTCCGAGTTGGGAGTGAACCCGACGAAGATGAACACGCCCTCGACGTCGATGCGCTCCTTCTTCCCGTCGCGCTCCACGTCGATCCA
>DIZV01000039.1:2664-7741 GCA_002427995.1 Chloroflexi bacterium UBA6019
GTGAACCCGACGAAGATGAAGACACCGCCGACCGGCAGCTCGACCTCCTTGCCATGCAGGTCGTAGCGGATCGCGGACACCTTCCCGTTGCCGGTGATCTCCTTCACCTTCGCATCGAAGATGAAGTCGATCTTCTGATTGGCACGCGCCCGGTCCTGGAGGATCGGCTGGGCGCGGAACTCGCCCCGGCGGTGGATGATGTGGACCCGGCTCGCGTAGCGGGTCAGGAAGTCGCCCTCTTCGAGCGCGGCGTCACCGCCGCCGACGACGGCGAGGACCTCGTTCTTGAAGAAGGCGCCGTCGCAGACCGCGCAATAGGAGACCCCGCGGCCGGCCAGCTCGGTCTCGCCCGGCACCTCCAGCTTTCGGGGGAGGCCGCCGGCGGCCATGATCACGGCCGGAGCTCGCAGCTCGGCGCCTGAATCGAGGCGGACGACCTTGTCCTCGCCGTCGGCCTCGATCGAGGTGACCGGCTCGAACTCTCGGGCGTCGAGGCCGAACTTGCGGGCATGGTCCGCCATCTTGCTCGCCAGCTCCGGGCCGAGGATCGATTCGATGCCCGGGTAGTCCTCGATCAGCTCGGTGTTGTGGAGCTGGCCGCCGAGCGGTCCGCGATCGACGAGCACGGTCCGCAGGTTCATCCGGGCGGCATAGAGGCCGGCGGCGATGCCGGCGGGACCACCGCCGACGATGATGACGTCGAAGAGCTCTTTCACAGTTCAGCAACTAGAACCCGGCGTGGGCGGGTTCTTATTCGGTCTAGCCGAACTTGAACTGGACCCCGAAGCCGCCGCGAGGGCTCTCGCATTCGATGTTGGAGAAGGGGCAGCCGATCGCGCAGGCGCCGCACTCGATGCAGTTCTCGTAGCTGACCAGCGTCTTGGCCGTCTCCGGCTCCCAGAGGTAGACGCCGGCGGGGCAGAAGTGGTTGCAGTACTTGCCCTCGCACTTCTCGCCGCAGATCGTGTGGTCGAGAACCCGGATGTGCGGATGGCCCTCGTCCTTCTTGTTGCGGACGGTGAACAGCTTGTCTTCGAGCTTCTCCATTTCTTTGTCCAGAAAGTCTACCGGGCTCCCCGGGGAGCGAACCTGCGGCCTAGAATCGATCTCGTACCAGCGGGAGCCCAACCGGGCTGAGAGGGCGCGCCGGCGCCGACCGCATGAACCTGATCTGGGTAATGCCAGCGGAGGGATGCGACATGAACGAGATTGCGACGCCGGCGACGACCGGAGCGGACGTCTTCGGCAAGATCGAGAGCAGCGGGATCGAGGCGATCCCGGCGAGCGAGCGCCACGGCCGCCCCCGCGAGCTGGCCTTCCTCTGGGCAGGCGCCTTCGTCAACTACGCCAGCCTCTTCACCGCCAGCCTGCTGACGACCTATTACGGGCTCGGCGTCTGGGATGGCCTCGCGGCCACCGCTCTCGGCACCGTCGCGGCGGCTGTCGTCCTCGGGCTCCTCAGTAACACCGGCCCCCGCTCCGGCCAGCCGCAGATCGTCTTCACCCGCGGGATCTTCGGCCTTCGCGGCTCCTACCTCGGTGCCGCGCTGACACTCTTCCTCGCGGTCGGCTGGTTCGCGGTCGACTGTGTCATCGCCGCCCAGGCCGGCGCCCAGCTGGTCGGCGCCGGCGGCAACCGCCTGGTCACCTTCGGCTTCGTGCTGCTGGTCGCCGCGGTCAGCGTGGCGGTCGCCGTTTACGGGCACCAGACGATCAAGGTGCTGGAGACGTACGGGGCGATCGTCTTCGCCGTGCTTTCGGCCGCCCTCTTCCTCTTCCTCGCACCCCAGTTCCACTGGGGCCAGGGGCCGACCGCGAGCGGCGCCGACTACCCCGGCGCCCTGGTGCTCGGCTTCATGACCTGCTTCGCCCTGGTCGCCTCCTGGTACCCCTTCGCGAGCGACTACTCGCGCTACCTGCCGGCGGCCAGCTCGACCCGCGCCGTCACCTGGTGGCCGGTTGTCGGGGTCACCCTGCCGATGCTCCTGCTCGGCCTCTTCGGACTCCTCCTCCCAACCATCGACGCCAAGCTCGCGGCCGGCCAGGGCGTGCTGGCGGTCATCAGCAGCCACGCGCCGGCCTGGGTGGCCATCCCCTTCTTCCTCTTCGTCGTCGCGGGCGAGGTCTGGGCGAATTACCTCGACGTCTACACCGCCGGCCTGGTCTCGCTGGCGATGGGCATCCGGCTCCAGCGCTGGCAGACGGCACTCGGCTGCGGCATCCTCGGGACGGCGCTGGCCGCCTACGCGGTCCTGGTCAGCGACTTTCACCTCGCCTACGAGGACTTCCTGATCCTGACCTACCTCTGGGCGCCGGCCTGGGCGGCGGTCGTCCTCCTGAGCTTCTTCGTCTTCGAGGGCCGCGCGCGGCCGGCGGCTGGGCTCGTCGCCTGGCTGGCGGGGACGGCGGCGAGCCTCCTCTTTGTCAACTACCAGAACCTCTTCGGCAATGTGCTGGTGAAGACGAGCTTTTTCAACGACGGGCTGGTGGGCACCCTCCACGGGGCGGACCTCAGCGGCCTCGTCAGCATCCTGGTCGCGGCCGCGGTCTACCTGGTCGCGCGGCGGCTCCGGCTCTCATGAAACTGCCGGTCGCCCTGACCATCGCCGGGTCCGACTCCGGCGGCGGAGCCGGCATCCAGGCCGACCTCAAGACGTTCGCCGCCCTCGGCGTCCACGGCGCCTGCGCGATCACCGCGATCACGGCCCAGAACACGGTGGCCGTCACCGACATCCTGGAGCTGCCGGTGGCGATGATCCGGGCCCAGGTCCGGGCGGTGGCGGAGGACCTCGGCGTGCAGGCTGCCAAGACCGGGATGCTCTCCAGCGCGGCGATCATCGAGGCGGTCGCCGCCGCGATCGAGGAGCATCGCATCCCCAACCTGGTCGTGGACCCGGTGATGGTGGCCAAGGGCGGAGCCCGGCTCCTCCGCGAGGACGCCGTCGCAGCCCTGCTCAGCCGGCTCCTGCCGCTGGCGGCCGTTCTCACCCCCAACCTCCCCGAGACGCAGGTGCTCCTCGGGCGCCGGGTCGCGACCCTCGCGGAGCGGCGTGACGCGGCTCGCGACCTGCTCCGGCTCGGCCCCCGCGCGGTGGTGATCAAGGGCGGGCACGCAGAGGGCGAGGCGGTCGACATCTACTGGGACGGGGAGCGCTGGGAGGAGCTGGAGGCGCTGCGGGTGCCGACCTCGAACACTCACGGCAGCGGTTGCGCCTTCTCGGCAGCGATCGCGGCGGGTCTGGCGCGCGGCCTGGAGCCGCTTGCCGCCGTCCGCGAGGCAAAGGAATTCATCACCGGCGCGATCCAGTTCTCGATCGAGGTGGGACGCGGCCATGGCCCGGTGAACCCGATGTATAGGCTTGGAAAGTGACCAGGTTCCACTTCTCGCCCCGGCCGAACCGGGCGGCGGAGATCGAATGGCGAGGATGGGAAGCCGAGGCATTCGAGCGGGCGCGCTCACTCGACCGGCCGATCCTCCTCGCGATCTCGGCGGTCTGGTGCCACTGGTGCCACGTGATGGACGAGACCACGTACTCCGACCAGGCCGTGATCGACCTCATCAACGGCCAGTTCGTACCGATCCGGGTCGACAACGACCTCCGGCCCGACGTCAACAGCCGCTACAACATGGGCGGCTGGCCAACGACCGCATTCCTCACCCCCGAGGGGGACATCCTGACCGGCGCCACCTACCTGCCGCCGGACCAGATGCGCGGCGCGCTCGAGCGCGTCGAGAGCTTCTACCGCGACAACCGGCCGGAGATCATGGCCCAGGTGCTCGAGGGCCGTAAGCGGGCCTCGTCCGTCGTCGCGGCGAGCGCCGGGACGCTTGACCCCGGGCTGGTGGACGCCGTGCTGGCGGCGGTCGAGAACTCCTACGACGCCACCTACGGCGGCTTCGGTGGCTCGCCCAAGTTCCCTCAGACGGAGGCACTCGCCCTGCTCGCCGAGCAGGCCGCGCGGCGGAGTGAACCGCAATTCCTGGAGATGGCGCGCTTCACCCTCCGGCAGATGGCAGGTGGCGGGACCTACGACCATGTCGAGGGCGGGTTCTTCCGCTACTCGACCACCCAGGATTGGAGCGTCCCCCACTTCGAGAAGATGCTCGAGGACCACGGCGGGCTCGTCTCGGCCCTGGCCCTCTCCGGGGAAGCCGAGATCCTCGACTCGGCCGCCGGTTACCTGGACCGGGTTCTCCGCGACCCCGCGACCGGCCTCTTACGCGGGCAGCCAGGACGCCGATGAGCGCTACTACACCCTTGACGCCGAGGGCCGGGCTGAGCTCGAGCCGCCCTACATCGACCGCCGCGTCTACTCCAACTGGAACTGCATGCTCGCGGTCGGGTACCTCGAGGCGGACTCCCGGCTCGGTCGTCCCGGGTTGCGAGAGCAGGCCGGCCGGTTGCTCGACCAGTTGTTCGCCGACCGCTTCAGCGAGGAGGGTGGGATGCTCCACGCCGAGGGCGTCGGCGGCCAGCTCGGCGACCACGCCTGGGCCCTGCTGGCCTCGGTGCGCGCGTTTCAATCGGGGCTTGGCGAGCAGTGGCTGGCGATCGCTCAGCAGCTTGCCGCCCACCTCGAGTCGGCCTACGCCGATCCCGAGCACGGTGGGTACCTCGACCACGCCGGCGGGGAATCGCTGGGCCGGCTGGAGGACCGCCTGAAGCCGATCGGTGAGAACTCGGTGGTCGCGCTCGCCCTTTTCGAGCTGGGCACCATGGTCGGCGGCTCCCACGTCGAGCGCGGGCGCCGCGCGCTGGAATCGGTGGCCCAGCTGCCGGCCCGCTACGGCCTGATGGCCGCGGGCTGGGCACGGGCGTACGACCGTTACCTCCAGGAGCCGGTCAAGGTGACCACCGGCAACCCCGAGCTGGCCCGGGAGGCGCTGGCGCTCAAGCCCTACGCCGTGATCGAGCCGGGCTCCGACCAGCGCGCTGTCGTCTGCCTGGGCACGCTTTGTTTGGCGCCGGTGGCTGGCGTCGAGGACCTGCGCGCTGCCCTCTCCGAGAAGCGGGCGGTTCGCACGATCGAGCTGCCGGGGCGCTAGTCGGGTGTACGGTGGCGCGATTCGCCGGCG
>DIZV01000068.1:0-2389 GCA_002427995.1 Chloroflexi bacterium UBA6019
GCCGAGGTGCCGGCCGAGATCGTTCCCCAGGCGGAGGTGAGCGAGCCTGCTCCCAGCCCCGCCAAGGCGCGCGGTCCCGGCTGGCGCGCCCGGGTGAGCTCGCGGATGACGCGGATCACCGAGCAGCGGGAGGAGGACCGGGTGACCTATCGGGGGGAGATCCTGGCCGCCGTCCGAAACCTGAGCTGGGACGGCTACACCGCGCTCATCGCCGACGTCTACCGGCGCAAGGCGTTCGAGGTCTTCCCGCCTCCGGCAACCGGCAGCGACCTCGACGTGATCGACCTCGTCGTCGACCGCGACGGCCAGCGGATGCTCGTCAACTGCCAGCTCCGGGGCGAGATGGCCATCCCCGTCGCCGCGGTGACCGAGATGGCCACCGTGGTCGCCAACTACAGCGTTTCGGGCGCCTACCTGATCGCCGACGGCAGCTTCGGGCCGGACGCGGAGGAGGCCGCCCCGCGGGGAGGCGTGGTGCTCATCGACGGCGAGGCTCTGATCGACCTCGTGATCGAGACGACCCTCAAGGACGAGCGCAAGCCGAGCGTCGGCGGGCGACTGGCACGGGTCTTCGCCAGGAAGAACTAATAGCCGGGCGGGCGTCGAAAGCCGAACCCGGGCAGCGCCTCCAGCTCCTCCGCCAGCTGGAGCAGGTCGAGCTCCCGCCGGTAGTGGCCGGCCAGCATGACGCCGACCGGCAGGCCGTCGACCTCGCCCGCGGGGAGGGAGATCGAGGGCAGCCACGAGTAGCTGATCGGGAGCACGAACTGGACGTGCTGGTTCCAGGCGTCACCGAGGAAGGCCGGGACCTGCTCGTGGGGCATGGGGAGGAGGCCGAGGGTCGGCGCCAGGATGGCGTCGTAGCCGTCCTCCAGCCGGGCGCGAATCCGGCGCCCGGCGGCGAGGCCGTCCTGGAGCGCCTGCCAGTACTCGGTGGCCGGGACCTGGCGACCTTCCGCGAGCAGCGTCCGGACCGGGCCGTACTCCTCTGGCTCGCCCGGCCAGACGCCGAGACTGACGCGCCGGACCACCTTGTAGGAGTGGGCGACCGGCAGCGGATCCCATTCCATCCGCTCCACCTCGTGCCCGGCGCCGGCCAGCGCCCGGGCGGCGCCGGCGACCGCGGCGGCGGGCCCGGGCGCCATGCCGAGCGGCGTCTCGGTGACGGCGAGGATCCGGCGGGGTCGCGGGCCCGGGCGCGGTTGCCGCTGGCGTGGCGTCAGGGTCTCGTAGACGAGGCGGGCGTCGGCCACGTCGCGGGCGATGACGCCGCGGGAGTCGAAGGTGGTCGGATCGGGCCGGTCGTGGGGGATCCGGTCGGGCGAGGGCCGCAGGCCGACGACTCCGCAACAGCTGGCCGGCATCCGGATCGAGCCGCCCAGGTCGTCCGCCGTGGCGACGGTGGCCAGACCGGCCGCCACCGCGGCGGCGCTGCCCCCGCTCGACCCGCCCGGCGTGACGCCGTCCCGCCAGGGGTTCTGGGTCGGCCCGAAGATCGGGCTCAGCGTGCCGACCGAGGCGACCAGCTCGGGGATGTTGGTCTTGCCCAGGATGGCGGCGCCCGCCTCCCGGAAGCGGGTGATCGGCGGCGAGTCGGCCGCCGCCCTCTGGTCGCGAAACCGGGGGGACGACCAGGTCCAGCTCAGCCCTTTCACCTGGTAGCTCTCCTTGGCCCCCACGGTGACCCCCGCGAGCGGCCCGGTCGCCCCCGCCCGTGCCGCGCGGTCGAGGTCGATGTAGGCATTGAGGCGCCCGTTGAGGCGGTCGATCCGCGCCCGGTGCTCGGCGACGACCGCCTGCGGGTCGAGCTCGCCCGCGTTGACGCGGCGGGCGATCTCCACCGCTCCCAACCAGGCGAGCTCGGCTTGCGGCACTGTCCTATTGTTCATGTCATGCCCATCCGGTGGACCGACAACCCGGAAGCAGACGCCCTCCTCGAGCGCGAGCCGCTCGCCCTCCTGATCGGCTTGGTCCTCGACCAGCAGGTGAAGATGGAGAAGGCGTTCAGCGGTCCCTACGAGCTCCAAAAGCGAGTCGGGCACCTCGACGCGAAGAAGATCGCGGCGATGGACCCGGCCGAGCTGGACCGGGCCTTTCGCGAGCGGCCGGCCCTCCATCGCTTCCCCGGCTCGATGGCCAAACGAGTCCAGGAGATGTGCGCGACGGTGGCGGGGAAGTACGGCGGAGATGCCAGTCGGGTCTGGCGGGACGCCGGGACGGGGAAGGAGCTGGCGGCCAACCTCAAGGGCCTGCCCGGGTTCGGCGAGATGAAGGTGAAGATCACGGTCGCGGTCCTGGCCAAGAAGTTCGGCGTCAAGCCGCCGGGCTGGGAGGCCGAAGCGGCAACCTGGCACAGCGTCGCCGACGTGGACTCGCTCGAGTCGATGGC
>DIZV01000068.1:2529-3817 GCA_002427995.1 Chloroflexi bacterium UBA6019
CGCCCGAGCCGGAGGCCCAGCCGCTCGTCGTCGACGTCACCGAGCCATTGGGTACCGACTACTACCTCGTCGATGAGCTGCTGACGCCGAAGGAACGAGCGCTCCGGAACCGGGTCCGTCGCTTCTGTGAGGCGGAGGTGCTCCCGATCATCAACGACTACTGGGAACGCGCCGAGTTCCCCTTCGAGCTGGTGCCCAAGCTGGCCGCACTCGGAATCGCGGGCGGGACCACCAGGGGCTATGGCTGCCCCGGGCACTCTCCGGTCGCGATGGGGCTGGTGGGGATGGAGCTGTCGCGCGGCGACGGCAGCGTGAGCACCTTCTTCGGGGTCCACTCCGGCCTCGCCATGGGGTCGATCGCCCAGCTCGGCTCACCCGAGCAGAAGGAGCGCTGGCTCCCGCCGATGGCGCGGCTGGAGAAGATCGGTGCCTTTGCGCTGACCGAGCCCGATCACGGCTCCGACTCGGTCCTCCTCGAGACGAGCGCGGTCCGCGACGGCGACGCGTACGTTCTCAACGGGTCCAAGCGCTGGATCGGCAACGGCAGCATCGCCGACCTGGTCATCGTCTGGGCGCGGGACGAGAAGGGGGGCGTCGGAGGCTTCGTGGTCGAGAAGGGCACGCCTGGCTACGAGGCCCGCGTCATGACCGGCAAGCTCTCCAAGCGGGCGGTCTGGCAGGCGGAGATCACCCTCACCGAGGTCCGGGTGCCCGTCGCCAACCGATTGGCGAAGTCGCGGACCTTCAAGGACACCGGCAAGGTCCTGACCGCGACTCGCTACGGGGTCGCCTGGGAAGCCCTCGGCCACTCGCTGGCCTGCTACGAGGCCGCCCTCACCTACTCCAAGGAGCGGGTCCAGTTCGGCAAGCCGCTGGCCGAATTCCAGCTGGTCCAGAACCAGCTTGCCTGGATGCTGGCCGAGATCACCGCCATGCAGCTGATCTGCCATCGCCTGAGCGTGCTGGCGGCGAAGCGAAAGCTGACCTCGGGGATGGCCTCCCTGGCGAAGATGAACAACGCCCGCAAGGCGCGCGCCATCGCCGCCTCGGCGCGCGAGATCCTGGGCGGCAACGGCATCCTCCTCGACTACCACGTCGCGCGCCACCAGGCGGACATGGAGGCGGTCTTCACCTACGAGGGCACCGACAGCATCCAGTCCCTGATCGTCGGGAAGGAGATCACCGGGGAGCAGGCCTTTTCCTAGCGCTGCTAAAGTGGCGACTCCGCGCCCGGGCCGGGAGAGCTCGGGGGGAGACCAGTCCAGAAGGAGACCAGATGAGCGTCACG
>DIZV01000050.1 GCA_002427995.1 Chloroflexi bacterium UBA6019
GCGTCGATCACCCCCACCGCGATCGAGGCGGGGAGCCCGAGCGCCCGGTAGGTGTTGGTCGCCCCCACCCGGCCGCTGCCGACCAGTCTCGGGTCCACCCCCGCCAGCTTGCCGAAGACGAGCCCGGTCGGAACCGCACCGACCAGGTAGCCGGCCACGGCGAGCGCGGCCGTGACGATCACTTCTTCTCCTGCCGGAGGACGATCCGGAGCGGGTTCCCCTGGAAGCCGAAATGCTCGCGGAGCTGGTTCTCCAGGTAGCGGCGATAAGAGAAATGGAGGAGGCCGACGTCGTTCACGAAGAGCACGATGGTGGGCGCCTCCGACTCCGCCTGGGTGGCGAAGTTAAGGGAAAGGCGCTTGCCCTTGAAACTGGGCGGCGGCCGCTCGGTCATCGCCTCGCGAAGCACCCGGTTGAGCTCGTTGGTCGGCACCCGCGTCCGTCGCTGGCCGATCACGTCGAGGGCGGCCGGGATCACCCTGCGGACACCGGCGCCGGTCTTGGCCGAGATCAGCACCAGGGGCGCGTGGGGCACGAACTTGAAGGCTCGTGCGATCCGGGTTTTCCAGGCCACGGCCGTCTTCTCCTCGCCCTCCACCAGGTCCACCTTGTTGATCACGAAGACAAGTCCCTTTCCTGCCTCGAGGGCATAGCTGGCGACGTGCTGGTCCTGGGTCAGGATCCCCGTCGGCGCCTCCATCACGAGCAGAACCGCGTCGGCCCGCTCCATCGCCTTGATGCCGCGGAGCAGGCTGAAGCGCTCGAGCCGGTCGCGCGCCGCCGCCCGCCGGCGGATTCCCGCGGTGTCGATCAGGACCACCGGCAGCCCATCGAAGGTGAGCACGGTGTCGACCGGGTCCCGGGTTGTGCCGGGGATGTCCGAGACAAGAGCTCGCTCGTCGCCCAGGAGCGCGTTCAGCAGCGATGACTTGCCGACGTTGGGCCGGCCCATGATGGCGATTCGCCCGGCCTCCTCCTCACCGACCTCGGCCTCGGTCGGCGGCAGGTTGTCGAGCACCCGGTCGAGCAGGTCATCGATACCGATGCCGTGCTCGGCCGAGACCATCAGCACCTCGGGGAAGCCGAGCTCGAGAATCTCGTGGCGAAAGTGCTCCTGGCCGTAGGTGTCGGCCTTGTTGGCGGCGATGATCACCGGCCGGCCCGAGCGGCGGAGCAGCTGGGCGATATCGCGGTCGATCGCTGTCAGGCCCTGGCGGACGTCGAGCAGGAAGACGATCGCGTTCGCCTCCTCGATCGCCACCCGGGTCTGGGCCTCGATATCAGCTTGCGAGAAGTCGCGGTCGGCCACCGGCGCCCCGTCCATCTCGAGTCCGGCCGTGTCGACGACGGTGAACTCGTGGCCAAGCCATTCGCAGACGCCGTAGAGGCGATCGCGGGTGAGGCCCGAGATGGGGTCCACGATCGCCTTCCGCCAGCCGACAAGCCGGTTGAAAAGCGTGGACTTGCCCACGTTCGGGCGGCCGACGATGGCGACGATGGGGCGGGCCACGCCGCCTATTGTCGGTGGACGGGCCGGTTCGGCTCCTGCACGGGCGACGGTGTGCCTATCAGACTTAGTCCTCAGTGCTTGAAGATCGGGTGATCCTGAAGGAGAACCGCGTGTTCGCGGTCTCCAATGCCTCGGGCGACATGCCGATCGGCAACGAGTACGGGTTCGGCCTCTACCACCTCGACACCCGCTTCCTCTCCGGCTTCCAGCTGACGATCAACGGCTGCGCGCCGATCCTCCTCAGCAGCAGCGTCGACCGCGCCTACGTCGCAACCTTCCAGCTGGTCAACCCGGCTCTCGCCATCGGCGGAGGGACTGACATCCCCCGCCAGACGATCAGCCTCCGCCGTACCCGTTTCGTCCATCTGGGTCTGCATGAGCGGATCGGCATCCAGAACTGCAACCGCTTTCCGGTCGAGCTGACACTCGAGCTCGACTTCGCGGCCGACTTCCGGGACATCTTCGCCGTGCGGGGATACCACAGCCGCGACCCGCTCGGCGAACCCGAGCCGGTCGAGACCGGAGACCTCGGCTTCCGCTTCCGCTACGACGGCAAGGACGGGGTGGACCGTGCCACCGAGGTGATCTTCCGCAGCCAGCACCCCGACCCTTCCTACCACGACGGCCGCGCCGTCTTCCCTCTCCGCCTCGCGCCGCACGAGACCTTCGTCGTCCAGGTCGACATCCTTCCCCTGCTCAACGATGAACAGCCTCCGCTGAGCTTCGACTTCGACAGCGCGCTGGCCCGGCTGGAGCACTCCTACCAGGAGTGGAACCAGGCCTGCACCCAGATCAACACCGACAACGAGGTCCTCGACGCGGGCCTGCTCTGGCGCAGCCGGGAGGACATCCGGATCCTCTGCGACGACTTCCCGAGTGGCCTCTACCCCACCGCCGGGATCCCCTGGTATGCGGTCCCCTTCGGGCGCGACGGGCTGATCACCTCGATGCAGACGCTGGGGCTCAATCCCGACCTCGCCCGCGGCACCCTCCGCTACCTGGCCCGTTGGCAGGGCACGGCCGTCGACCTGTCGCGGGAGGAGGAGCCCGGCAAGATCTTCCATGAGATCCGCTTCGGCGAGCTGGCCAACCTCCACCTCATCCCGCACACCCCCTACTACGGTTCGGTCGATGCGACGCCTCTCTTCCTCTGCCTGCTGGTCGACCTCGTCGACTGGACCGGCGACCTCGACCTGCTGACCGAGCTGACGCCCAACCTGCTGGCCGCCCTCCAGTGGTGCGACCGCTTCGGCGACCTCGACGGCGACGGTTTCGTCGAGTACCAGCAGCACAGCGCGATCGGCGTCCACAACCAGGGCTGGAAGGATTCCTACGACTCGCTCACCCACACCGACGGCGAGATCGCCCCCCTCCCCGCCGCCCTGGTCGAGGTCCAGGGCTACGTCTACCGAGCCAAGTCCGGGCTGGCCCGGATCTTCCGCTCCCTCGGCCAGCAGGTGACGGCCGACCGCCTCGACGCCGAGGCTCGCGAGCTCCGGCGCCGCTTCAACCGGGCCTTCTGGATGCCGGCCGAGAAGTTCTACGCCCAGGCGCTCGACGGCGAGAAGCGGCAGGTGGCCGCCGTCTCCTCCAACCCCGGCCACAGCCTCTGGTCGGGCATCATCGACCGCGCCCGGGCGGGCGCTGTCGTGCGCCGGCTGGTGGGGCCCGACATGTTCTCCGGCTGGGGCATTCGAACGCTCTCCAGCCAGGCCATCAGCTACAACCCGATGAGCTACCACAACGGCTCCATCTGGCCCCACGACAACTCGCTCATCGCCGCCGGGATGCGCGGCTACGGCTACCACGCCGAGGCCGAGCTGGTGGCACGCTCGGTGATCGAGGCGGGCATGCGTTTTGGCGACGCGCGCCTGCCCGAGCTCTTCTGCGGCTTCAGCCGCGACCGGCGTTTCAACTCCCAGCCCGGCGAGTATCTGGTCAGCTGCAACCCCCAGGCCTGGGGATCAGGCGCCATCTTCCACTTCCTGACCGTGATCCTGGGTCTCAAGGTCGACGTCCTCCGAGGAAGAGTCACGATCGACCCGGTCGAGACCCCCCTCTACCGCCGGCTCCACGTCTCCGGGCTCCGGGTCGGCGACGACACCCTCGACTTCACCGTCGACCGACGGCGCGGCGGAGTGCGGGTCGCCGTGGACCGCTGCCCGGCCGGCATCACCGCGGAGCACCCTTCCTGAGCGGCCTCGAGCGTCCCCGACTGGCTCTCCTCCACTACACCGCGGCGCCGGTGCTGGGCGGGGTCGAGGCGATCGTCGAGAGCCATCGGCGGGTCCTCGCGGAGGCCGGCTACCCGGTCCGGGTGGTGGCTGGACGCGGCAACTGCGAGGTGGTCCCCGAGCTCGACTCTCGCCACCCCGAGGTGGAGGCGCTGACGCGACTTCTCGCCGCCGGCGAGGCGGCCCGAGAGGAGTTCGATCGCCTCACCGGACGGATCCGGGAGCAGCTCCGGGTCCTCCTCGCCGGGGTCGACCTGGTGGTCGCCCACAACGTGCTGACGATGCATTTCAACCTTCCCCTGGCGGCCGCGCTCGCGGATGGCCGCCGAGTCCTCGCCTGGACCCACGACCTGGCCTGGACGAATCCGCGGTATGCCGCCTTCCAACGCCCGGGATTTCCTTACGATCTGCTCCACGAGCCGCGCCCGGGCGTCCGCTACACAGCGATCTCCAACCGGGTCCGGGGCCAGCTCGCCGAGACCTACGGAGTGGCGGCCGAGACCGTGCCCAACGGCATCGACCGAATGGCCCTGCTCCGGCTGCGGCGGTCGACCCTGGAGCTCCTCCGACCGGCCGGAGTCCTCGCCGCGGCTCCGCTGATCCTGGTGCCCTTCCGGGTGACGCGCCGCAAACGGATCGAGCTCGCGATCGAGGCGGTTGCGCTGCTGGCGACGCGCCTGCCCGGCCTCCAGCTCGTCGTGACCGGTCCGCTCGGGCCCCACTCGGCCGACAACACGCTCTACTGGGACGAGCTCGTCACGCTGCGCCGCGCCCGCGGCCTCGAGGGCCGGGTCGTCTTCCTGCGAGAGCTCGGCGAGCCGCACCCGGTGGACGGCGAGATGGTCGCCGAGCTCTACCAGCTCGCTTCCGCGGTCCTGTTGACGAGCGAGTCGGAGGGCTTCGGCCTGCCCGTCCTGGAAGCCGGCCTGGTCCGGGTCCCGGTCGTTTGCAGCGACCTCGACGTCTTCCGCGAGGTGGCCGGCGACGCCGCCTGGACGTTCGCCCCGGACGCTGGCGCCGGCGCTGTGGCCGCGACCCTGGCGGAGGCGCTGAGGAGCCCCCAGGCGCGGCTCCAGGCCACCGCCTCCGGCTACGACTGGACCCGGACGCTGCCGCGGATCGAAGAGGAGGTGGCGCGTGCCCTCGCCTGAGCAGTACCGGGTGCTGATCCCGGTCCTTACGACCCGGCGGGCAGCCGACCTGCTCCGCGTCGGCGCCACCCTCGTCCGCCACCACTCCGGCCAGGGAAGCCTGCTCGGCGTGGTCGAGGTGCCCCACGGGCAGCCGATCTCGCGCGGCGTCACCGTCGCGCGCCGGTATCGCAGTCTGCTGAACCGGATCACGGCCCTCGGCGAGCGAACAGCGTCCGAGTTCGGCGTCGAGGTCCGGGTCGCGCACGACCTGGCCCAGGGCATCCGGGAGGCCGTCTACGAGGTGGGCGCCGATCTCCTGGTCCTGGAGTGGCCTGGCCTGACCGTCAGGCCCGGCCTCAGCAGCGTCATCGCCAACCTGGTCTCGGACCCGCCCGCCGACCTGGTCCTGGTCCGGCCCGACCCGACCGGGCTCGCCTCACCGGCCGGGATCCTGGTGCCAATCCGCGGCGGCCCCAGCGCCCGGCTGGCTCTCCAGGTCGCCGACGCGCTGGGAGCCGCCGAGGAGCTTCCGATCAGCGTCATGCACGTCTACCGTCCCAACCTGCCGCCGGAGCGAAGGCGCCGCGAGTCAGCCCACTTCCGCGCGCTTGCGGCCGAGATCGGCCACCCGTCGACGACCATCGTCGAGGCCGACTCGAATCATCCCGGCGCGGCCATCCTGGAGGAGGCCGGTCGGTACCAGCTGACAGTGATTGGTGCCCAGGCTGAGGCTGCGCGCTCGCCCCTCCTGGTCTCGACCGCCCTGTCGCGTACGGTACGAAGCCTTCCCGGCACCGTGCTGGTGGTCAAGAGCGCCGGCCTCCAGGCGCGTGCCGATACCTCCTCGGTCGAGAACACCTATTCGCCGCCGATCAGCGAGAAGCAGCTCTCGGCCCGCGTCGACCGCTGGTTCGCAGAGAACACCTTTCACTCGCGCGAGTTCCAGGACCTCGACCGGCTGGTGGCGATCAAGCGGCGGCACGGCCTCACCATCAGCGTCGCCCTGCCGACGCTGAACGAAGCGGGGACCCTGCAACGGATCCTGAACCTGACGCGCAGCCTGCTGATGGACCACCACCCGCTGATCGACGAGCTGGTGGTCGTCGACAGCGGCTCGACCGATGGCACGGTCGAGATCGCCCGCGCGCTCGGCATCCCGGTCCACCAGCACCCCGCGATCCTGCCCGAATACGGCTCCTTCGCCGGCAAGGGAGAGGCGCTCTGGAAGAGCCTTCACCTCCTCCGTGGGGACCTCGTCGCCTGGTGCGACACCGACATCTCGAACTTCCATCCCCGGTTCCTCTTCGGCACCATCGGGCCCCTCCTGACCGACTCCCGGATCGGCTTTGTGAAGGGTTTCTACAAGCGGCCGTTGAAGTTCGGAACCGACCTTGTCACAGCCGGCGGCGGGCGGGTGACCGAGCTGACCGCACGGCCCGTGATCAACCTCTTCTATCCCGAGCTGTCGGGCCTCCTGCAGCCGCTCTCGGGCGAGTACGCCGGGCGCCGCGAGCTGCTCGAGCAGCTGCCCTTCTTCACCGGCTACGGCGTCGAGATCGGGATGCTGATCGACATCCTGGAGTCCTTCGGGTTGAACCGGATCGCCCAGGTCGACCTCGGCTCCCGCATCCACCGCAACCAGGAGCTCTTCGACCTCTCCAAGATGGCCTTCGCGATCATGCAGGTGGCCCTGAAGCGGCTCGGTGACCGGCACCGGATGCACCTGCTGGAGGAGGTGAACCGTTCGATGAAGTTGATCCACTACGACAACGACCGCTTCTTCCTCGAGCTGAAGGACATCCAGGACCAGGAGCGGCCGCCGCTCTCCGGCGTCCCCGAGTACCTCGCCCGCCGCCACGAGCTGATGGTGGCCCGGCGCAACCTCGCGCCGGCCGCCGCCGGCGGTACGACCTAGCCCTGGGAGCGCTCGAACGCGCTGTAGGCCGCAGCCACCCAGGCCGGCTCCGGTCCAACCCAGCGACCCCAGAGCCACCCGCCTTCCAGGTCCTCGGCGAGGTCGGTCACCGCGCCCCCCGACCACTTCATGGCGGCGGTGGCGCCGGCGAGCAGGGCCTCTCCCGCGCTCCGGCAGCGGCAATCGCATCGCGTACGCGGTGCCGAGGGCGAAGGCGAGGATGATGCCGCTCCGGTCCTGGACCAGGCAGGGGGTGCCGCGGACCAAGCGCGCGCAGGCGGGTGGGATCTGGCTGCCC
The DNA here is from genome assembly GCA_002427995.1 of Chloroflexi bacterium UBA6019. Taxonomy (GTDB): domain Bacteria; phylum Chloroflexota; class Dormibacteria; order Dormibacterales; family Dormibacteraceae; genus UBA6019. The sequence continues at coordinate 7,091 of DIZV01000050.1, forward strand.
AGGTCCCGCCAGAGGTGCCCGAGCACCTCGGGGTGCGTCGTCAGGCGCTCGATCGGCGGGTAGTAGGCCGGCTCGTCGAGGGGCTGGTCGCGCTCGTCCCGCTTCGCGAGGTAGTCGACGACGCGCCGGTTGGCGGGGTCCTCGAGGTCGAGCACGGTCCGGGGCTAGGCCTGCTCGACCGGCTCGTCTCGGAAGGGACCGCCGTCCTGGCGGGCGACGAAGGCGTTGGCATCGACAACCTTGCCCTCGACGCAGGACACGATCAGGTAGAAGGGGCCGGCCCAGGCGCGCTCGGCGTCGAAGACCGAGGCTCGGGCGGGGTGGTCGGGGTGGGAGTGGTAGTAGCCGAGGATGTCCTCCCCGGCGGCGTCCGCCTCCCGCTGGGTGCGGATCATGTCCCGGGGGTCGATCTCGTAACGGTCGCGAGCCCGCTCCACAACCGTGTTCCGGGCGCGCGCCGCCCGCGAAACCCGTCCGCTCCCGCGGGTGCCGATGAGGAAGCCGCAGATCTCATGCGGGTAGCCCTCCTCGGCGTGAGCGCGGACGGCCTCGAACGCCTCTGTCGCGATCCTCATCGGCGGTAGAGACCGGTCGACAGGTAGCGGTCACCGCTGTCCGGGAAGATCGTCACCACGACCCCTTCGGAGACGCGCTCGGCGAGCTTGGCCACCGCCCAGAGCGCCGCCCCCGACGAATGGCCGGCCAGGATCCCCTCTTTCCGGCTGAGGCTCCGGGCCAGGTCGTAGGCGGGTTCGGTGGGACTCTCCCAGAGCTCGTCGGCGTGCTCGGGGGTCCAGATCGCGGGGACGATCGACCTCGGCAGGTGCTTCAGCCCCTCGAGCCCGTGAAATTCCTCCGGCATCACGGCGACGGTGGTGATCGAGGGGTCGTGCTCCTTCAGGCGCCGGGCTGTCCCGACGAAGGTCCCGGTCGTGCCGAGTCCGGCCACGAAGTGGGTGATCCGGCCGCCCGTCTGCTCGAGGATTTCGAGCGCGGTGCCGTGGTAGTGCGCCAGCGGGTTGGCGGGATTCGAGTACTGGTCGGGATAGAAGTAGAGGCCGGGATCGGCGGCGATCAGCTCGCGGACCATCCGGATGGCACCGTCAGAGCCCTCCAGGGGATCGGAGTAGACGATCTCGGCGCCGTAGGCGGCGATCAGCTGCTTGCGCTCCTCGGTGACGTTGCTGGGCATCACCAGCTTGACCCGGTACCCCTTGGCGGCGCCGACCATGGCGTACGCGATGCCGGTGTTTCCGGAGGTGGAGTCGATCAGCACCTTGCCCGGGGTCAGCGCACCCCGCCGTTCGCCGTCCTCGACCATTGCCAGGGCGGCCCGGTCCTTCACCGAGCCACCCGGGTTGAACCACTCCGCCTTGGCGTAGACCTCGAGGCCGGGGTGCTCGGCCTCGAACAGCCGGAGCCGCAGCAGCGGCGTGTTACCCACCAGCGCAAGGAGGCTTTTGGCGACGGTTCGGTCGCGGATCATCATCTGCAAGTGTAGAAACCGGCTTCCGCCGCCCCCGAATTCCGGCTCGAACGGGCTAGCGGTAGAGCAGGACCAGCCCGATCCCCAGGAAGACCGCGCCCAGCCCGTAGCCGACCAGGCTCCGGCGGATCAGCGAGCCCCCCTCGGGCGCCAGGATGTTGAGAACCGCCTTGCCGATCAGCAGGCCGCCCGCCACCATCGCCAGCGCCGGGTGCTTGTCGGGCGTCGGCAGGAGCGCGTAGGCCAGCACGGCGGCGAAGACCACCACCTCACCGAGCTGGACCAGGGTGTAGACCCGCATCAGCCGCTGACTAGGTGCCGAGCGCCTGGAGGAAGTCCTCGATGATGTCGCTCGCCTCCTCGATGCCGGCGGAGATGCGAACCGTGCCAGGATGGATGCCGAGGGCGGCGCGTTCCTCCGGCGTCAGGTTGCGATGGGAGGTCACCTCGGGGTGGGACACGGTGGTCTCGACCCCGGCCAGGCTGGCGGCGAAGCTGACCATCCGGAAGCGGTCGAGGAGGCGCTGGACGGTCGGTAGGCCTCCCTCGAGCTGGACCGCCAGCATCCCGCCGGCACCGTCGGGGAGCAACCGCCGCGCCAGCTCCTCCTGCGCGGATCCGGGCAGCGTCGGGTAATGGACCCCGCTCACCGTGGGCGCCTCCTGGAGCGCCTCCGCCAGGGCGAGCGCGTTGGCGCTCATCCGGGCGATCCGGAGCGGCAGCGTCCGGAGGCCGCGGACGGCCAGCCAGGCCTCGAAGGGCCCCAGCGTCGTGCCAAGGCGGCTCGCCCTCGCCGCCGCGGCCCGGATGGCGTCGCGGGGCCCGACCGTCACGCCGGCCGTGAGGTCGGAATGGCCGCCGATGTACTTGGTCGCGCTGTGGACGGATAGCGTGGCCCCCAGCTCCAGGGGCCGGCAGAGGATCGGCGTCGCGAAGGTGTTGTCCACCAGAACCGGCACGCCGCTCTCCGCCGCCAGCCGGCAGATCGCCTCCAGGTCGGCGACCCTCACCAGGGGATTGGTGATCGTCTCGCAGACGACCAACCCGGCACCGACGAGTGCCCCTCTGACCGCCTCGAGGTCGGTGAAGTCGACGATCCGGGTCGTGTAACCGGCCGGCTCCAGCTCCTGCCGGAAGAGGACCCAGGTGCCGCCATAGAGGTCGAGCGGGGCGACGATCGGGCACGGTCGGGGCGCCAGGGCGCTGATCCCGACCAGGATCGCCGCCATCCCCGAGCTGGTCGCGACGCCCGCCTCCGCGCCCTCCAGCTCGGCGACCGCCTCCGCCAGCATGGCGACGTTCTCGTTCGAGATCCGGGAGTAGTAGTGACCGGCCACGTCGCCGCGGGCGACGGCGTCGTAGTCCTCGAGGTTGTCGTAGACATAGACCGCCGTCTGGACGATCGGCGGGCTGAGCGGGGCCCGGGCCGTCTTCCGATGGCCCGCGTGAACCGCCCGGCTGCCGGGTTGCATCTAGCCCGACCCGAGCAGGTCGGCACCGGCGTAGCGGGCCGCCGCGCCCAGCTCACGCTCGATCGCCAGCAGCCGGTTGTACTTGGCCACCCGCTCGGACCGGGCGGGGGCGCCGGTCTTGATCATCCCCACCCCGGTGGCGACGGCGAGGTCGGCGATCGTCGTATCCTCGGTCTCGCCCGACCGATGCGACATCACGGCGCTGTAGTCGGCCGTCCGCGCCAGCGCGATCGCGTCAAAGGTCTCGGTGAGGGTGCCGATCTGGTTCACTTTGAGCAGGATCGAGTTGGCGACACCCCGGTCGATCCCCTCCTGGAGGCGGCGGACGTTGGTGACGAAGAGGTCGTCGCCGACCAGCTGGATCCTGCCACCGAGGCGCTCGGTGAGGAGCGTCCAACCCTCCCAGTCGTCCTCCGCCATGCCGTCCTCGATGGAGATGATCGGGTAGCGCTCGACCCAGCCGGCGTAGAGGTCGACCAGCCCGGCCGCGTCGAGCGTGCGGCCCTCGCCCGCGAGCTCGTAGCGGCCGTCTCGGAAGAACTCGCTCGCGGCCGGGTCGAGGGCGATGGCGATGTCGTCACCGGGGGTGTAGCCGGCCTTCTTGATCGCCTCCACGAGCAGCTCAAGGGCCTCTTCATTGGAGTCGAGCCGAGGCGCGAAACCACCCTCGTCCCCGACCCCGCCCGACAGCTTGCGGTCGTGGAGCACCTTCTTCAGCGCCTGGTACACCTCCGCCACAGCGCGAAGCGCGTCGGCGAACGTGGCGGGGCCGACCGGGCAGACCATGAACTCCTGGAGGTCGACGTTGTTGTCGGCGTGAACGCCGCCGTTGAGCACGTTCGCCAGCGGCAGCGGGAGCAACCGGGCCTGGGCGCCGCCGAGATAGCGATAGAGAGGCGTGCCGATCGACGCCGCCGCCGCGTGCGCGGTCGCCAGCGAGACGCCGAGGATCGCGTTGGCGCCGAGCCGCCCCTTGTTGTCACTGTGGTCGAGCTCGAGCAGCGCCTGGTCGAGGCCGGCCTGGTCGAGCACATCAAGGCCGATCACGGCCTGGGCCAGGTCGACGTTGACGTTGTGGACCGCCTTCAGGACGCCCTTGCCGCCGAACCGGCGGCCGTCGCCGTCGCGCAGCTCGACCGCCTCGTGGGCCCCGGTCGAGGCCCCCGAGGGCACGACAGCCGTGCCCCGACCGGAATGGGTGCTCACCGTGACCGAAATCGTGGGGTTGCCACGGGAGTCGAGAACCTCGAGCGCCGAGACTCCCTCGATCGGTATCACTCGGTCGATTCTAGAGTCGCTACCGAACCGGGGTTGAGAAGCCGTAGTCCATCAGCTTCACGCCGTCGCCGAACATGATGTCGGAGCCCATCACCACCAGCAGGAGGTGGCGTCCGCCCCGCGTGGCGGTAGCGACCAGGCAGCCGCCGGCGTCGTTCGTGAACCCGGTCTTGAGCCCCGTGGCGCCGGGGTAGACGTCGAGGAAGTGGTTCACGTTGTGCGGATAGAAGACGGGGTGGGAGCCGCTCGCGGGCAGGTAGGTGTCGCGGGTGGCGGCGATCGCCGTCAGCTCCGGGTAATTCCTCTCGATGTAGGCGGCGAGGACGGCCAGGTCGTAGGCGGAGGTGTGGTTGGCGGGGTCGGTGAGGCCGTTCGGCGTGCTGAAGTGGGTGTCGCGGAGGTGCAGGTAGGCGGCCTTGCGGTTCATCAGGTAGAGGAAGCGGTCGAGCGGGACAACGCCATCGGCGAGCGCGAAGGCAGCGTCGTTGCCGGAGTTGAGGAGGGCTCCGTAGAGGAGATCCCGCACGGTCAGGACCTGGCCCGCGGCGAGGCCCATCCGGCTCGGCTCGGCGGCCGCCGCCTCGCCCGTGACGGTGACCGGCGTGTCCAGCCCGGTGAGATCGCTCGCGACGACCGCCGTCATCAGCTTGGTCAGGCTGGCCGGGGCGCGCACCAGGTGCGCGTCCTTGACCCAGAGAACGCGGTTGGAGTCGAGGTCGAGGAGCACTGCGCTCCGGGCGTGGAGGCCGAGGTCCGGTTCGGCGCCGGCGTCGAAGGCGGCGACGGCGAAGGTCGGGATGACCTCGTCGCGGGGGACTGAGATCGGCCGCCCCGAGACGGCCTGCGGCGCCGGTCCGGCGACTGCCGCCCTGCCGCCGGCACCGGGCCCGAACAGGCCGAGGGTGAAGGGGGCGGCCGCGCTGACCGCGACACCGCAGCCGACGGTCAGAAGGAGCACCAGCAGAAAGGCAAAGAGGTCACGCCGCCGGCGAGCACGACGTCGCTCGTACCGGCGCTCCCTGGGTGTGACGTTTGCGAGGACGGGGGAGCGAGCTTGCAAGCTCGCCAGCAAGGATAGGGTCTCGGCGCCCCATCAGTCCACTGGCAGGCTCCCCAGCTCGGCTTCGATCCGGAGCAGCCGCGCGACGCAGGAGCGGGCCGGCTCCCCCGCCTCGCCGGCCGCGGCCCAGAGCGGCTGGTTGCCCTCCTGCCGGCGCTGGTCGAGGAGCGCTGCGTGGTCGGCCGTCAGGCGCCCGTCGCGAGCGAGGGTGGCGGTCACGATCGGCTCCAGCCAGGCGTCGTAGAGGGCGATCTCGTGGAGGTGGGGGCTGTTGCTCCGGCCACCGGGAAAGGGGATCGCCCGGTGCTCGCTCCAGAGCTTGCGAAGCCGCCTCGCCGCCGGCGCCGCCGAGCTGCTCAGCTCAGCTTGGCGATGATCGCGTCGGCGACCTGGGAGGTGCCGACGGCGGAGGGATCGTCGCGTTCCTTCTTCATGTCGTAGGTGAGAGCCTTGCCCTCCCTGATCACCGAGGCGATGGCCGCCTCCATCCGGTCGGCGGCCTCGGTCTCCTCCAGGTGGCGGAGCATCAGCACGCCCGAGAGCATCACGGCCATCGGGTTGACCTTGTTCTGTCCGGTGTACTTCGGCGCTGAGCCGTGGGTGGCCTCGAAGACGGCTGCCGCCACGCCCATGTTCGCGCCCGGTGCCAGGCCGAGGCCGCCGATCATCCCGGCGCCGAGGTCGGAGATGATATCGCCGTAGAGGTTGGGGCAGCAGAGGACGTCGTACTCGTAGGGTCGCAGCACCAGCTGCATGCACATGTTGTCGACGATGCGGTCGTTGAACTCGATGTCGGGATTCCGCTCGGCGACCTTGCGGGCGGTGGCCAGGAAGAGACCGTCGGTGTGCTTCATGATGTTCGCCTTGTGCACGGCGGTGACCAGCCGCCGGCCCATCCGCCGCGCGTAGTCGAACGCATACTGGACGATCCGCTCCGTCCCGCTGACCGAGATCGGCTTGATCGAGAGCCCGCTGTCGGGACGGATCTTCTTACCCGATCGCCGCGAGATCTCCTCGATCAGCTCGGTGCAGTCCTCGGTACCAAGCTCGAACTCGATGCCGGCGTAGATGTCCTCGGTGTTCTCCCGCACGATCACGAAGTCGAGGTCGTCGCGCAGGTTGCGAGCGCCCTTGTAGGCCTTCACCGGCCGCACCAGGGCATAGAGGTCGAGCTCCTGGCGAAGCGCGACGTTGACGCTCCGGAAGCCGGTGCCGATCGGCGTTCCCACCGGTCCTTTGAGGGCGACCATGGTGCGGCGGATGGAATCGAGGGTCCGCTGCGGCAGCGGCGTCCCGTATTCCTTCATGGCGCTCTCGCCGGCGGGCTGGACGTCCCACTCGAACTCGACGCCGGTCGCCTCCAGGACCCGGAGGGACGCATCGCAGATCTCCGGCCCGACGCCGTCGCCTGGCAGCAGGGTGACCGCGTGCCGGGTCAAGGTCTTTTCAGTCATCCGAGCGCAAACGAAAGCCCGCTACTTCTTGAAGTAGTCGACGTTGATCTGGATGAAGTTCCGCCACTCCTCGGGAACCTCGTCCTCGGGGTAGATGGCGTCAACCGGGCAGGGATCGACGCAGGCACCGCAGTCGATGCACTCGTCGGGATCGATGAAGTACATGTCCGACGCGTCGTCGCTGTGGATGCAGTCCACCGGGCAGACCTCGACGCAGGACGCATCCTTCAGGCCGACGCAGGGCTGCGTGATGACGTAGGCCATGGCGTGCCGAATGTTATCAGGCGGGCTGCGACGAACCCTGTTCCAGCCGGTAGCCGTAACCGGGTACGGCGACCAGTACGCCACCCCGGTGGGGGCCGTCGCCGAGCTTGGTCCGGAGCCGCCTCACGAGCTGGTCGACGCGCTCGGTCGAAATCTCGGCGGCGAACCCGTAGACCTCCCGCATGATCTGGTCGCGGGAGACGGCGACGCCCGCGTTGCGGGCGAGATACTCGAGCAGGCTGAACTCGAGCGGCGCCAGGTTGAGGGGCTGGCCATCGACCGAGACCTGGCGGGCGGCGAAATCCACCTCCACCTCGCCGAAACGCTTCTTGCGCTCCTGCTCGGCGTCGGCCTCCGCCTCCTTGCGCTCGGTGAGGACGCCCACCTTGCGGATGTGGGCCTCGAGCCGCGCGATCAGCTCGCGGATCCGGACCGGCTTGGCGAGGTAGTCGTCGGCCCCGGCGTCGAGGCCGCGGATCGTACTCGCCTCGTCGTCCCGGCCGGAGACGAAGATGATCGGCACCACCCGGTCGAGGGCGCGCAGACTCCGGCAGGCCTCGATGCCGGGGATGTCGGGGAGCACCCAGTCGAGGAAGACCGCGACCGGCCGGTCCCGGGCGAAGGCCTCGATCGCCTCCAGACCGCCTCCCGCGCGGGAGACGCTGAAGCCCTCCTCCTCGACCAGGTCGGCGATCAGGTCGGCGGTGGACTCGTCGTCCTCCACGATCAGGATCACGCCTCGGGAACCGCTCATCTGCAGTGACGGCATATTAGAACCCCGGCGACATGCGCCCGGCTCGCCGATCCCGCAGCGCCCTTGCGGGCCCGGCTCAGCGGGCGTCCGGCTCGGGAGCGAGGGGTCCCTCGCGATAGGTGGCGACGAAGCTGCGGAAGGCGGCCAGCGCCTCCCCCGCGGTCACCGCCGGTGCGCATTGCGCAAGCTCATCCCAGGCAGCGAAGTCGAGCGCAGCACCCGCCGGCAGCTGCGGGTAAGGCGCCATCAGGACCTTCCGCTCGCCCGGCACCGCCGCCGTCAGCGCCGCGACCAGCGCGGCGGGAAGGGCGTCCGAGCCGGAGGACTGGTAGTACACCCAGACATAGCCATGCTCCAGGTTGTGCAGCGCCCGCGCCTCCGGCACCGGCGCCGTGTAGACGGCCGGGCTCGGCAACAGCGGGACGGGGTAGTGCGGGCCCGAGGTGGCGGGGTGCTGGGGATACGAGTGGTTGACATCGTTGAGGTGTTGGCGGCCCTGGTCGGGTTGCCGGATCGCGGCGCCGCACTGGGCGCCGGAGGCGGTCGCCGTGGCTGGCGGACTC
>DIZV01000085.1:0-2706 GCA_002427995.1 Chloroflexi bacterium UBA6019
ATCTGCCCGTACATCGTCAGGCCGAGCTGCTCGAGGCGGCGGAACTCGTCCCAGGTCGCCCACTCGGGGACCAGGTTGGAGTTCGCGATCAGAACCCGGGGCGCCCATTCGTGCGTCCGGAAGACGCCCACCGGCTTGCCCGACTGGACGAGCAAAGTCTCGTCGCCGGCGAGCGAGCGGAGCGAGCGGACGATGGCGTCGAACGCCTCCCAGGACCGGGCCGCGCGGCCGGTGCCGCCGTAGACGACGAGGTCGTCGGGGCGTTCGGCGACCTCGGGGTCGAGGTTGTTCATCAGCATCCGCAGGGCCGCCTCCTGGGGCCAGCCGCGGCAGGAGAGCGCGCTGCCCCGGGGGGCGCGAACCGGCCGCGCGCCGGGCAGGCTCATTCCAGCTCACCCACGGCCGCGCCCACCGAGCTGAGCAGCGCGGCGCCTGCCACCAGCTGCTCGACCGCCGCCAGCTCGGGCGCCAGCCAGCGATCGGGACCGGGGCCCGGTACCGCCGCCCGCACCACGGCGACCGCGGCGGCGGTTCCGGCCGCCGGACCGAGCGGGGCGCGCAGCTCGAGGCCGCGGGAGGCGCAGAGCAGCTCGACCGCGAGGATCCGGCCCAGGTTGGCGAGGGCCACGCGCAGCTTGCGGGCGCCGCCCCAGCCCATCGAGACGTGGTCCTCCTGCATCGCGCTGGTCGGCAGCGAGTCGACGCTCGCCGGGGCGGCCAGCCGGCGGTTCTCGGCCACCATGGCGGCCTGGGTGTAGTGGGCGATCATCAACCCCGAGTTGACGCCGGGATCGGCGGCGAGGAAGGGAGGCAGCCCCTGGGAGCGGCCGGCGTCGAGGAGCCGGTCGGTCCGCCTCTCGGCGATCGCGCCGACCTCGGCCGCGGCAATGGCCAGGAAATCGCAGGCGAAGCCGAGCGGCGCGCCGTGGAAGTTGCCGCAGGACTCGACCCGGCCGTCGGGAAGGATCATCGGGTTGTCGATCGCCGAACGGAGTTCCACCGCGGCCACCGCCGCCGCGTGGGCAGCGGTGTCGCGGGCGGCGCCGTGGACCTGCGGCGTACAGCGGATGGAGTAGGCGTCCTGGACCCGGCTGTCGCCCTCCCGGTGACTGGCCACGATCGCCGAACCCGCCAGCAGGCGGCGCAGGTTGGCCGCGCTGGCAGCCTGGCCGGCGTGCGGCCGGAGCTGCTGGAGGTCGGCGGCAAAGGCGCGGTCCGTCCCCAACAGGGCCTCGGTCGACATCGCGGCGGCGAGGTCGGCGACCGCCAGCAGCCGCCGGAGGTCGGCGAGCGCGAGGAGCAGCATGCCGAGCATTCCGTCGGTCCCGTTGATCAGCGCCAGCCCCTCTTTGGCGATCAGCGTCAGGGGCGCGATCCCGGCGCCGGCGAGCGCCTCGGTGGCGGGTTGCCGCCGGCCCTCCCGGTCATGCACCTCACCCTCTCCGATCAGGACCAGGGCGCAGTGGGAGAGCGGCGCCAGGTCGCCGCTGGCGCCGAGCGAGCCGTGCTCGGGCACCACCGGTGTGAGCCCCGCGTTGAGGAGCGCGAGCATCGTCTCGGCAACCGCCGGCCGCGCTCCCGAAAAGCCCATCGCGAGGGTCCGAGCGCGGAGCAACAGCATCGCCCGCACGCACTCGGTCTCGATCGGCTCTCCCATCCCGGCGGCGTGCGAGCGGACGAGTGCCCGCTGCAGCTCCTCGCGACGATCGGCCGGGATATGGGTGTTCGCGAGCGAGCCGAAACCGGTCGAGACGCCGTAGACCGGCTGGTCGGAGGCCGCGAGCCTCGCCACCACCGCGGCGCTCTCCTCCATCCGGCGGCGGCCCTCCGCCCCGAGCCGAACGGGAGCTTCGTGGCGGGCGACGGCGACCACCTCCTCGGGCAGGAGGCCGACGCCGTCCAGCTCAATCATCTGCGCGCCACGTCGGCCGAACATCTAGTCAGCGATCGACAGCGGCGAAGGAACCTAGGCGCTGGCCGCGCCGCATGTCAACGCCACCGACTGTCGCCATCACCGGTGCCGGCGGGCCTGGTGGGAGATGACCGCCGCGCACGCCCTGGGTTACCGGCCGGTCGACGACGCCGAGGCCTACGCTGCGGAGGTGCTGGAAGACCCGAGCGAGCACCTCGGCCCGCAGGGCGGGGTGTACTCCGCCTCCGAGTTCGCGGGCGATGAGAAGAGGCGGCGGTGAGCGCGATGACGCGACCGAACGAGCCGATCTCGCCCGAGGATGCTTCCGCCGCGCTGCGTGGCCACCCCGGCTGGGTCGTCGAGCGGTCGCGTCTCTACCGCGACTTCCGCTTCCCCGACTTCCGGGCGGCGATCGACTTCGTCAACGAGGTCGCCGACCTGGCCGAGCGAAGCGGTCACCACCCGAACATCCATCTCCACGAATGGTGCTTTGTGAACCTGGAGCTCTACTCGCACAAGGCCGGGGGGCTGAGCCGGTATGACGTCGACTTCGCGCTCGCCCTCGACGAGCAGGTGAAAAACTTCTAGCCCGGAAGCGGCGGGTTGGCCGTCGAGGTGTTGCCGATCGACTGGAGCCGGGTCGGGAGGATCGTCAACTCCGGGATGTGGGCGCTCTTCGGCAGCCGGAGCATCAGCAGGCAGGCCTCCGCCACATCCTCCGGCCGCAGCATCTGAGCGGCCAGCTCCGGTGAGGGCGGGGTCGGGCGCTTGAGCAGGATCGGCGTGTCGGTGAC
>DIZV01000085.1:2808-5157 GCA_002427995.1 Chloroflexi bacterium UBA6019
CCGCTCAGATCCGGCCACTGGCCGGAGACGCTGGCGACCAAGACCACGTCGCCCTGCGCCACCCGGAGCTTGGCCAGGCCCGCCTGGATGAAGTAGAACGCGCCACTCAGGTTGACCGCCAGCAGGTGGTCCCAGGACTCCGGCGTCAGCTCCTCCAGCCGCCGCTGCCGGAGGTTGTCCCCCGCGGCGCAGACCAGGATGTCGAGGCGCTCGAGGGACCCGACGAAGCGGGCCACCGCCGGCTGGTCGGTGACGTCGAGGGCGACCGGGCCCCGGCGGCCGACGGCGTGGCAGGTGACGCCCTCGGAGGCGAGCTTGCTGACGATCGCGGCGCCGATGCCGCTGCTGCCCCCGGTGACGACGGCGACCTTCCCGGCCAGGCTCTCAAGCGCCAAGGAAGACCTTGATCTCGTCGGTCGGCCCTTCGGCAAGCGTCGCGAAGGCGGCAGGCCCCTGCTCGAGAGGAAGCACCGCGCCCAGCTCGCCGATGCCGGCGCGCCCGGCGGCAAGCCAGTCGAGCGCCTTCCGGAAATCGTCGTCGGAGTATCCGAACACGCCCCGGATGGTGTGGTTGCCGCGGATGACGCGATGCCAGGAGAGCGGCGTCTGGTCGGAGTGGAGGCCGATGAAGACGGCCGTGCCCGCCGGCGCCAGGAGGTCGATCGCCAGCTGGCGCGTGGAGTCGGTCCCGGCAGCGTCGATCACGAGGTCCACTCCCGGTTTGAGCTGGTCGCCCGTCTCGTACGCGCCGTGGGCGCCGAGCCGGAGGGCATGGTCGCGGCGGACGGGGTGGCGTTCGAGCATCACCACCGTCTCGATCCCGTGCAGGAGAGCCGCCTGCATGCAGCCGAGGCCGATCGTGCCGGCGCCGATCACGACCGCGGTGGCCGCCCCCTGGGGCGCGCCCTGGCGGATCGCGTGGACACCGTTGGCGAGCGGCTCGACCAGCGCACCGAGGCGCGCGTCCATCCCCTGCGGAAGCTCGAACAAACAGCGTTCGGGCACGGCGGCGGTGCTCGCGAACCCGCCCGGCGCCGCAACCCCGATCAGGTATCGGTCGGGGCAGAGATTGCGGTCTCCGGCCGCGCAGTAGCGGCAGCGGCCGCAGCCGACGATCGGGTTGATGGCGACCCTTTTGCCGATCCACGCCCGGTCGGCGCCCTCGCCCGCCTCGATCACGCGGCCGGCGAACTCATGACCCATCACCAGGGGCGGCTTGCGGTTGGCCATCCGCCCGAGGTAGCCCTCGACCTCGGAGCCGCAGATTCCAGCCGCTTCGGTCAGCACGAGGACCTCACCGGCGGCGGGACGCGGCTCCGACACCTCATCCACCGACATCCGGTTCGGGCCATGCCAGACCAGCGCTTTCATTCTCGCTTCGGGAGCTTAACCCTCCCCCGCGGGCGAGGAATCAGCCCGGCCGGCACGCCGCCAGGCCGACCGCAGGACGAGGAGTCCGACAACCGACAGGATCGCCATCCCGCCGAACTCGAAGCTGAGGAAGATCCAGGTGACGACGCCCTCGGCCCGCGGCAAGAGGCCCTGCCGGTTGAGCTCGGCCAGCGCCGGCGAGGAGGTCGCGAACAGGGTCAGGAGAATGGCGATGCCGCGCATCGAATCCCAGAGGCCGTGAAGCAGGGAAACGCCCAGGTAGGCCCCGAGCAGGCGCCGGCTGAACCGGATCCGGCCCTTCCGGGCGGCCACCTGGAACAGCACGCCGCCGAGAATGCCCGTCCAGAGCCCGTGGCCCACGGGCGCCAGCACGCCCCGCAGCGCTTCGGTGTAGACGAGGTTGAGCAGGGAAAGCCCTCGCATCGTGAAGAGCGCGTTGAGGGCGTAGCCGCTGCTCTCAAAGGCGGCGAAGCCGAATCCCACCGCCGCGCCGAGGACGATCCCGTCCTTCATGGTGTGCCGGCGGATACCCCAGGCGACGAGCAGAAGGGCGAAGAGCTTGGCCAGCTCCTCGATCAGGCCCACCGCGAGGTAGAGGAAGGGCCCGTCCTGGAGCAGCCACGCCTCGAGGACGGCGGCGGCGAGAACGCCGAGGACGCCTCCGTAGACGAAGGCGAAGAAGATCCGTTGGCGGGAGACGGTGACAGTTGGGGCGTGGTCCAGGAAGTAGGCGACCGCCGTCACCGGGACCAGGAAGCTGCCGAGCAGGATCACCGTCGGGACGAGGTTGACGTTGCCGGTGAGGCCGGTGACGACGACCGAGAGGATCCAGAGCAAAAGACCGCTCACGAAGGTCGCCCGCCAGCGCCAGCGCCGAACGGCGGGATGCGGGGCGTCAGGAGCGGAGACGGCGGGATCGAGGCTCAGACTTCGAGTCTGGCATCTCGAAGAACCTGA
>DIZV01000085.1:5219-10496 GCA_002427995.1 Chloroflexi bacterium UBA6019
AAGAACCTGAAGGCCAGTTGACAGTTCACAATCGCACTGACTAATCTGCGGCGACTCGCGAGCGAGCTGCTCGTGACGACCGTCAGCCAAGAGGGGGAAATCATTTGATGGCAGTGGAAGCCTCGGCGGTCAACGAGTTCGCGGTCGAGAAGCGGAAGCTCAAGAAGTCGCTCTTCCGCTTCGACATGATCTTCTTCACGGTCTGCGCCATCGTGGCGCTGGACACCCTCGGCCAGTCGTCCTCATTCGGCGCCCAGGCAGTCTTCTGGCTGATCGTCTCAGCGATAACCTTCCTCATTCCCTACGGCCTTCTCACGGCCGAGCTTGGAGCCGCCTTCCCCGCCGAGGGCGCCACCTACGAATGGGTCCGCCTCGCCTACGGGCACCTGGCCGGCTCGGTGACGGCGATCCTCTACTGGCTCAGCAACCCGATCTGGCTCGGCGGGACCCTGGCGGCGACCGCGATCGCCGCGATGGACGCCTTCTGGGGCACCAAGATCGTCGGCAACGTTGCGCTCGAGATCATCATCGGCCTGGTCTTCATCTGGGTTGCCGTGATCGGCAACATCCTCTCCCTCCAGTCGATGAAATGGATCCCCAACTGGGGCGCCTTCATCAAGATCGCGCTGCTCCTGCTCTTCGCGGTGCTGGTCGTCGTTTCGGGCATCCAGCACGGGCTTCAAGGGCAGCATCACCGATGGCTTCTTCCCCAGCAACCTGCTGGTCTTCGTCGGCGTGCTCGGTGTGCTGGTCTTCCAGTGGGTCGGCTTTGAGGCCCAGACCAACGCCAGCGAGGAGATGGACAACCCGCAGCGCGACATACCGCGCTCGGTGGCCGCCTCCGGCATCATCTCGACCCTCGGCTACGCGATCCCGATCATCGGCATCGTGCTCGTCCTCTCCGGCAAGGAGCTGAGTGGCGTCTCCGGTTTCGTGGCCGGTTTCCAGACCGTGGCGAGCTCAGCCTTCGGCAGCGCCGGCACGGTGATCGGCTACATCGTCGGGGCGGCCGTCATCTTCACCCTGCTGGCCTCCGGCACGACCTGGCTGATGGGGTCGGACCGGATGATGGCGATCGGCGCGCTGGCCGGCTCGGGGCCGCGTTTTCTCGGCAACTTCTCGGCACGCTATGGCACGCCGGTCACAGTCAACGTCACCTCGGGGATAGTCGCGACCGTCTTCATGGTCGTCAACTTCATCGTCACCAGCGGCAACCTGGCCACCTTCTTCGCGGTGGTGCTCGGACTTGTGATCTCGACCACGACCTTCTCCTACGTCCTCGTCTTCCCGGCCCTGATCACCCTCCGTCGCAAGTACCCCGACGTCCGCCGGCCCTACCGGGTCCCCGGCGGCATGGCCGGGGCCTGGATCGCCATGATTCTCTGCGAGTTCTGGGTCGTGGCCGCCACGATCTTCTCGCTCTGGCCGAACCTCTGCGACAGCTCTTCCTGCTTCGGCGGCTCGGCGATCGGCGCGGTCGGAAAGCTCAGCCGGGTCGGTTTCGAGGCCGCCTCGCTCGGCACCACCGCGGTCCTGCTGGCGATCGCGGTGATCTTCTACTACCTCGGCAAGCCGCACGCCATCCACTCCGGACCGGTCGCGATGGACGCGAGCGGGACGCACGCGGTCCCGATGGGAGCGCCTCCGGTATAGACCAGACCGACCTCGCCCGGGCGCACACGCTGCCGTCGAGGTACTACCTCGATCCGGCGGTGCTGGAGGCCGAGAAGGAGCGCATCTTCGGCTGCACGTGGCAGCTGGTGGCGCACACCGACGACCTCGCGCGCCCGGGCGACTTCCTCCCCACCACGATCATCGACGAGCCGATCCTCCTGACGCACACCCTGGCCGGCGAGCTGCGCGGCTTCTACAACGTCTGCCGGCACCGCGCGGCCCAGGTCGTCACCTCCCGCGGCAACCGGAAATCGCTCCAGTGCGGCTACCACGGCTGGGTCTACGGCCTCGACGGCAGGCTCCAGGCGGCGCGCGAGATGGAGGGTACGGAGGACTTCCAGACGGCGGACTTCGGCCTCGTGCCGATCCGCGTCGAGACGCTGGGCCCTTTCGTCTTCGCCAACCTCGACCCGGCGGCGGAGCCGCTGGCCGGCTGGCTCGGCGCCATCCCGGCCGAGGTCGCGGCCACCGGCTACGACCTCGGCAGCATGCGGCGGGTCGAGCGACGCGATTACGTGATCGAGTGCAACTGGAAGGTCTACGTCGATAACTACCTCGAGGGCTACCACCTGCCGATCGCGCATCCCGGGCTCTTCAAAGAGCTCGACTACGACCAGTACCGGGTCGAGACCTTCCACCGCTATTCCAAGCAGCATGCCCCGATCCGCGAGCTCAAGCCGGGAGAGGTGCTGGGGCGCGACCGGCGTTACCTGCGCGAGCCCGGTGCGGAGGAGAACGCTCTCTACTACTGGCTCTTCCCGAACACGATGCTGAACATCTACCAGGACAACCTCAGCACCAACGTCATCCTCCCCCTCGGTCCGGACCGCGCGCTGACGATCTTCGAATGGTTCTTCGCCGAGCCCGGCACGGGCGAGGGCTGGGAGTCGATGCAGCAGACGATCGCCTTCTCGGACGAGATCCAGCAGGAGGACATCGTCGTCTGCGAGCAGGTCCAGCGCGGCCTCCGTTCCCGCTCCTACGACCGCGGCCGCTTCTCAGCCAAGCGTGAGAACGGCGTCCACCATTTCCAGCAGCTGGTGGCCGAGTTCCTGGGTCAGGAGGCCGGCCCGCCCTCCTCGTAGACCACCCGGCCGCCGACCACGGTCGCGCGGATTTTAAGTGCCGGGAGCTCGAGCCCAGGGCGGGAGAGGTCCTCACCAAGGAGCGCCAGGTCGGCGACCTGGCCGGGTCGCAGCGATCCCTTCCAGGCCTCGGCGCGCTCGGCGTAGGCGGATCCTTCGGTGTGGGCGGACAGCGCCTCGGGGAGGGTGACCCGCTCGCCCGGCAGCCAACCTCCAGCGGGTTCGCCGGCCGCGGTCGTCCGGTGGACCGCCACGTGGAGGGCGTGGCCGGGGTCGAGGGGCACGACCGGCCAGTCGGAGCCGAAGGCGAGACGGCCACCCGTGCGAAGGATCGAGCCCCAGGCCCAGCCGCGGCCGGCACGTTCGGCGCCGAGCCGGGGCGCCCACGCTTCGCGCAGGTTGCGGCCAGGCTCGGCGTGGCTGGGCTGCATGCTCGCGATCACGCCCAGCCGGCCGAAGCGCGGCAGGTCAGCGGCCGAGATCGTCTCGACGTGCTCGACCCGATGCCTCAAGGCCACCGGAGGACGTTCGGCGGCGGCGGCCTCGAAGGCGTCCAGCGCCGCCCTCACCGCGGCGTCGCCGATCGCGTGGACCTGGACCTGCCAACCTCTCCGCTGGGCCTCGACCACCGCCCGCCGCAGCTCGGACCAGTCCCAGTTCGGCTCGCCAAGCGATTCGACGCCCTCGTAGGGGCGGAGCATTGCGGCGGTGCGCGACTCTATGACGCCGTCGGCGAACGCTTTCAGGATGCCTCCCGACAACCACCGGCCGTCGAGGCCCACCGAGCTCTCGGCGTACTCGTCCAGCCTCTGCTCCCAGGCGGCCGCCGTCAGCCCGGGGGGCAGGTCGAAGCCGAGGCGCATCCGCAAAGTCAGGTGGCCGCGCTCGCGAAGTGCCTGGTAGAGGGCCCGCTGGTCCTGCCCGGCGCCGGCCTCCTGAACGCTGCCGACACCCCGCGCCGAGGCCACCGCCATCCCGCGCCGGAGGGCGGCAAGGTCCTCCTCGAAGGTGGGCGCGGGCAGGACGCGCTCCACCGTCGCCATCGCGGCCTCCTTCAGGATTCCGGTCCTGAGCGCCTCGCCGGAGGCCCCGGCCAGGCGGAGCGCAGGGCTGTTGACCCAGGCCGTGTGGCCGTCGTACGCCTCCAGGTAGGCGGGCCGCTCCGGGCAGGCGCGGTCGAGCAGCTCCAGCGCCGGCATCCCGCCGGGAAAGGCCGCGTACTGCCAGCCCCTCCCGACCAGCCAGGGGCCCGCCTTCCCGCCCGCCAGGAACGCCTCGATTGCCGCCCGCACCGCGGCCAGGTCGAGGGCGCCGAAGAGGTCAAGCCCCGAGAGCGACCGCGAGCCACTGAGAAAGTGCACGTGGGCATCGTTGAAGGCGGGGATGACGGTTCCCCCGGCGGCATCGAGGACGCGCGCGCCCGGTGCCGCCAGCTCGCGGATCTCCGCGTCGGTCCCGAGCGCGACGATCGACTCGCCGGCCACCGCGAGCGCAGTCCGGCCCGGCCTGGGCGGCCAGAGCCGGCCGTTGACGATCAGGAGGTTGGCTTGCGAGGTGGCGACGGCGGAAATCATATGGCCCCCTTCCCCAGCACCGGCGGCGGCTCGGCGATGATTCGGGGGTGATCGGAACCCCCGTCTGCCAGCGCTCCACACCGGAGGAGGTGGCTTACCACGAGGCGGGGCACGTGGTGGTGGGCCATCGCCTCGGGCTGGAGCTGGTGGATGTCGACGTGATCTCCGACCGCGAGGGTGGCCACGGCCACACCAACTTCAAGCCGCCCAGCTGGTTCCGGCGCGAGACGCCGCTCGACGAGCGCGGGCGTGAATTCGCCCGGGCGGTGGTCGTCACCTTCCTCGCCGGCACCGTTGCGGAGGCGCGGCGCGCCGGCTTCGAGAACGGCGCTGCCGGTGGTTTCGACCTCGACGCGGTGGTCCGCGAATGGCTGCTCCTGCTGGTGCCGCCCGCCCAGGTCGAGGAACAGCTGAGGGCGCTCGACGCCCGGGCCGCGGAGAAGGTCGGCGACCCTGCCAACTGGGGCGCGATCGAGAAGCTGGCGGCCGCCCTCCGCGAGCACCGAAGAATGAGCGCCGGCCAGGCCCTCGCCGCGGCGGGCCTGGCCGCGTAGAGGAGCACAAGAGATGACCTATCTGCCCGCCCCCGACCGTTATCAACAGATGACCTACCGCCGCTGCGGCCAGAGCGGTCTGAAGCTCCCGGCGCTGTCGCTCGGACTCTGGCAGAACTTCGGCGGCACCCGCTCGCCGGAGACCGGCCGGGAGATCCTCCGGCGCGCCTTCGACCTCGGCGTCACCCACTTCGACCTGGCCAACAACTACGGGCCTCCGTATGGGTCGGCGGAGGAGAACTTCGGCCGGCTCTTCGCGAGCGATCTGGCCGGCCACCGCGACGAGCTGGTCATCTCGACCAAGGCCGGCTATGACATGTGGCCCGGTCCCTATGGAGACTGGGGCTCGCGCAAGTACCTGCTGGCGAGCCTCGACCAGAGCCTGCGGCG
>DIZV01000046.1 GCA_002427995.1 Chloroflexi bacterium UBA6019
TCGAGCGGCGGACCACCGGCGGAGTCCGCGCCGGTACCGGTGGAGGACGACCTGGCCGAGGTCCACGGCCAGGAGGCGGCCAGGCGCGCTCTCGAGCTCAGCGCGGCGGGTGGCCATCACCTGCTCCACTGCGGACCGCCGGGCGCGGGCAAGACGATGCTCGCCCGCTGCCTGCCCGGCATCCTGCCGCCGCTCAGCCTCGACGAGGCGATCGAGGTCGCCCAGGTCCGCAGCATCCTGGGCGAGCTGGAAGGCCGACCGCTGCGCTGGGAGCGCCCCTTTCGGGCTCCCCATCACACGATCTCCACCGCCGGCCTGGCCGGGGGCGGGTCGGGCCTGGGCCGGCCGGGGGAGATCAGCCGCGCCGATCACGGCGTGCTCTTCCTGGACGAGCTGGCCGAGTTCGCGGCGACCGCCCTGCAGGCGCTCCGCCAGCCGCTCGAGACCGGCCGGGTCACCCTGACCCGTTCCCGCGGCTCGGTCACCTACCCGGCGCGCTTCACCCTGGTCGCGGCCACCAACCCCTGCCCCTGCGGCTGGTCCGGTGACGACCGCCGGGCCTGCCGCTGCCCTCCGGCGGCGATCGAGCGTCACCAGCGGTCGCTCTCCGGCCCCCTGCTGGATCGGATCGACCTCCGGGTCGCGGTCGGCCGGCCGCGGCTCGAGGCTCTCTCCACCGGCGCGGGCGGAGAGCCGTCGGCCGTGGTCCGCCAGCGCGTCATCGGGGCGCGGGCGGTTCAGCTCCAGCGGCAGGGCTGCCTCAACGCCCAGCTCCGCCCCCGGCGGCTGCGCGAGGTGGCCCCGCTCGGCGCCGGCCGCCGGCTGCTCGAACGCTGGGCGGAGGAGCGGGGGATGACCGCCCGCGGATTCCACCGGGCCTGGCGGGTCGCCCGGACCATCGCCGACCTCGAGGGTGAGGCGGAGATCGCCGAGAGGCACCTGCTGGAATCGCTCGGCTACCGGCTGCTGGAACGTGAGCGGGTGGCCTGAGCCGGTTCTCCACTTCCGCGGCCGCTGGCCGCCGCCGGACGGGCCCCGGGTCGCGCTGGTCGGGTCCCGGCGCCCGACGCCCTACGGAGAGGCGGTCGCCGAGCGCCTGGCGGCAGACCTCGCCGGCGCGGGTGTCGTCGTCATCAGCGGACTCGCCCGGGGCATCGACGCCTCGGCCCACCGCGGGACCCTGGCGGCGGGCGGTGTCACGGTGGCGGTGCTCGGGACCGGTGTCGACATCGTCTACCCGGCCGAGAATGCGCGCCTCGCGGCGGAGCTGCTGGAGCGGGGTGGAGCGCTGGTCAGCGAGTTCGCCGATGGCACCCCGCCCCGCCGCGGCCACTTCCCGCGCCGCAACTGGACGATGGCCGCGATCTCCGACCTGGTGGTCGTGGTCGAGGCCGGGGAGGGCAGCGGGGCGCTGATCACCGCGGAGGCCGCGCTGGCCCTCGACCGGGAGGTGATGGCGGTCCCCGGCAGCGTCTTCAGCCCGCTCAGCGTCGGCTGCCACCAATTGCTCCGGGATGGCGCCGGCCTGGTCCAGAACGCCCGCGACGTCCTCGCCGCCCTGGGTCGCGGGCAGGAGGTCCTCGACGACCCGCTCCGACCGCCGCCCCGCCTCGGGCCGGCCACTCCCGCACCGCGGGACGGAATTCTCGCCCATCTCTCGGAGAGCCTCCCCACCAGCGCCGCCGAGCTCGCCCGCAAGCTCGGGCTCGGCTTTGCCGAGGCGCTCGCGAGGCTGACCGCGCTGGAGCTGGAGGGCTCGGTCAGGCGGCGGGGGGAGGGCTACGTCAGGAGCATCCGGAGGGAGTAGGATGGCGCGCCGAACGGTATAAGGAGATCCATGCCCGGCAGCCTGATCATCGTCGAATCGCCCGCCAAGGCCCGGACGTTGAAGCGTTTCCTCGGGGACAGCTACGACGTCAGGGCCTCGATGGGACACGTCCGCGACCTGCCCGAGAAGACGCTCTCGGTCGATGTCGACGCGGGCTTCAAGCCCACCTACGAGGTGGTCGAGAGCCGCCGCAAGACGCTCGGCGAGCTGCGGACCGCCGTCGGCCGTGATCGCGAGGTGATCCTCGCCTCCGACCCCGACCGGGAGGGCGAGGCGATCGCCTGGCACCTCTCCGAGGCGCTCCACCTGCGCAACCCGAAGCGGATCGAGTTCCACGAGATCACGGCCGACGCGGTGCGTCGGGCGCTTGCCTCTCCGCGCGAGATCGACATGAACCTGGTCAACGCGCAGCAGGCGCGACGGATCGTCGACCGCCTGGTCGGATACCGGCTGAGCCCCTTCCTCTGGAGCAAGGTCCAAAAGGGCATCAGCGCCGGTCGCGTCCAGTCGGTGGCGCTCCGGCTCGTCTGCGACCGGGAGGAGGATATCCGGCGCTTCGTCGCGGTCGAATCGTGGACCCTGGACGCCACCTTCTCCAAGAGCGGGTCCAGGCCGACCGCCGACCCCCGCTTCAAGGGCCGGCTGGTCCGCCGCGCGAGCGAAGGCGACAAGTCCAAGCTCGAGATCCCCGACCAGCTGACGGTCGACGGTCTCCTCCGCGAGCTCGAGGGCGCGACCTACCGGGTCGTCAACATCGAGGAGAAGCGGCGCACCAAGTCATCGCCGCCGCCCTACATCACCTCGACCCTCCAGCAGGACGCGTCGAGCCGGCTGCGCTTCGCACCCAACCGCACGATGCGGGTCGCCCAGTCCCTCTACGAGGGCATCGACCTCGGCCCGCAGGGGTCGACCGGCCTCATCACCTACATGCGCACGGACTCGACCAACATCGCGGCCGAGGCCGATGGCAAGGTGCGCTCCTGGATCAAGTCGGAGCTTGGCGACAGGTACGTCGGCCGCCCTCGCTCCGACAAGGCGCGGGCCGGCGCCCAGGAGGCCCACGAGGC
>DIZV01000007.1:0-692 GCA_002427995.1 Chloroflexi bacterium UBA6019
ACTCCCAGGCCGGCCAGCTCGGCCCGGATTCGGTCCGAGGTCGCGAAGTCCTTCGCGGCTCGAGCCCGCTCCCGGCGAGCGAGGAGGTCCACCGCGGCGGGAGGCAGCTCGCCGGCCTCCGGTGCCGCCCGCCCCAGGTCAAGGCCGAGCACCCGGTCCCAGTCGAGCAGCAGGGCCGACTTGGTGCCGGCCGGAAGGTCGGACCGGACCAGCTCCGAAACCAGGGCCATCACCGCGGGCAGGTCGAGATCGTCGTTGATCGCAGCCAAAAAGCGCTCCCCGAAATCGCCCGCCGGCCCTTCCGACCCGCCGCGCCAGGCGGCGACCCGCTCCCGCAGCTGGGCCAGCGCCCGGCCGGCGCCCGCCAAACCGTCGGGACTGAAGTTCAGCGGTGCGCGGTACTTCGCCTGGAGCGCCAGGTAGCGGAAGGCGAGCGGGTCATGGCCCTGCTCCGCCAGCTCTGTGATGCGGAAGAAGTTGCCTGCGGACTTCGCCATCCGGGTGCCGCTCAGGAAGAGCAGCTGCGCGTGCAGCCAGCAGCCGACCACCTGATGGCCGGTCACGCCCTCCGACTGCGCGATCTCCGCCTCGTGGTGTGGAAAGACGTTGTCCGCTCCGCCGGTGTGGATGTCGAAGCGCTCGCCGAGGAGCGCCATCGACATCGCCGAGCACTCGATGTGCCAGCCCGGGAA
>DIZV01000007.1:856-8046 GCA_002427995.1 Chloroflexi bacterium UBA6019
CTGAAGTCGAGCGGGCTCCGCTTGCGCGGGTCGGGGTCGCCCTTGGTGCCCGCCTGCAACTTCTCGCTGGTGTTGCCGCTCAGCCGGCCATAAGCCGGGAAGCTGGAGATGTCGTAGTAGACGTTGCCGTCCGCCTCGTACGCGTGCCCGCGCTCGATCAGCATCGCCACCAGCTCGACCATCCGCGGCACGTATTCGGTGGCGCGCGGGAAGTCGGCTGCGGGCCGGATGTTGAGGAGCGCCTCGTCGCCGAGGAAGGCCTCGGTGTAGTACGCCGCGATCTCGGCCGGCGACTTCTTCTCGAGCCGCGCCGAGACGAGCATCTTGTCCTCGCCGCGGTCGAAAGAGTCGTCGGTCAGGTGGCCCACGTCGGTGATGTTCTTCACCTGCCGGACCTGGTTGCCGTTGTACTCGAGCACTCGCACCAGCAGGTCGGCGAAGAGGTAGGTGCGCAGGTTCCCGACGTGGGCGTAGCGATAAACGGTGGGACCGCAGGTGTAGATGGAAACCTCTCCCCGCCGGAGTGGTTTGAGCTCCTGCTTTGAGCGCCCGAGCGTGTTGTAGAGGCGGATCGGTGGTCCCAACTCAAACCTATGCTAGTGAGCCTCATGAAGGCCATCAGCCTTGACGGCTCGACTGCCACCGCCGCCGAGATCAGCGGGCGCGTGCTGACCCATGACCTCGGGCCCGACCTCCGCAAGGGGACGATCCTCGCGGCCGAGCACCTGGACCGGCTGCGCGGCCACCGCGAGGTGCATGCGGTCGAGCTGGAACCAGGAGACATCCACGAGGACCTGGCGGGCCGGCGCCTGGCCGAGGCGATCGCCAAACTCGGTCCGCTCCGGGTCGAAGGGCCGATCCAGAGCCAGTACCGTCTGGTGGCGACCAGGCGCGGCCTGCTGCGGGTCAACGCCGAGCTCGTCGGGAAGATCAACGCACTTTCCGGCGTCGCCCTTTTCACGCTCTTCGACGGCCAGGCGGTGGAGGTGGGCGAGGAGGTTGCGGGCTGCAAGGTGACGCCCGTGGCCGTGCCCGAGCAGGTCGTCCGCGAGGCGGCCTACATGGCGCTCGAGTTCCGGGTCCTGGAGCTTTTGCCCTTCCTGCCGCTGCGAACCGCGATCGTCGTCACCGAGAAGCTGAAGCCCAAGGCCCGCGCCCTTTTTGCGGAGGCCGTCTCGCGCAAGCTGGGCTGGTACGGGGCCGACCTGCTCGGGGTGGAGGAGGTCGCGCGCAGCCGTCCGTCCGTCGCGGCCGCCTATGCCCATACCGCGGAGGCGGGGGCCGATCTGGTGCTCTTCGCGGGGGCCTCGTCGATCGACCCCCTCGATCCAGCCTACTCGGAGCTTGAGCGTGCGGGCGGGGAGCTGATCCGGTTCGGGATGCCGGCCCACCCGGGTTCGATGCTCTGGATGGGGCGGCTTGGCCGATCGGCCGTCCTCGGCATCGCGTCCTGCGCCGGCTTCGGCAAGAACAGCTCGCTCGACCTGGTGCTCCCCTTCGTCTTCTCCGGCTCGCCGATCGACCTCGCCGGGCTCGGCCACGGCGGGCTGATCGAGAGGTCGGCGGGCCGCCGCTTCCCCGCCTACGAGAAGCCCTGACCGGCGGCTACCTCCGCTCGATCCTCGGCAGCTCGAGGACAGGCCAGGCCTCAGCCTTCAGCGCCGCCAGCAGGGCGTCGACCGCCGTCAGCAGGGGAGCCAGCGCGACCCGGTGGTGGACCGCCGGGTAGCCGCGCAGGTAGGCTGTGCCGCCACGCCACTTGTTGACGGTGCCTCGACGGTTCCCGCGGCGGTAGTGGAGGCAGCCCGCGGCGACCTGGATCAGGCCCTTGTAGAAGCCGCCGTCAGGCCCCTGCCGGTCCTCCATCCACGTCTCCTCCCAGGCTTCGTGCGCCTCCCAGTAGAGGCCCTGGTTGAAGAGCTCGATGCCGCGGGTCAGGCTCACGTCGCGAGCAGCATGCCGAGCACGACAAGGATGGAGCCGGCTGCGAAGCCGAGCGTGAGCGGGAAGTGGAAGATCGGGATGCTGAGCGCGATGCCGACAACTGGCTGGGCAAGGAAGAAGACCGAGGCCGTGACGGCGGGGAGTCGTTCGACGCCCCGATACCACGCCCACCAGGCGAGCGCGGTGGCGAACACCCCCAGGTAGAGTGCGCCGAGGACCGCGGCGCCGGTCAGGGCGAGGTGGTTGCCGGCGAGGAGCTCCACGGCCGTGCCGGGGATCATCAGCGGCATCGCCCAGACGCTGGCGCCCGCCGTTATCTCGAGCGCGCCCAGCCGCCTGACGAGCGGGGCCCCGAACACGGTGTAGGCCGCCCAGGTGAGCGACGCGCCGACCAGCAGCAGGTCGCCGAGCAGCGACCGGCCGGTCGCGCCGCCCGAGACGGCAACGGCGCCGGCGAGAGCGACGCCGATCCCTGCCCACTGGCGCGGCCCCGTCCGCTCGCGCAGGAAGAGTGGGGCGAGCACGGCGACGAAGACGGGGGTCAGCAGGGTCAGCAGGCTCCCGGCGGCGGCGCCGGCCAGGTCGGTCCCCCAGAACTGGAGCATCAGGGTCCCCGCCAGGAGAGCACCGAGGCCCGCCAATCGCCGGTCGCGGAGCGCCGGTAGCCGGCGGAGAACCGCCCCCAGCACGGCCAGCCCGATCAGCAGGCGAACGAGCCCGAGGGTGATCGGCGGAATGGCGTCGAAGGTGAGGCGGCTGACAACGTACATCCCTCCCCAGAGGGACGCTGCCAACAGCGGCCAGGCTAGCTCGCGTCGGGCGGACATCGGCCAATTCTCTCGCCTCGTACCATTGGTGACCGGGATGGTCCTGGGCGCGAAACTGCTGACCGAGCTGGTGGGGAGCTCGGCTCCGCCTACCGCCCCGTTCCTCCGCCAGCGACCTAACCGCTGAGCCCTTCGATGGTTGCAGCCGCCGACGAGACGCGGGCGATCTTTCGGCTCCTGGTCGGACTCGGCATCGCGGGCGTTGTGATACTCGCGATCGGCCTGGCCCAGTTCGTCCATTTCGAGCCTCCCGGCCAACGAACCGGCCTGAGCGCGCGGATCACCGGCGTCTACGGTTTCGACCGGAAGACGGGATCGACCTTCGGGCCGAACCGGGACCACTTCCGGACCGATGAGCCGTTCGCCGCGGCCGTCGATTGGAGCGGACTGCCGCCCGCCGTGGTCGTGGGCGCGGGTTGGTTCAGTGGCGGGTTCTCGCTCGCCGCCGGCGGTGTCGGCCCGGCAGGCGCCGGTACCCTCGGCGAGCACTCGGTGGTGCCGGTCAACTTCGGTGCCAGGCGCTTCCCCGCGGGCCGCTACGAGTTTGTCGTCGAGCGCTATGCGGCCGGACGGCCGGTGGAGGTCCTGGCCCGCACGACGATCGTCGTGGTCGGGTCGTGAGCTCGATGGCGCCGCCGCCCGCCGCCGCCTACCCGAGGGCCCACCGGCCGCCGCGCTACCGGCTCGCGGCGGCGCTCGGCGGCGGGATCCTGGCGGCCATGGTGCTCGGCTCGCTGGTCGACCTTGTCGCTCTTCAGAGCGTGACCGCGCTGCTCGACCTGGCCGGGCTCCTTGTGGTCGGGCTGTTCTCCACCGGTACCTGGCTCATCATCCGCGCCGTCGATCACGAGCCGGAGCGGCGTCGCCGCCACCTGTCGGGGGCCGCGATCGTCCTCGCGCTCGCCCTTGGCCTTTTCTTCTTCGCCGTCAACCTGCTCAACGCTCGGCTGAACCTGTTCGGCGTGCTCCTCTGCCTGCCCACCACCGGCTTCGCCCTCTTCCTGCTCCGGCGGGCCGATTACAACGAGCGAGAACCCTGGCGGCTGGTCCTGGTGGCTGCGGGCTGGGGCGCCGTCGTCGCCACCACCCTGGCGCTGCTCTTCGAGAGCCTTTGGAGCCACACGATCGACGCCGGTCTCATCCCCGGTCCCGGGCAGTCGGTCGCGACCGCGTTCAACGCCGCGCTCTTCGAGGAGATTCCCAAGGGCCTCGCCGTGCTCCTCCTCTTCCTGGTCATGCGCAACGAGTTCGACGACGTCGTGGATGGGATCGTCTACGGCGCCGCGGTCGGCCTCGGGTTCAACTTCATGGAGACAGTCGTTTACATGAGCGTGGGCGGCCTTCCCCAATGGTTCTTCCGGCAGTGGTTCGGGCTCTACCTCGGTCACGCGACCTACACCGCACTGATCGGCGCCGGCATCGGCGTCGCCCGCCAGCTTCCGGGTCGGGCCCGCAAGGCGGTCGCCGTCGCCTGCGGCTTCAGCGCCGCCATAGCGGCTCATTTCGCCTGGGATGCCTGGCTCTGGTACTTCCCGCACCCGAGCGACCCCGGCCTCTACCTGCTCAGCATCCCGCTCCAATACATCGGGATTACGGGCCCCTTCTTCGTCGCCGTCCTCGCCCTCCTGGTGCTCGGCCTGCGGGCTGAAGGCCGGGCCCTCGCCCGCGAGTTCGCCGCCGAGGCCGCGCTCCCCGACGGTGCCGTGCTGCCGGCCGAGGCGCCGATCCTCTCCTCGGTCAGGCGGCGGGTGGAGGCGCGATTCCGGATGCTGGGCCTGCGCGGCCTGGGCGGCTATCTCTGGCTGCGGAGGCTGCAGCGGGCTCAGATCGACCTCGCGATGGAGCGCTGGCATCGGGCCCGGATGGAGATCGACACCCCCCTGGAGGCGGAGCTGAGGCTGCGCGACCGGGTCCTCGCAATTCGATCGGGAAGCAAGCCGCCACCTTAAACTCCCGGGTGATGGCGGACCTCACCTCGGAGTACTCCCGCGTCAACCTCTCCAGCGACCCCGTCTACCGCTACCTGCAGATCACCAAGGGTGGGCCCGACGGCGTGCCCGGCGATTACGCCGAGCAGGACCTCCTCGACTCACCCTGGTTGCAGCGGCTGCGCCGGATTCACCAGCTGCAGAGCGCCTGGTGGGTCTTCGCCACCGCGGAGCACTCGCGGCTGCAGCATTCGCTCGGTGCGATGCACCTGGCGGGAGAGTGGCTGCGTCACCTCTATCCGACCCTCTGCCAGGTCCATCCCGACGTCCCCTCCCTGCCCCTGGCGGAGGAGACGCTGCGACTCGCCGGCCTCCTCCACGACGTCGGCCACGGGCCCTTCGGGCATTTCTTCGACGAGAACTACCTCGACCGCTGGGGAATCGACCACGAGGTGATCGGTCGGCGCCTGATCACGACCGAGCTGAAGCCGCTGATCGAGGGTGTCGGCGCGTCGCCCCACGGCGACTTCGCGCCGGGGGAGAAGGTCGACGCTCGGTGGATTGCCTACCTGATCGCGAAGGACGAGCTGGAGGGATTCAGCGCACCGGCCTGGCTGGCCGCACTCCGGCCTCTCCTGACCGGTCCCTTCAGCGCCGACAACATGGACTACGTACCCCGCGACTCCTACATCTGCGGCGTGGCCACCGGGCCGGTCGACATCCAACGAATCCTCCATTACTCCTTCATCTCGGAGCAGGGCCTGACGATCCACGACCATGCGTCGGAGGCGCTCTTCATGTTCCTCAGCGCACGCCTCTACCTCTACAACCAGGTCTACTTCCACCGCACCGTCCGGCGGATCGACCTCCAGCTGAGGGAGATCTTCCGCCCCACCATGGACCTGATCCTGGGCGGCAACCCGCTCCAGCGGCTCGATCGCTACCGCCACGTCAACGAGTGGTTCCTGATGGACGAGGTGGATCGCTGGGCGCGTGGCGAGGAGGGGCCGGAGCGACAAGCGCTCGGGCGGCAATGGGGCGATATCGTCGCGCGCCGCCTGAAGTGGAAGCTGATCTACTCCAGCTACATCGAATCCCGCGACCTCGAGAGTGGGCTGGTCGCGCTCACCCGCGAACAGTTCGCGGCGCGAATCCGAGCGCAGCTGCCCGAGGCTCTCCGGGCCACCGAGTTCGAAGTTGACATCGCTTCTCAGGGCACCAAGGCATTCAACCCGCTGACCGAGGAGACCGACGTCGTGCTCTACGACCCACTCGCCGGCCGCTACGAGCGGAACCGGGTCATCGACCTCTTCCGCCGGCTACCGGTCCGAATCTCGCTCTGCCGCATCTTCGCCCGCGACGACGCCCACCGCGAGGAGCTGATCGCGGCCGCCGACCGAGCCCTCGCGCCGAGCCAGCCTGGGAGCTAGCGGGTTCTCCTGTCGTCGCGGAGGATCTGGAACATCAGTGCCACGCCGCCCAGTGCCGCGACGCCGAAGAAGATGATGG
Source organism: Chloroflexi bacterium UBA6019 (assembly GCA_002427995.1). Taxonomy (GTDB): domain Bacteria; phylum Chloroflexota; class Dormibacteria; order Dormibacterales; family Dormibacteraceae; genus UBA6019. The sequence continues at coordinate 7,065 of DIZV01000007.1, forward strand.
CGAGGCCCGGGTAGCCGAGCAACCGGAAGGAGGTCGGCACCTGCATCAGCATCGCGGCTCCGACGATCAGGGCCGCCATCAGGAGGCCGAGGGTGATGCGGTTGGCGATCTTCTGGAACCCGCTCAGAAGCTTGTTCTCGTCGATCGTCTGGACCTTGATCTCGAACTCGTTGTTGGCAACCGCTTCCAGGATCTTGTTCAGCCGCCCCGGCATCCGCTCGGCCAGCTCTTTCATCTCGAGCACGTTCTGGAAGAAGTTGCCCGGCGAAAGGCTCTTCAGCATCCGCCGCTGCATGATGTCGGCGGCGCTCTCCCGGATCTCCAGGTTGGGGTTGAAGTCGGGGTCGAGCAGGTAGCCGACCTGGTCCAGGTTGAGGAGGGTCTTGCCGAGCATCGCCAGTTCGGGTGGCATCCGGACGCCCGCGCTGCCCGAGATGTTGAAGATCTCGAGCATGATCCGGCCGACCGCGACCTCCTTCATCGTCACGTCCTGGTGGCGGGCGACGAGGTCGGCAATGGCGCGGTTGTAGACGGTCTCGTCAAAGTCCTCGGTCCGCTGGGCGATCCGCAGGGAGTAGGTCACGGCGTCGTCGCTGCGGCCTTCGCTGACGGCGAGCAGGAGCTGGATCAGGTGTTCCTGCAGCCTCGGCGCGACGTGGGCGACCATTCCCAGGTCGATCAGCGCGATCCGCTTGTCCTCGGTCAGGAAGACGTTGCCCGGGTGCGGGTCGGCATGGAAGAACCCGTCGATCAGGATCTGCTTCAGGTAGGCGCGGAAGAGCTGACCCGCCAGCTTCTTGCCATCGAGGTCGAGCTTGGCCAGCGGGCTCAGGCGGGTGATCTTGACGCCCTTGACGAAGTCCATCGTCAGGACCCGGGAGGTCGTGAAGCCGTCGACCGGCCGCGGGACGATGATCCGGTCGAACTCCTCCAGGTTGGTTCCCAGGGTGAGCAGGTTCTGCGCCTCCTGCCGGTAGTCGAG
>DIZV01000007.1:8174-8681 GCA_002427995.1 Chloroflexi bacterium UBA6019
GCGATCTGCTCCAGCGCGTCGAGATCCTCGCCGATGCTGTCGCGGACGCCGGGTCGCTGGACTTTGACCGCGACCTCGCGGCCGTCGCGGAGGCGAGCCCGGTGGACCTGGCCGAGGCTGGCGGCGGCGATCGGTGTTGAGTCGAACTCCGCGAAGGCCTTCGACATCCTCACTCCGAGCTCGCTGGTGACGATCTGCTCGACCTCGGCGAAAGGAAATGGCTCGACGTTGTCCTGCAGCCGGGTCAGCGCCTCCAGGTACTTCTCAGGCAGGAGGTCGGAGCGAGTGGAGAGGAGCTGGCCGAGCTTGATGTAGGTCGGTCCGAGCGCCTCCAGGTCGCGAGCGAGCGCCTCGCCCTCCCGGCGTCACCGCATGGCTGGTCGAACCTTTCGGCCGGTCGATCGCCTCCTCGAGGCCGACCTCCTTGACCAGCTCGGGCCTGCCGTACTTGGCGACCAGCCAGGCGAGGTCGCGGTAGCGCTTGAGGTGCTGCGGCCGCAGGGATAC
>DIZV01000007.1:8880-12577 GCA_002427995.1 Chloroflexi bacterium UBA6019
GCCCGGGCCGCCCCCAACGTGTTGCTGACACCACTGCTACCGCTCGATGGCACGACCCACCTGAAGCTCGAGTGCCTCCAGCCCACCGGCAGCTTCAAGGTCCGCGGCTTCTTCGCTCGGGCGCTGTTGCTCGGCGATGAGGAGCGGGCGCGGGGGCTGATGACTGTCAGCGCGGGGAACGCGGCCGCCGCCTGCTCCTACGTCGCGCACCGGCTCGGGCTGCGCTGCCGGGTCGTCATGTACGAGGAGGCGCCCGAGGCCAAGAAGGAGAATGTGCGCCGCTGGGGCGCGACCCCGGTCTTCCTGAGCCACGCCGGCGTCCACGCCTGGCTCCACGAACGGGGCTGGGAAGAGGAGCCGGAGACCTTCATCCATCCCTTCGCCGACCCCGAGGTGATGGCCGGCCACGGCGGCATCGCGCTGGAGCTGCTCCGCCAGCTCCCCGGAGTCGAGCGGGTGGTGGTGCCGATCGGTGGCGGGGGCCTGATCGGGGGCGTCGCCTCGGCCCTGAAGGCACTGCGGCCGGCGGTGCGGGTCATCGGCGTGCAGTCCGACGGCTACCCGTCGATGCGGGACAGCCTCGCCGCCGGTGCACCGCTCGACCTCGAGCCGCGCACGATCGCCGACGGCACCACGGCGCCGGTCGACGGGGCAAACCTGGCGCTCCTGCGAGAGCTGGTGGACGAGATCGTGATCGTGCCCGAGGGACGCCTCCGGGCCAAGATCGGGGAGCTGGCGGATCGGGCGAAGGTCGTCGCCGAAGGCGCCGGGGTCCTCGGCTTCGCGGCGCTGGAACAGCTCGAGCCGGGCCCGCCCACGGTGGTCGTGGTCAGCGGCGGGAACCTGGCCCCGGCGCTCCTGGCGGAGTGCCTCGGGGTCGGGGGTTAAGCTGCCCCGAGCACCTCGCCCACGGCCTTCAGCGCCTGCTGGACGTCAGCCGCGGTGACTCCGTAATGGGTGACGAAGCGGAGCTGGCGGCGGCTGATCTGGGCGCCCTTGACGCCCCGCTTCTCGCATTCGGCCACAAAAGCGGCCGGCGCCATCCGGTCCACCTCGAAAACCACGAGGTTGGTCTGCACCCGGGAAAGGTCGAGCGTGATCCCCTCCATCTCGGCCAGGCCCTCGGCCAGGGTGCGGGCGTTGGCATGGTCCTCGGCCAGCCGGTCGACCATGTTCTCGAGGGCGAACAGCCCCGCTGCGCCGAGCATGCCGATCTCCCGCATGCCGCCGCCCAGCATCTTCCGCCAGCGCCTGGCCTCGGCGATCTTCTCTTCCGGGCCGGCGAGCACGCTGCCGACCGGCGCGGCGAGGCCCTTGGAGAGGCAGAAGGTCACCGTGTCGGCGCAGGCGGCGATCTCGCGCACGTCGCTACCGGTGGCCACCGCCGCGTTGAAGAGGCGGGCGCCGTCCAGGTGGACCGAAAGCCCGTTGCGATGGGCCTCAGCGGAGGCGGCGCGGAGGGCCTCGAGCGGCCAGGCGATCCCGCCGTGGTAGTTGTGGGTGTCCTCGAAGGCGATCGCGGCGGTGCGCGGGTGGTGCACGTCGTCCACCCGGATCGCTTCCGCTACCTGCTCGGCGGTCATGATGCCCGCCGCGGTCCTCACCGGCATGATCTGGATCCCGCCCAGCGCGGCCGCGCCCCCGGTCTCGGAGAGGAAGGTGTGGGAGTCCGCGTCGGCGATGATCTCCTGCCCCGAGCGGGCGCTGACCAGGATGCCGAGGAGGTTGCCCATGGTGCCGCTGCTGACGAAGAGAGCCGCCTCCTTGCCGAGGCGTTCGGCGGCGACCTCCTGGAGCCGGTTGATGGTGGGATCCTCGCCCCAGACATCGTCGCCGAGCTCGGCGTCGGCCATCGCCCGGCGCATCTCCGGGCTGGGCATGGTCACAGTGTCGGAGCGCAGATCGACGGTGGGCAAGCCGCCACTACTGTAACGGCCTGATGAAGGCCGACCTGATCCTCGCTGGCGGCCGCGTCCACACCCTCGGCCGGCTGGGATTACGGAGCATGAGCAACCTCGCCGTGGGCGGCGGCCGGGTGCTCGGCGTCGGCGGGCGAGAGGTGCTGGAGCTCCGGGGTCCGGCCACGCAGTTCGTCGAGCTTGCCGGGAGCACGGTCCTGCCCGGGTTCAACGATCCCCACGCGCATGTCGTCTATCACGCGCTCTCCAGCTTCGGCGCCGACCTGGTCGGCAGCCGCGACGTCGCCGAGCTCCAGGGGCGACTCCGCAGGGTGTCGGCGCGGCTGCGTCCGGGCGAATGGCTGCTCGGCCGCGGCTACAGCGAGCTGGAGCTGGCCGAGGGTCGCGCGCCGACCCGGGCCGAGCTCGACGCCGCGACGGGAGAGCGTCCCTGCTTTGTCGACCACCGCGGCGGGCACTCCCGGGTGGCCAACTCAGCCGCGCTCACCGCAGCCGGCCTCGGGCCCGGTTCGGCCGACCCGCCCGGTGGGGCCCTGGGCCGGCATCCGAATGGATCTCTTGACGGCCGGCTGCTTGAATCGGCGATGCGCCTGGTCGCCGACCACCAGCCGCCCCCACCCTTCGACCGTCGCCTGTCTGGCGTCCAGGCGACGCTCCGGCTCCTCTCTTCCCGCGGGATCACCAGCACCGGCGCGGCGGTGAACCGCGGCTTCGCCGACGACCACCGCGTCTACGCGACCCTGGCCGAGCAGGGCCGGCTCGCGGTCCGCGTCAACGAGTTCCTCTCCTGGGAGCTGCTGCCCGCGCTGCGCCGGCTCGGCTTCGCGACCGGCGGTGCGGGCGAGCTCGTCCGCTTCGGCCCGGTGAAGGTATTCGTCGACGGCGGGGCCGGGAGCGGAACGGCTGCCTTCCGGGGTGCCGGCGGACCCTGGCGGACGCCGCCCACCGAGCTGGCGGCGCTGGTCCGGAAGGCTCACGACGGCGGGCTCCAGGTGGCGGCACATTGCGTTGGCGACGGTGCGATCGAAGCGATGGTGGAGGCGGTGGAGGTCGCCCAGGCGGCGCGGCCGGGAGCGCTCCGGCACCGGGTCGAGCACTGCACCCATTGCCCGCCCGACCTCCAGGCCAGGCTCGCCCGTTCGGGGATGACCGCGGTCATGCAGCCGCTCTTCGCCGGCTTCGGCCGGGCCCGGCTGGCAGGGGAGATCGGGCTCGGCGCCGAACCGCACATCGCGGCTCATCGGGACCTGCTTCGTGCCGGAGTGCGGGTCGCCTTCAGCTCCGACCTGCCGGTGGTCGCCGACCCCAATCCCTGGGCCGGGCTGGCGGCGGCGGTGCTGGACCCCGAGCAGCCGCTCACCCCGCTCCAGGCGCTCCGCGCCTACACCGTGGCGGGCGCCTGGACGAGTTTTGAGGAGGGCGTCAAGGGATCGCTCGAGGTGGGCCGGCTGGCGGACTTCCAGGTCTACGACGGTGACCCGCTCGCGCTTCCGCCCGGCGAATGGCCGGCCCTCCGGCCGCGCCTGGTGGCGCTGGCCGGAAGACCGGTTACGGGGTCGTTCTAGGAGCCGGAGCCGGTTGCGGCCTCGGTGATGTCGACGGCGCCGGAGGCCGCGGTCCGGGCGGTGTGGGCAGCCGAGGTCGCGGCGGCCTTGACCGCTGGCCGGGTCCGGCGGACGGCGGCGCCGGCCGCGCGCCGCGTCTTGGTGGCGGCCGACTTCGCCGCCGTGCTGGTGCGCCGCGTGGCCGTGGTCCCCGACTTGCGGGCGGTGGTCGCC
>DIZV01000007.1:12735-14664 GCA_002427995.1 Chloroflexi bacterium UBA6019
TGGTCGCCGACTTGCGGGCGGTGGTCGCGGCGGCCTTGGTGGCCGAGGTGCTCTTCTTGGCTGCCGTGCTGGTGCGGCGCGCGGCCGCGGTCGCGGACTTGCGGGCCGTCGTCGTCGCGGCCTTGGCGGCCGAGGCGGTCTTCTTGGCCGCTGTGGCCGTCGAGCGGCGGGCGGTCGTGGCGGCCTTCTTGACCTGGGCCGAGGTCGACTTGGCCGCCGCCGTGGTGCGGCGCGCGGCGCTGCCCGCTGCCCGCTTGGTCGCGGTGGTGCGGCGGCTTGTCGATCGCTTGGCCCCGGTTGCGGTCCGCGAGGTCCGGCGGGTTGCTGAAGCGGCGCCGGAAGCGGTCCGGCTGGCCGTTCCGCTCGCGGTCGCGGTCGCCGCCTTGCGCAGCTCGGCCAGCTGCTTGCCGAGCTGCTGGGCCTGCTTGCTGAGCCGGTCGAAATCGGACTGGCGTTGCTTGGCGGTTCGAGCCCAGGCCTTCTCCAGCTCCTTGCGCTGCTTGTCAGCCTGCTTCAGGGCTTCGCCCGTGTACTTCTCGACCTGCTTGCGCACGTCTTTCGGGACGAGGCTCATCGCCTGCTGTAAAAGGCTCTGACCCGACGAGGACGGACGGGATGACGAACGGCCGGACTTTTTCTTACTCATGCAGGAGCACCCCCGGTTGGCGGTGGTTTAAACCCCGGTAGTTTAACGCACCGCGTTATAATTGACACGTCATGGCTGAGAATACCTTTCATCACCTGATCAAGAAGTACTCGAACCGCAAACTGTATGACACGTACTCGCGGCGGTATATCACCCTGGAGGATATCGCCCGCCTGGTGCGGGAGGGCGGCGACGTCACCGTGGTCCAGCGAGACACCGGCGAGGACCTGACGCCGGTCATCCTCTCCCAGATCGTTGCGCGCGAGGAGCGCCGCGGCGGTGGCAGCAGCCACCAGGACGCCACCGACGGCATCCAGGAGCGCGGTCAGGCGCTGCTCGACTATCTGCGGCGGACCATCAACATGCCGGCCGAGATCGTCACGGGCGAGGTCGAACGGCGCGTGGGCGACGTCGAGTCGCTCGTCGACGGCGCTCTCGAGCGGGCCCTGAAACGGCTGAACATGCCGACCCGCCGCGACATCGTGCGGCTCACGAGCCGCCTCGAGGCGCTCGAGGGCCGGGTCGGTTCCAAGGTGGTCGCCGCGAAGCGGCCCAGCCCCCGCACCCGTCGCCCTCGACCCACTGCTACTGGGAAAGCGCGTACACGAAAGGGCGCGGCCTGAGGACTTCGGCCAGGGAGAGCGCCGAGCTCGCCTCGTAGCCGGCGCTCCTGACGCGCGGGTCCGCCCGCAGGGTCCGCGTCATCTGCTCCGCCGCGGCATTCAACTGCACCGGGTCGCCCACCGCCTGGAAGACCCAGGGCCCGTGGGCCGGGTTGCCGTCGATCTCGAGGCCCGCGCCGGAATGCCGGATGACGGTGCCCATCACGACCCGTCGGCCGGCGAGGGCAACCGCCTCGGCCCCCCCGAGACGCAGGTTGTTGATGGCGTCCTGCAGGTCGATCTCGTTCAATGGCGCGTCGATCGTGATCGTGACGCCGGGCCCGACCACCGGGTCGAGGCCTTCGACGATTCGGAGCCGCGTGGCCTCCGCCTGGAGCTGGGCATCCGCGGCAACGGGCCCACCGCCTCGCAATGCCTCGCGCTGAGCGGCGACGCGCGCCTCCTCCTGGACCAGCTGGTCGTTGGAGCGGTGAAGGTCGTCGATCAGGAACGCCAGCGACGCGTTGTCCTGGCCCTCGAGGCTCCGCGCCACCTCGGCCTGGCTGCGGACCTGGATCACGGTCAGCGCGGTGACCGCGAGCACCACCAGGCCGACGATGAGGGGCGTTCGGCGGCGGCGTTCAGCCCGCATGTGCGTAGCTCACCTCGAGGGTCGAGTCG
>DIZV01000007.1:14849-19270 GCA_002427995.1 Chloroflexi bacterium UBA6019
TCCATCTGCGCCCGGTTGCCGACCGCGGCGACCTGGAACGGCGCCCGCAGGGGTGGGCCCTGGTCGATCACGACCGCGCCGCCGGCGCCGGCAATCCGCGTCGCCGGCGAGATCCGGCGGCCGTTGACGGCGACGCCCTCAGCGCCGCCCTGGAAGAGCAGGTTGACGACGTCCTGCAGATCCTCGTAGTTGACCAGGTAGGCCGTGTTGCCGTCCCCGCTCGGACCCGGCTTGCCGTTGCCGAGGGTCACCGTCTCGCCGGGACCGTGGATTCGCGTCAGGCCCGCGTGAGCACGAAGGTCCGCCACCTGGTTGGCGAGCTGCAGGCTCGAGTCGGAACGCTCCGCAGCCTGCCGCTCGAGCGCGGCGACCTCCTGGCGAAGGGCGCCGATCCGGCCGCGCGAAGCGCTGTTGTCGCGCTCCAGCCGCTGCACGGTGCCGACCAGGGCCTGGTTGCGTGCGACCTGTGCCGAGGGCGGGATCAGCTGCGAGCGGAGCTGCGTCGCGAAGAAGAACCCGAAGGCGAGCGCGGTCAACGCCACCACCGGGAACCAGCCGAGCCGGGGCAGCAAGGGTCCCCTTCGCATCATTTCCGCGATGTAGTATCGGCGGCGTGCCAGTCGAGCTGAAGCCGGAGTCTGCTTACTCCACGGCGCAACACCAGTTCGATCTGGCGGCCGACGTGCTCGACCTGCCGGACGAGATTCGCACCCAGCTCCGCGAGGTCAAGCGCGAGCTCGTCGTCCACTTCCCGGTCCACCTCGACAACGATTCGATCGAGCTCTTCACCGGATACCGGGTGCAGCACAACATCAGCCGTGGCCCGGCCAAGGGCGGCATCCGCTATCAGGCCGGGCTCACCCTCGATGCGGTCAAGGCGATGGCGATGCTGATGACCTGGAAGTGCGCCGTCGTCGGCCTCCCCTATGGCGGCGCCAAGGGCGGGGTCGACGTCGACCCCCGCCGGCTCTCGGCGGGCGAGCTCGAGCACCTCACGCGTCGGTTCGCGACCGAGATCGCGCTGCTGATCGGGCCCGAGAAGGACATCCCGGCGCCGGACATGGGGACGACCCCCCAGATCATGGCCTGGATCATGGACACGCTTTCGATGCATGCCGGGCATTCAGTCCCCGCCTCGGTGACCGGCAAGCCGATCGAGGTTGGCGGGTCCGAGGGCCGTGACGATGCCCCCGGCCGGGGGCTCACCTTCCTTACCCTGGAGGCGCTGAAGTACCTCCACGTCCAGGAGGAGACGCCCACCGTCGCGATCCAGGGCTACGGCACCGTCGGGGGCAGCGCCGCCCGCCTGATGTCCGAGGCGGGCCTTCGGGTGGTCGCCGTCAGCGATTCGAAGAGTGGCACCTACAACCCGAAGGGGCTTGACCTTGACGCGCTCCGCGAGCACCGCCAGGTGCGTGGGACGGTGGGCGGCTTCCGGGGCGGTGAGCAGGTCACCAATGCGGAATTGCTCGAGCTCCCGATCACCGTGCTGGTTCCCGCCGCGATCGAGAACCAGGTGACGGCGAAGAACGCCGACCGCGTCAAGGCGCGCCTGATAACGGAGGGCGCCAACGTCCCCCTCACACCGGAGGCTGACAGCATCCTTCACGACCGCGACGTCTTCGTGGTCCCCGACATCCTCGCCAACTCCGGCGGCGTGATCGTCAGCTACTTCGAGTGGGTGCAGGACCTCCAGGCCTTCTTCTGGGAGGGCGAGGAGATCAACACCAAGCTCCACCACATCATCACCAGAGCCTTTTATGAGGTCCTCCACACGAGCGTCAACAAGCGGCTGACAATGCGCACGGCGGCCTACGCCCTCGCCGTCCAGAAGGTCGCCAACGCCAGCGTCGTCCGGGGCATCTACCCTTAGGAGACCGGTTGCCCGCTGCCCGGGGGAGGTCAGGGCCCGGTTCTGGCAATCCCTCGGCGAGGCCGCTAACGTGGCCGGAGGGGTGGTGATTTGATTGGACGACTCATCACCGACGCAGCGGCACTGCTGACGAGAGCTTCGTGACCCGGGCTACCGATCGGGTCGAGCGGCGCCGGCTGGAGGCGCTTTACCGCGATGTCGCTCTTGAGATCCGCTCCCGGCGCGAGGTCGACGGCCGGGGCCGGGTCAGGGTCGAGTTGCCGAGCGCGGTGCGGCAGCTCCGTCGCGAGGCGCCGATGCGGGCGCTCGAGTCGGTCGCCAGGCTGGCGGAGACGCTCCGCCGGCTGACCGGGCGGGAAGTCATCGACATGGCGGCGATGATGGCTGTCGTCCAGTTCCTCTACCAGCAGGCGGAGATGGCCCGGCGTGAGGACGTCGAGGTTGACGAGTTCGGCTTTGACCCCGCCTACACCGAGTCCCTCCTGCCCGCCCTCCGCTGGATCTACCACTCCTACTGGCGGGTGGAGACGACCGGGGTTGAGAACGTGCCCGCCGCGGGCCGGGCGCTGCTGGTCGCGAACCACGCGGGGGTGCTGCCCTGGGACGGCGCGATGATCAAGACCGCGCTCTTCGAGGCCCACCCTCAGCCGCGCCACGCCCGGGCGCTGGTGGCTTCCTTCCTGGTCGGGATGCCCGGCCTCTCCCGCTTTCTCCGCCGGACCGGCCAGGCCGTCGGGCACCCGGATGACGCGCACCGCCTGCTGGAGCGGGACGAGCTGGTGCTGGTCTTTCCCGAGGGCGTGAAGGGCACCGGCAAGGGTTGGTCGAACCGGTACCGGCTGGGCCGGTTCGGCCGCGGCGGCTACGTCCAGACCGCGATCCGGGCGGGAGCGCCGATCATCCCGATCTCGGTCGTCGGCTCAGAGGAGATCTATCCCATGATCGCCGATCTCGGCCCGGTCGCCGACCTCCTCGGCCTGCCCTATTTCCCGATCACGCCGACCTTCCCCCTGCTGGGGCCGCTGGGTATCGTGCCGCTGCCGTCGAAATGGAGAATCCAGTTCCACGAGCCGATCCGAACCGACCTCTGCGCTCCCGAGGATGCCGAGGATCAGCGCCTCGTGATGACGCTCAACGACGCCGTCCGCGACACGGTCCAGGAGGGCGTCCTCGAGAACCTCAAGCTCCGCAAGGGGGCCTTCTTCTAGCCCCTGATCGCAAACGGAGCTGGCATTCGCCGCCGGAAACAGCGTCTCAGCGTGCCCCCGTTTGCCCTTTTAACCCGGAACGTAGTGGCGGATGCGGCTCCCGCTGGCCTCCGGCGGGTCTTCGACGACATCGATGTAGCGCGCCTGGCTCACCCAGTACTGCACCTCGGGGAGCGTCGGTGCGCCGATCCCGATCGCGTCCCCGAGCTGCCCGTGCAACTTCCCGGCATCGGCCTGCGCAAGCTGCCGAAGGGTGCTGACGCCGAGTCGCATGACCACCCGGAGGTGACGCTGGAGGCCTGAGATCTCCATCAGCGACGCCTGCTGGCCGAGAGCGTAGAGCCGCTCCTCCGGGATGCCCACCCGCCGCTCGATCCGCTCCCGGTCGATCACGAGGGTGGTCGCGTGGATCAGCTGGTTGGTATGCCGGACGCCGAGCGCGCGGAGGCTGTCGCATTCCCCCTCGGTGATCCCCTGCAGGTACTCGAGCCGCTTCATCATTCGCCTGCTGTGAAGGATATCGACGTTGCCGGTTCGTCCTCCAATTGCCTTCGGACGCTCGATATAATTCCGGCCAACCCGCCCCTCTCCACTGGAAGAAACACACCCTTGAGCACAATTGCAGCCGACGTTGACAACTCTGCGGCGGGTCTCGAGATCGGGGTCGGACGGCGCGCCCGGCGGGCCTATGGGTTCGACGAGGTCGCCCTCGTGCCCGGCCGGGTCACGATCAATCCGGAGGAGGTCGACATCTCCTTCCGCCTCGGCGACCTGCGCCTCGAGTTGCCGATCTGGGGCTCGGCGATGGACGGTGTGGTGGACGTCGAGTTCGCCATCGCGATGGGCCGCCTGGGTGGCATCGCTGTCCTCAACCTGGATGGCCTCCAGACCCGGTACGACGACGCGGCGCCGGTTATCAGGCGGATCGCCCAGGCCTCCCGGGCGGAGGTCAATGGGCTGCTTCAGGAGGTCTATCGGGAGCCGGTGAAGCCGCGGCTGATCGAGGAGCGGATCCGCGCCATAAAGGCGGCCGGGGTGCCCTGCGCGGTCTCCACGGTGCCGGCGCGCGCAGTCGAGCGGGCCGAGCTGCTGGAGTCGGCCGGTGCCGACGTCCTGGTCGTCCAGGGGACCGTCCTGACCGCGCGGCACATCTCCCGCTCCTACACCCAGCTCTCCTTCGCCGACCTCACTCGCCAACTGCGAATCCCGGTCGTCGCCGGCAACGCGGTCCATTTCGGCACCGCGCTCGAGCTGATGGAGGAGGGCATCGCCGGCATCCTGGTCGGCGTCGGGCCCGGAGCGGCCTGCACGACCCGGGGCGTGCTCGGCGTGGGCGTGCC
>DIZV01000105.1 GCA_002427995.1 Chloroflexi bacterium UBA6019
GCGCTCTGGCAGGCGCATATCGTCGGCTGTGTCCGCTGCCGCCTGTCCGCGACCGGGAGCCGAGCCCAGCGCCGCGCCCTCAAGACGCGTTTTTGCGCCGAGGGCGGGCGCCTGATTCTCAGCCTCGAGGCGATCATGGCCGACCTCCGCGCGCTCTACTCGAAAAGAAAAGTGATGCAGCTTGCAGCAAACGCGGGACAGGAGGGCAGCTGAGGGATTAGGGTCGACGCGCCAAGTTAGTTAACGACTCTGATTCTCTGGGGAGAGAAGCGACGGGCCGGCTCCCGGGCCTATTGAGGGATTCCAGTTGACGACCTCCATTCGCTCCAACGCCCAGCCTTCGGGCGGCGTCACCGCCCAGCAGCCGGTCAACCCGGCCATCGCTCCCGCCGACATCCAGGCTCTCGTCGCCGAGCTCACCCCCACCGCTGAGCGTTTCCGCGCCCAGAGCTCCCCGCTCTCCGTCCAGCTCGACAACGGCACCCTGGTACCCGGCGGCGCCGGCGGCACCCTCCAGACGCGAATCGCGTCGGTCGGCCTCGGCTACCGCGTGGTCACCGAGCACACCGTCGTCATCAGCCTGGTCAACACCGCCGCCGGCGCGGTGGTCGTCAACCTCTCGAACTTCTTCCCCTACAACCTGCTCCAGAACACGCAGGTCCAGATCAACGGCGGCGCCACCGTCTACAGCGCGTCCGGGCTCGGCGGCCTCTGGGTCGCGATGCGGAACAAGCGCGGCATCTTCGACCTGACCTCGCAGGGCGGCTTCGGCTTCGGCCTCTCACCGGCGGCGGTTCGGGTTGCCTTCAACGCCAACGGGACCCCGACCAACGCCGGCGCGGTCGGGAACTTTACGGGCATCGCCTCGGTATCGTGCGCGGCGGCCCTCACGACCACCATCACGGTCACCTTCTACACGATTGAGAAGTTCGCGCTCGACCGCGAAAGCCTGCTCGGCGCCCTGCCCCTGCAGAACAACTCGACCTTCGCCAACATGACCCGCCAGGTCCTCGCGACCCCCCTCCAGGCTGGTCCCAACAACCACAAGGCGCCGCTCTTCACCGCCGGCGCGGTTCCCGGCACCCTGACTGCGACCCTGACCTACACGGTTTCGAGCACCTACGATTTCATGTCGGTGCCCGCTGACCAGGGCCTCTACCAGGAGATGGTCTTCAACTCCTACCAGGTCCAGGAGCAGACCAACCTCACCGTCAACGCGACCGGCGCCGGCGCGCTCTCCTACGACATTCCGCAGAACCAGTACCTGATCGCGGCGCACATGACCCTCTTCGATTCGGCCGGCAACCTGGTCCCGACTGGAGCTAACGGCCTCTCGCTGCTCAAGCTCCAGTACAACGCCGGCGGCGTGATCCCCGTCCAGCAGTTCGCCGGGCGGATGCGCTTCGCGCAGTTCGTCGACTACGGCGACGACCGCAACTGGCTCGGCGGCTACCGCTTCTGGGACGGCGAGGACACCACCGAGCACATCGCTCGGGCCGACCAGATGGGCTGGATCGACACCTACGCCGCCGCCACCCCGCAGCTGGTCGCCGACGTGGCCGCTGCCATCACAACCCCGATCTCCTACAACGTCTGCCGCGAGTCCGTCGTCGCCGGCGCTGTGCAGGTCGTCGGAGGCTAAGGCATGATCGGACAGCGATCCTCTCTCACACCGACTAAGGACTTTGCCCAGATGGCGGTCCCGACCGCGGCGGCTGCCAACGGGGCCAGCCGTCGCAACCAGTCCGACGCGTCCAAGCGGAGCTTCGCCTTTCCCTTCGTGCTGGCCGGCCTGGTAGGGCTCTACCTGGTCTATGCCGTGCTCGAGCGGCACGAGAAGATCTCGGGGGCGATCAAGCCCTCGAACATGGCGATCAACCTGCGAAACATCGCCGTCATCCTGGTCCCGGTCGTACTGGGGCTGAACGTGCTCAAGATCCTCGGCGCCAAGCTGGTCGCCTGGGGCATCCCCGGCTCTCGGTACTTCCTGCAGATCGTGGCAGGCGCCTAGGTGCGCTTTGTCGGAGTCCTCCTCATGCTGCTCGGCGGGGCCGTCATCTACGAGCTCTACTACAAGGGCCGGACGATCCCCGAGGCGATCGCGAACGTCGGCGCCCTCTACGGGCTCCGGCAGATCGCCAAGCCGGCAGCTGGGGCGGCTCCGGCCGCGGGCGCGGCGTGAATCCCTCCTCCTCGCTCTGGGGAGTGATCGTGATCGCCGTCCTGATCGGCGGCGTCGCCCTCGCGATGGGCGCCTTCACCTCCTCGATCGGGCTCGCCCTGGTCGTGCTGCTGCTGGTCGGCGCGCTCTTCCCGCCGGCGGCGCTGCTGCTCGGCGGGGTCGCCCTCTTCTACCTGGTATTTATCCACGGCCAAGAGCTGTTCGGACGGCTCGCCAAGGCTCTCGGAGGTAAGAAATGAAGATCCTACAGTGGGCCATCTGGGGGTTTTTCGGCGCCGTCATCGCCGGCATCGTCTTCGTCAAGGCAGGCGCCAAGGGCGGCATGTCGGGCGGCCAGCAGTCGGCCATGATCATCGAGTCGGCCGGCACTGCCGTGTCCGCGACCGCCTCCTCGCTCGAGGGCAACTAGGCGCCGTGATCGGCCAGGACCGCAGCCGCGACCAGGCCCGGGTTTCAACCTCGGAACGGCCGGGCATGATCGCCCAGCTCCAGCGCATGGTCGCGCGCCCCTGGAGCTCGGCGCCGATGTTCAAGGCCGCCTCCAACAAGCCGAGCGAGCACAACACCGGCAAGATGGCGCGCTACATCCCGGTCGCCCAGCTCGCCGGCGAGCGCCGCGGCAACCAGTCGATTCGGACCCTGGTCAGCCATCGAATTCATTTCCGTCCTGGTACTCAATCCCTAGGAGGCACGTAGATGCTCGGTTACCTCACCCACGTTAAGGGTTGGATGGGCTGGTGGGCTCTGGTCCTGATCGCCGTCCTGATCGGCCTCGCTGAGTTCCTGGGCGGGATCCCCATCGTCCGCCGGCTGCTCTGGGTCGCCGCCGCGTTCGTCGCCGTGGTGGCCGCGGTGAACGAATGGCAGCGGAAGTAGTCGCCGGGCCGCCCAAGCCCGAGGTACCGCCCAAGCCCTCGCCGAAGAAGAGCGCCGGCCGCCTCAAGACCTGGATGCAGGGCCACGTGGTCGAGCTCGCCTCGCTGGCGGTCGCGATCATCGTCGGCCTCTTCCTGGTCAGCAAGTCGAAGGCGGGCGGCGGCGGGATCGGCCTGCCCAGCTCGCTCGGCGGCGGCTCGGGCGGCAGCGGTAACCCGCTCGGGTCGACCGCCGCGGTCCCCGATCCCGGCGTGCCTCCGATCCTGCCGGCGCCGGCCGCCGTGCCCGCCGCCGCGGTGGCGACCGTGCCCGCCGCCGCGGCGGCGACCGTGCTCGCCGCGGTGAAGAACGTTACCGGTCCTAACGGAATATTTTACAAATACGGAGCCGCGCCGGCCGACCCCGCGCCCGCGCCGGTCCTCTCAACCCTCGACACGCTGCCCAAGCCGGGCTTGGTCAACCATCCGATGGTGCAGCAGCCCAAGCCGGGCAACTTCTATACCAAACCGCTGCTGCAGTGGAAGCCGATCTACCGGGCGCCGCTCGGCTACGCCGAGCCCGCCATAACCCCAAGCGGCGACGTGGGCCAGATCGCGCGCAGGAGCGGGCCGTCATGAGCACCCCGATCGCTAACAACTTCTTCAACCAGGCCGTGGGCGAGTACGGCCAGGACTACCCGGTCAACCTCGGGACGCCCATCTTCGCCCCCTTCGCCGGCGTCTTCTCGAAGGAAAGCCTGGGCAACGTGGCCTGGGGTAACCGGGCCTTCGTGCATGGCTCCAACGGCCTCACCTTCGCCGCCGGCCATCTCGGCTCCTTCACCCGGTCCGCCGGCGAGAAGGTCAAGCAGGGCGATCTGATCGGCTACTCGGGCGGAGCGCCCAGCCTTCACCCGGACGGCACCGTGCAGAGCTCGGGGCCGCATGTCGAGCTCCAATTCATCACCGCCGCCGGCAAGTACCTCGACCCCCGCCAGGTGCCCGGGATCTCCCAGCTCGAGCAGGTCATCTTCGGCGCCGCCAAGAGGTCCGCAGAGGCGGCCGGCGGCGTCGTGAGCAAGCCGCCCGACCTCAACCCGATCGACGCGCTGACCGGCGCCCTCAAGAGCTTCAACGACTTCATCGGCCGCGCGGTGTGGCTGGCGGTCGGCGTCGGGCTGATCTTCGCCGGCCTCCTGCTCCTGGTCTTTGAAGACTTCGAGAACGCCGGCAAGCAGGCGGCCAAGGTCGCCGCCGCGAATCCCGAGATACTGGCGGCGGCGGCATGATCCGCGCGATCGTAAATAGCCAGTTGCAGGTTTCGCCGGCCGATACCGCCTGCCCCTCGCGGACCGGCACCAAATCGCCCGGCGCCTGGTTCGAGGTCGCCAACCTGAGCCCCTACGCCTTCGAGCTGCTGGACGACGCCGGCCAGGTCCGCGGCATCGCGGGGCCGTTCGCTTATACAGCGGTGCCAATGAGTGTTGTCAGCGACCACATCACCCTCCACGCGGTCGGAACCCTGGTCCCGGCAGCACCGCTGGCCGCCGCGAACTGGGTGGTTTACGCGGGCCTGACCAAGCACCCGGGCGTCGGCACCGAGTCCTATCAGTGATCTCTTTCCCGATCGTCCGCGCGCCCGGTGCGAGCTCGAAAGCCCCAGTCTTTACGGGCGGAGTCAACGTTTCGGGCGGTTTGACCGTAGACGGCGGAGCGACCTTCACGAACGGCAGCGTCGTCGTCAATTCCCTCACGGTTTTTGGCGCAAATGTCAACGCGGCTGCGGCCGTACTCACCATCCAAAGTGTGGGTCAAACCGGAGTTGCGTTAAACAACGGGACGACAACGATCAGCGGCGGCGCAGCAGTCGCTAGATTTACGGCCGACGCGACCGGGCTCGGCTTCTACGGCCACGCCACGGTCGCACAACCGGCGGCCCCCGTTCTACTCGCCGACGTTATCGCCATCATTCGCGGTTGCGGGTTGAGTGCATGACGAAAGACGATCTGCAGGCCTCCGTGGCCCTCTCGGTGATGTTCGCCGAAGCGCTGGCGCAAAACCCACAGATGCAGGGCGCGATCGCGCTCACCCTTCGCCAGGCCGGCGCCTCCGGCCCTTACCGCCTGGTTATCAGCGCCACATTCGAGCCGGAAGACGAAACCACAGACAAGGAGAAGCAGCCCAATGGGTGACAGTTTCCGCGATCCGAACGCAACCTGGACGCCGAGCCCCGCGAGCGATTTCTGGGCCAACCGTAATGGCTTTTCGCAGCGGGTTCATAAGCCTAGACGACCCCGGATTCCTCGCGATCCAAA
>DIZV01000149.1 GCA_002427995.1 Chloroflexi bacterium UBA6019
AGGCCCAGGTTGCCTTCCTGGATGAGGTCGAGGAGGGGCATCCCGCTGCCGAGGTACTTCTTGGCGATCGAGACCACCAGGCGAAGGTTCGCCTCGATCATGTGGCTCTTCGCCTCCATCGAGCCGACCTCGATCCGCTTGGCCAGCTCGACCTCCTGGGGCGCGGTCAGGAGCGCCACATGGCCGATCTCCTTCAGGTACATCCGGACCGGGTCGTCGAGCGCCCGGCCGTCCTCCAGATCGGTGGTCTCGACCGCGACCGAGGCGGTGTCGTCGTCCTCCTCCTCGTCGGCGCCGATGACGATGCCGATCGCGCGGAAGGATTCAAAGACCAGCTCCGCGGTCGCGGGGTCAAGCTCGGGAAAGGCGACCAGGATGTCGGCGGGGTCGAGACGACCCTCCTCCATGCCGGCGAGGATCAGCGTCTCGGCGCGCGCCATCAGCTTCTCGTCAGCGTCCCGTCCGTCGTATTCCTCGATCCTGAGCGCCACTGGTCTCTGCTGCTTTCTCCTCAATCCAAGTCCGGCAGAGGCTGGATTGCCCCCTCCCGGCGCCCGCCAACCCGAGCCCTCAACGCCTGGCCTCGCACGTGCGGGCACCTGCCCGGTCGTGAGCTTCCTGTTCCTGTGTTTACCCGAAGGTCCGACTCCCGAAACCAATCGTGGCGACGCCCCGGCAGCGCCGGCGAGTGATCCGAGCCGGTACTCTTTCCCTACATCATTGCTTACACAAAAGGCGGACGGCAATGGATGGGGGTCGGTACCTGACTCGAATTATCCGCTTTCCGGCGCACGGGTAGCATGGAAAACGTGATCGACCCCTCGCAGCTGTTCTCGATCCGCGGCAAGACCGCCGTCGTCAGCGGTGGCTCGCGAGGCATCGGCAAGATGATCGCCGGCGGCTTTGTGGCGGCCGGCGTCCGGGTCTACATCTGCGCCCGGAAGGCAGATGCCTGCGACGCCACCGCCGCCGAGCTGGGCAGGGCCGGCGAATGCGTGTCGCTACCGGCCGATCTGTCCACACTTGCCGGGGTCAAGGATTTCGCGTCCCGCCTCAGGGAGCGCGAAGGGCGCGTCCACATCCTGGTCAACAACGCCGGCGCTGCCTGGGGCGCGCCGCTCGAGGAGTACCCCGAGTCGGGCTTCGACAAGGTCCTCGACGTGAACGTCAAAGCCGTCTTCCAGCTGACCCAGCAGCTGCTACCGCTGCTGCGGTCGGCGGCCACCAAGGAGGATCCAGCCAGGGTGATCAACATCGGCTCCATCGACGGACTCCGGGTTCCCTCGGCCGAGAGCTATGCCTATTCGGCGAGCAAGGCCGCGGTCCACATGCTGACCCGTCACCTCGCCTCCGCCCTGGTCGGCGACCATATCAACGTGAACGCAATCGCGCCCGGACTCTTCCCGAGCCGGATGACCGCCTACATGTTCGAGTCGGAGGCGGCCGGCGAGGTCGTCGAGGGCATCCCGATGAAGCGCGCCGGAACCCCGGAGGACATCGCCGGGACGGCAATCTACCTCTCCTCGCGGGCCTCCGCCTACGTGACCGGGGCGGTGCTGCCGGTCGCCGGCGGACTGGCGACCATCGCTTGAGCAAACGCAAGCCGGCACCCAAGAAGACGCTGGCCAGCAAGCTGCTGATCATCAGTGGCAAGGCGGGGTCCATCACACCGGAGATTGACGCCCAGCTTCGAGAGGCGTTCATGGACCATGTGATCGTCGAGTTCGACCCCAGCAGCGATTTTCGCAAGCTGATCACCGCCGACGCCCAGGTCGTGGTGGCCGGTGGCGACGGGACGATCGGCTTTGTGTCGCGGGCCCTGGTCGACAGCAACCACACGCTCGGCATCCTCTCGCTCGGGACCTACAACAACTTCGCCAAGTCGCTCGGGATGCCGGAGAACCTGGCAGCGGCGATCAAGGTCATCAAGACGGGCGTCCCCCACCAGATCACGATCGGCCGGGTCAACGGCAAGTCCTTCCTGGAAGCGGCCGCGATCGGGATGTTCGGCGCTGCGATCGAGCTCGGCGAGGTGGTCAAGGACCATTCCTTCGGCGAGCTCGGCCGCAAGCTCGGCCTCGTGACCGGCGCCAAGCCCTTCCGCTACGACATCACGGGCGACCTCCAGGGCCACGGGCGCGCCCTCTCGCTCGTCTTCGCCAACACGCCGACGATCGGCGCCGCGATGCCGGTCGCCAACGCCACCCCGATCGACCGCTACCTCGAGCTCTCGGTCCACGCCGGCGCCTCGCGGCATGACATCCTCGGCCGCCTCTTCAGCGGCCGGATGCGGACCCCGCGGGAGGAACCGCTCGAGATGGGCTTCCGCTTCCGGAAGATCACCATCACCACCAAGCCCCAGGTCGAGGTCTACGTCGACAACCAGAAGGCGGGCCGGACGCCGGTGACGATCGAGGCCGAGCTCGGCGCACTCAACATCCTGCTGCCGAAGAAGGTCCTCCCGCCCCGGAAGTGAGCCCGCCGGCGGCGCTGTCCGGCTAGCGACCTCGCCGGTTCTTGATCTCCTTGCGGACCGCGTCGGCAACCTTGGGCAGCTGCGTCTCGATCACCGCCCGGGTGGTTTTGCGCAGTGCCGGAAGGTGCTTCTCGGCAAGCTTCCTGACGTCCTTCGCCGCCGCCGTGGCGGCCTTACGCAGCTGATCGGTGCTCTCGCTCATCTCTCTTCCCTCCTAATCGGCGATGTGGGTCCGGTAGAACTCGATGGTCCTGGTCCACGAGCGGCAGGCGGCATCGTAGGCCTCATGCTCCGGGTCGAGCCGCGACGCGGCCATGAAGCCGTGGCCCAGTCCCGGGTAGATCGTGTACTCGAAGTCGACGCCCCCTGCCTTGAGGCCCGTCGCCAGCCGTTCCACATTGTCCATCCCGACCCCGTTGTCCTGGTCCCCCCAGAAGCCGAGGATCGGCCCCTTCATGTGGCCGGTCAGGTCGAGCGGCGCCGGCGGGTTGCCGGGTACCCCGCCGCCGGCCGGAAAACCGTAGAAGCAGACGGTCGCGAGATCGTCGCGCAGCGCGGCGAGGTCAAGCACGAAGGTGCCTCCCATGCAGAAGCCGACGGTTCCGATCGGGCCCGCCGCGAAGGGCTGCAGGTGGAGCCAGTCGATCGCCTGGGAGAGGTCGATCAGCGACTGGTTCTGGCCGAGGTGCTCGCGCCGAGCCAGCGCCGCCTCGCGGGTCGGTTCGGCGAGCGGGCCCTGGCGAAAGAAGTACTCGGGCAGCAACACGGTGAAACCGGCAAGGGCGAGGCGCCCGGCGAGGTCTTCGTAGAAGGGGCTCCGACCGAAAATGTCCGGCACCACCAACACGCCCGCCCCGGCCCCGGTCTCGGGCCGGCAGAGGAGGGCGGGCATCTGCTCGCGGTTGCCGATCAGCGGCACCTGGACCTCGAGCCGCACGACGCCGGGCGCTGTGTGACCTTCAAGAACTTCGGGATGGCACATGGGGAATTTCGCATCCTATTGTGGCGGCCGGGCACAATACCCATGCCGTGCTCCAAGCAACCGATCTCACTGTGGAAGTCGCCGCGCACGCCGTCGTCAAGGACGGCAGCTTCCTCCTGCGCGACGGCGACAAGGTCGGGCTGGTCGGCCGCAACGGCACGGGCAAGACCAGCCTCCTCAAGGTGCTCGCCGGCGACGTCCAGCCGGCGGGCGGCGTCCTGCTCCGGCGCGGCACACTCGGCTATGTCCCCCAGGACCCCCGGCCGGATCCGAAGGCGATCGACGCCACCGCGCTGACCCGGCTCCTCAGCGGCCGGGACCTCGACGGCCAGGCGGTCCGCCTGGAGGAGGCCCGGCTCGCGCTTGAGACCGATCATTCCGACGAGGCTCTGCATCTGTTCTCCCACGCGGAGGAGGTCTTCCGCGATGCGGGTGGCTACTCCGGGGAATCGGACGCCCGCAGGATCGCGGCGGGGCTTGGCGTGCAGCCGGACCGGGTCGACCTGCCGCTCCGGGTGCTTTCCGGCGGCGAGCGGCGCCGGATCGAGCTCGGCCGGGCTCTGTTCACGGATGCCGGCGTGCTCCTCCTCGACGAGCCCACCAACCATCTCGACAAGGACGCCAAGGAGTGGTTGATGGGTTTCCTGCGGGGGTTCCGCGGCGCCCTGCTGGTAGTCAGCCACGACCTCGACCTGCTGGACACGGCGATCACCCGCGTCCTCCACCTGGAGGGGGCCAAGCTCACCGAGTATCGCGGCACCTACACCCAGTACCAGGCGGCCCGGCGGGCCGACGAGAAGCGCACCGCGGCCACCGCCGAGCGGCAGCAGGCGGAGATCACCCGCCTCCAGACTCTCGCCGACGTGATGCGCCGCCAGACCGCGAAGCGGGCCAAGACGGCAAAGTCGCTGGACAAGCGGATCGATCGGATGCGGGCCGGCGCTGTCACCGTCCAGCGACGAGGCAAGAAGGTGAGCTTTCGCTTTCCCCCCCCTCCCCATTCAGGGCGGATCGTGCTCCAGGCCAACGGGCTCTCGAAGGGCTACGGCGGCCCGGCGGTGTTCACCGACGTCACCTTCCAGGTCGAGAAGGGTCAGCGGCTGCTGATCATGGGCTACAACGGTGCCGGCAAGTCGAGCCTGCTCCGGATCATCGCCGGCACGACGAAGGCGGACGCGGGCAGCTTTAGGACCGGCGTCGGCGTCTCCGTCGGCTACTACGCACAGGAGCACGAGGGCCTCGACCCGGCGCGGACCGTGCTCGATCACATGCGGGACGCGTCGGGCGCGGACGACCCCGTCCTGCGCCAGATCGTGGGCATGTTCGGGCTCCACGGCGAGAAGGCCTTCCAGCCCGCCGGCACGCTCTCCGGAGGCGAGAAGACCAAGCTTGCGCTGGCCCAGATCTGCGCCGGCAAGCACAACCTGCTGATCCTCGACGAGCCCACCAACAACCTCGACCCACCGTCCCGTGACGGCTTCGCCCAGGCGCTCGCCACCTGGCCCGGGTCGATGGTCGTCGTGAGCCACGACGCCGAGTTCGTGGAGCGGCTCAACCCGCAGAAGATCCTGCTCATGCCCGAGGGAATCAACGACTACTGGGAGGACGAATTCCTCGAGATGGTCTCGCTGGCGTGAGCTGGTGCGGCCACAAACCGCGCCGCCGCGGTGCTCAGCAGTTGGTGAGCCGTTGCGCCGAGACGCTTTGAGACGTACGGCGGCGCTGCTGGCGCTGGTTGTATTCACCGCCTGCACTCAAGGCACCGCCCGCTTCGAGACGAGGCCGGGCGTGGGCGCCTATAGCGGGACCATCGGCGCCGCGACCTACCTCGTCGACATGCCGGCCCATTGGAACCACACCCTGCTCCTCTACAGCCACGGCTACGCCGCCCCCACCGGCGGCAACCCGGCGTCGGACGCCGGTGACGACACCACCAAGCAGTGGCTGCTCGACAACGGTTACGCCCTCGCCGGGTCCTCCTACAGCGGGACCGGGTGGGCGGTGGAGGACGCCTTCAAGGATCAGGTCGCGCTCCTCGGGGTCTTTGCCGGCCGGTTCGGCAAGCCTCGGCGGACGATCGCCTGGGGACATTCGCTGGGCGGCATCATCACCGCCGGCCTGGTCCAGCTCCATCCCGATCTCTTCTCCGGGGCACTGGCGATGTGCGGCGTTCTCGCCGGGGGCATCGCGAACTGGAACGGAGCGCTCGACCTCGCCTTCGCGACCCAGGCTCTCCTCGACCCGCAGCTGCGGGTCGTCAGGATCACCGACCCCGGCGCCAACCTGCGCCGGGCAAGGGCCGACTTGACCGCGGCCGAAGCCACGCCCCAGGGCCAGGCGCGGCTGGCCCTGATCGCCTCTCTCGGCGACCTGCCCGGCTGGTTCAGTCCGCTCGCCCCCGAGCCGCCGGCGGGAGACTTCAGGACGCAGGTGAAGAACCAGGCCAGCTGGGAGATCTTCGACTCCGCCTACGTCTTCGCCTTCCGCGCCGAGCTCGAGCAGCGGGCGGGCGGCAATCCCTCCTGGAATACCGGTGTGGACTACCGCCAGACCTTCGCGGCCGCGCCCGGGCGGGCCGAGGTGGAGGGCCTCTACGGTGCCGCCGGGCTCGACCTGCAGGCCGATCTCGACCGGGTCCAGGCCAGCCCGCGGATCAGCGCCGACCCCGAGGCGGTCCGCTACCTGGATCGGAACATCAGCTTCGACGGCCGCCTCGCCGTGCCCATGCTGACGCTGCATACGACGGGGGACGGCCTGGTCGTGGTCGAGAACGAGGCGGCTTACGCCGACGTCGTGGCCGCCGGCCCGGACGCGACCCAGCTCCGCCAGCTCTATGTCCATCGGGCAAACCACTGCATCTTCACCCCGGCCGAGCAGATCGCCTCCTTCCAGGTCCTCTTCGACCGGATCGAGAACGGCAGCTGGGGGGCAACCGCGGCTCTGGCGATGACCGAGCGGGCGGCGGCCCTGGGCGGGAAGTACAACGGCGGCAGCCTGCCCGGCTCGGCGACGCCGATCACAGTCCCGCCTGCCTTCATCGACTTCAAGCCGCCAGCCTTCCCGCGCCAGTTCGACAGCCGGAGCGCGAAGCCGTGAACCTGCAGTGGGCCCGGCCGATCGCGCTGCTCGCACTCCGCGGGACGATCGGCACCGGGGTTCGCGCCGAGCAGTGGGTGCCGCTCCTCGACGCCCTCCGGAAGCGGCGATCGGTGCGGGCCGTGGTCGTCGAGGTCGACTCGCCCGGCGGCACGGTGGCCGCTTCCGATTACATCTATGGCGCCCTGGCCCGGCTGGCGGCGGAGAAGCCGGTCTTCGCCTTCAGCGGCAATGTCTGCGCCTCCGGCGGCTACCTGATCGCCGCCGCCGCGCGGCAGCTGGTGGTGCAGCCGGCGGCCGTCGTCGGTTCGATCGGCGTGATCTCGATCCGCCCGCTGGCGGAGGAGTTCCTGCACCGTTACGGGCTTTCGGTGGGAGTCACCAAGAGCGGCGAGCTGAAGGACGCGGGCGCCTTCTGGCGAAAGCCGACCGAGCGGGAGCAGGAGAAGGAGCAGGCCCTCGTCGACGAGTACTTCGCGCTCTTCCTGGAGCGCATCGAGGCCGGCCGCAAGATCGCCCCGGCGCGGCTCCGCGAGCTGGCGACGGGCGAGGTTTACACCGGCCGGCGGGCGGTCGAGCTGGGCCTGGCCGACCGGGTCGGCACCCTCGACGACGCGATCGAGCTGGCCGCCGAGGCGGCGGGAACAACCCGACGGACCCGCTGCTACGGCGTCCAGCGCAGCCTCCGCTCCCGCCTGACCAGAGGCCTCGCCGCCGAGCTCGCCGACCAGGTTTCGGAGCGCCTCCTCGCGGTGCTGGCCTCCGAGCCGCGCTTCTGATCCCTTCCCGTCAGAGGCATTTTGTCCACAAGTGTCGATATCTTGTGCATATCGTGATTCGGTGCTACCATATGTCCGCGCCCACCAGCGCCTGAAGTCAAATTTCACGCCCCACCCCAGCCCCGGAGAGCCCCCGCAAGGGGGCTTTCCTTTTTCTGGAGTCATCAGGCTGACCGCCGATCGCCTCCGTCCAGCAATTCGAGGGTCAGCGCCGCGGTCCAGGAAAACGAGGCGATTCCCCGCCCCTCGCCGGAGACCGGGTTCAGGTACTCGGCGAACCCGGTCGGGGCGAAGGCGGCGAGAGTCTGCTCGGCAAGCGATCGCGCCCGCTCTCCCAGGCCGAGCCGGCGGAGCCCGTCGATGACCAGCCAGTTGACGTTCAACCAGACCGGTCCGCGCCAGTAGAGGTCGGGGTCGAAACCGGGGGCACCGATTGGATAGGTGCAGACCGGCAGCAGCTTGCCGTTGCGGGCGAGGTAGCCGTCCAGGATGGCCAGGGCTCGGGCCCGCGGCACGAGGTCGCCGGCCAGCGCCGCGAGCGCCGCCGCCGAGGGCACCTCGATCTGGCGGTCCGCCTGCGCGTCGTAGTCGAAGTAGGTCCCGGCCCGCTCATTCCAGTGCAGCTCCTCGAAGGCACGGGCGAAATCCGCCAGCTCCCCCTCCGCGAAGGGCTCCGCGCGTCCGAGGGTTCGAGCCAGCCGGTTCAGCTCCGCGGCGGCCCGGTGGCAGAGCGAATCGAAGAGCACATCGTGGACGACGAAGGGGGTGCGCGCCCGGTAGGCGGCCAGCTCGAAGTTGCCGCCGGAGATGATCTCCGCCAGCGCGATGTAGCCGTCGTAATCCCGGCCGGAGGGGCGCTCGCTCCTGGCCACGACGCGAGTGTCAAGGCGCCGGTAGGGGCGATGCGGAGTGAGCCCGGCGACGGCCAGGAGGTCCCAGCGCGGGGAATTGTCCCAGCCCGTCTCCCAGGGATGCACGACCGCCACCAGGGGACTGCCCGGCAGTCGGCGGTCGCGAAAGAGGTAGCGCAGCCAGTCGGAGAGCGGGTCGAGCACCCGGCCGGCGAAGGAGACCGCCTCCTCCCCGCCGGAGGCTGCCAGCCGGCAGGCGGCCAGCACCAGCACCGGCGGGTTGGTGATGCCACTGGTCAGCTCGCCCGGGCGCCGAACCTCGAGATCGGCGCCCGGCCAGCGGTCGGGGCCCGGGAAGTATTCGACCAGGTAGGCCGGGTCGTAGTGGACGTGCGGGACCATGCCCGACCGCCACTGCGCGGCAAGCATGCTCTCGATCTCCCGCCTCGCCCGCTCGGGGTCGAAGGTGGCCCAGCCGAGGCTGATGAAGGCGCTGTCCCAGTTCCACTGGTGCGGGTACTGGGCCGGGGACGGCTTGGTCCAGCGGCCGGTGTCGTTGGCCCGGAGAACGCTCCGGGCAGCGCTGATGACTGTGGTCTCGGAAAGGATGGCCTCTATTCTGCTCAGCGGAAGTGCTGAACCACATCAGCCCGCCGCTCGCCTTCCTCGCGGGGCTGGTCTCGTTTCTCAGTCCCTGCGTGCTGCCGCTGGTGCCGGCCTATGTCGCCTACCTCGGCGGGAAGGCGGGCGACCTCGAGGCGCCGGCGCGGTCGCGGCTGATCCTGGCCGGCGTCGCTTTCGTGACCGGGTTGACGCTCGTTTTCGTGCTCTTCTTCTACGCCTTCCAGGCGATCCTCTCGCCCTTCCTGCTGCTGCTCGAGCCGCTCGCCGGCATCCTGGTCATCATCCTCGCCCTGCAGCTGGTCGGGGTCTTCCGCCCGGTTTTTCTGCAGCGCGAGCACCGGCTGCTGAAGACGGCGCCAACCGGCGGTGGCGTCGGCGGCGGGCTGCTCCTCGGCCTCGGCTTCGCAACCGGCTGGACCCCCTGCGTCGGACCGACCCTGGGCGCCATCCTGACCTCCGGCTTCGTCCAGGGCACCACCGGACCGGGCCTCCTCCTGATCTTGAGCTACAGCCTTGGGCTCGGCCTCCCATTTCTCCTTCTCGCGGCCGGATTCGAGTGGGCGACGCCCGCCGTCCGCGCCCTCAACCGTCGCCGCCGGGTCATCGACTTCGCCTCGGCCGCGGTCTTGACCCTGATGGGGATCCTGCTGCTCACCAACCACCTGGCCTGGGTGACGCTGCAGTTCACGCAGCTCCTCCCCGAGTGGGTCAACCGGACCGTCGCACTCTAGGTGTCACGACATTAGGCTGGAGTCATGGACCTTGACCGCCTGCCGCCCCAGCTCCGCGACATCCTCGGCGCCCTCGCCGGGGCGATCCGTTCCCGGGAGCCGGCGCTCCGAGTCAAAGTGGAGGCCCTCCGCCTCGCCAATCCCCAGCTCGACCCCGACCAGCTCGCCCGCAAGCTGATCCGCGACACCCGCTTCCGGGTCGCCGCGACCGGGGCTGCCAGCGGGGCGGCCGCCATCGCGCCCGGGTTGGGCACCCTGCTCGCCCTCGGCGCCGCCACCAGCCAGGCGCTCTACGCGCTCGAGCAGGAGGCCGAGCTGGTCCTGGCCATCGCCCTTATCTACGGCCACGAGCTGAGTGATTCGGACGAGCGGGTCCTCGAGGCCCTGGTCGTGGTCGGCATCGCCGGCGGGTCGGTCAAGCTCCGCGAGAACGTGCTCGTCGCGGGCGGCGAGCGGATCACGGTCGCCGCCTTCCGGGCCTTCCCGAAGGAGTGGGTGGGCAGGGCCGGCGGCCACGTCCTGAGCCGGATCCTGGCCCGCGTCGCGGGCTCCCGGGCGCTCTCCACGCTCGGCCGGGTGGCACCGCTGGCGATCGGGATGGCGGTCGGCGCCGGCTTCGACTGGGTTGCGGTGAGCGGCCTTGGCAAAGCCGCGATGCGCTACTACGGCCCTGGCGGCCCGGCTTCCCGGGCGCCCCGGCTAGCGGCCCAGGATGGTCGCCACGTCGAACTTGGCCACTGACTCGATCTGGTCGAAGCGGCATTGCTCGGGCGGCTTGTCCGGCCGCCAGCGGCGGAACCCCGTCGCATGGCGGAAGCGCTGCCCGCCCTGCAGCTTGTCATAGGCCACCTCGCAGACCAGCTCCGGGCGAAGGCCGACCCACTCGGTCGCGGTGCCCCGGGACCAGCGGCTCTGGCCACCCGGCCTGCGCGTCCAGTCAGCGCTGCCATCCGCCTGCTTGATCGATTCCTCGGCGCCCTCCCGGAGCGGTTGGAGCGACTCCAGCAGACGCTTCCGGGTGGCGGCGTCGAAGCTCGAGGTGTGGCCGACATAGTGCAGCCCGCCGCGCTCGTCGTGGAGGCCGAGAAGCAGCGAGCCGAGGGAGCTCCCGTCCTTGGACAGCCGGTAGCCGATTACGACGCAGTCGGCGGTCCGCTCGTGCTTGACCTTCACCCAGCCCCGCTTCCCGGGCAGGTAGGGCTGCTCCCAGGCTTTGGCGATGATGCCGTCGAGGCCGGCGCCCTCGAAGCGCTCCAGCCATTCCCGCCCGACCTTGGCGTCGCGGGTGTAGGGAGTTAGGTGGAGCGGCGCCGCGGCGCCGGCGAGGAGCGTCTCGAGGCGCGTGCGGCGGGCTGAGAGCGGCAGCGGCCTCAGGTCCTCGTCGCCGATCGCCAGCAGGTCGAAGGCCACCAACTCGCTGGGGATCTTCTCAGCCAGCATCCGCACCCGCGACTCGGCGGGATGGAGACGGAGCTGGAGGGAGTCGAAGTCGAGGCCATCCTCTCCGATGATGACGATCTCGCCGTCGAGAACCAGGCGCTCGGCGCTGAGAGCGCGAATTCCGGGCAGGAGCTCGGGAAAGTAGCGTGTCATCGGTCGGGCGCCGCGGCTCACGAGGTCGACCCGGTCGCCGTCACGGAAGACCAGCGTCCGGAACCCGTCCCATTTCGGCTCGTAGGACCAACCGGGCCCCTCCGGGACGGCCGCCTGCGCCGCCGCCAGCATGGGCTCCATGTCGGGCGCGATCGGAAGCGGCACGGCGGCTATCTTAATCAGCCGATGAGAGACGAACGAATCGACAAGCTGGCGGACATCCTGACCGAGTATTCCCTACCGATGGATTCCGGCCAGATGGCGGTGGTCGAGGGGACGACGCTGGCCGAGCCGTTGATGCTCGCGCTCTACGAACGCCTCCTCCGGCGCGGAGTGCTGGTCCGGCTGGAGACCGCCTTACCCCACGCTGCCCCGATCTTCTACGCCAACGCGAGCCCAGTCCAGCTCGAGCACGTGTGGGAGCCCGACCGCTGGCTGCGGGAGAACGTCGACGCGCGCTTCGCGATCCTCTCCGACTCCAACACCAAGCAGCTTTCAGGGGCCGACCCGGCCAAGCAGACGATGGTCTCCCGCTCCCGAAAACCGCTGCTGGACATCTCGATGCGCCGGACCGCGGCCGAGCAGCTGCGCTGGATGGTGACGCTGGTGCCAACCGAGGCCTATGCGATGGACGCGGGCATGAGCCTGCCCGAGTACGAAGACTTCTATTTCGGCGCCTGCCTCGTTGATCGGCCCGACCCGGTCGCCGAATGGACGGGCATGGCGGCCCGCCATCAGAGGCTCCTGGAGTGGATCAAGGGCCGCAACCTGGTCCACATCGAGGGCGAGGGGACCGACCTCTACCTGGAGGTTAGAGGGCGCACCTTCGTCGAGTCCAGCGGCCACTTCAACTTCCCGGACGGAGAGTTCTTCACCGGACCGATCGAGGACCGGACACGCGGGGTCGTGACCTTCAGCTTCCCGGCAATCTGGCAGGGCAAGTCGGTCGAGGGGATCCAGCTCGTGTTCGAGGAGGGCCGCGTCGTTTCGGCGACCGCCCGGACCAACCAGGACTTCCTGCTCCAGATGCTCGACGCCGATGCTGGCGCGCGGGTGCTGGGCGAGCTCGGGATCGGCACCAACTACGGCATCAAACAGTTCTCAGGCTCGATCCTGCTGGACGAGAAGATCGGTGGCACCGTCCACCTGGCGCTCGGCATGTCCTACCCGGAGACCGGCGGGGTGAACCAGTCTGCGATCCACTGGGACATGGTCTGCGACCTCCGCCGCGGCGGGCGCATCACGGTCGACGGCGACCGGTTGATGGATGACGGCAAGCTCCTCATCTGAAGTCGAGCCGACGGGCGAGCAGGACGCAAGCCCTGGGGCTGCCGTCCGTTAGACGCTTGGCATGACAACGCCCGCCCCCGCCCTTGCGCTCCTGATCCTCGCGGCGCTGCTCGCCGGCTTCGGAGCAGCCGTCCGCGCGCTGACTGCCGTCGACGGCCGTCCCCGGCCGGGCCACCTTGAGCTCGGGATCGTCGCCGGCGTCATCGGCGGCCTGGTGACAGTGGCGCCCTACCTGATCGGAGGCCACCCCTTCGGCATGGACCTGTCCACCGCCGCGGTCCTCGGTACCGCCGGGATCGTCGCGGCGGCCGACGTCGCCCAGGTCACTCTCGGCATCCGCCTCCTGGCGCTCGGCTGGCCTTCCCGATCAGCGCTTCGGGACGCTGAGGCGGCGGTCGCCACCGGGGACCCCGCCACGGCCGCGGTGGCCTACCTGCGCGCCGTCGGGCCGCTCGTCGCCGGCAGGCGCCGACGCCGTGAGCTGGACGCGCGCCTGGAGCTGGCGCAGGCGCTGGTCGCGGCCGGCGACCTGAATGGCGCGGCAATCCGCCTCCACGAGGCCCTGGAGGCCGCCCGCGCCATCGACGACCCCGAGCTGACCTGGTCGGCCCTGTTGCGCGCGGCGGCGATCGACGCCGACCTGGATCGCCTGCCGGTGTCACGCCGCCACCTCGGCGAAGCCGCGAGCATCGCCCGCGAGAAGCTGAGCGACAAGCACCTGGCCAACGTCTTCGGCGAACTGGGCTGGATGGGCTACCTCGACGGCGACCGCGAGCTGGCCGGCATCTGCCTCGCCTGGGCCGGCCGGGCCGCCGGCAGCATCGATCCGGCGAGCGCTTTCGCGGCCTCCACGACGCTCCTGGCCGCGCACCTGGCTCTCGCCGACGGCGAGCTGGTGGGCGCCGAGGCCGCATTGGCGGCGATCGCCGAGATGAGCGCCGGCCGACCCAACGCCGACCTCGACGCCGGCGTCCAGCTGGCTCGGGTCTGCCTCGCCTTTCTGCAGGGCTGGAAGGACTCGGCCGGAGAAACGTTGCGCCGCATCCAACCCGACCTTCACCGGGCGCGGTGGCGGAGTCGCCTCGCACTCCCCCTGATCGCCCTCAGCGGCAACGCCCGGCACCAGGATCGACCGGTCGATGCGGCCGCCTTCGCCCGCGCGGCCGCCGAGCTGGCCCCGCCGGGCGGGACCCTGGCCGAGCTCGCGGCCGGCTGCGCCGACCCCGCCGGGGCACCGATCGACCCGGAGCGGCTGACGCGGCTTGAGGCCCTCTTCCCGGATGCCGTCCGGGCCTGACGGGTCAGGGGCTGGAACTGCCTCCCAGGAAGAGAGCCTGGAGCGGTCCCCCGATCCAGATGTACGCGGCCACCATCGCGGCGGCGAGGAGCAGGCCAAGCGCCACCGCCACCATGGCCCTCGCCGGCGAGGGGGCGCCGGCGGCCCGCGACCGGGCAAGGGCGGCGACGCCAAGTCCCGCACCGATCAGGGGAGCGGCGGCGACCAGGGGCGTGAAGAGGGCCACCGGTAGCAGCAGGAGCGACAGCAGGCAGATCCCGAGGCCGGTGCCGGCGAGGCGGGGCGGGGTCGCTTAAACCACCTCCCCGAGCGGCAGCGAATAGCGGAGGAAGAGGTGGCTGCCGCTCCGCCGAGCGCTGAGCAGGCGCCCCCGCCGATCAAGCCCGGGCAGCAGCGCGGTTCCCTCCACCAGCCCGATCTGAGTGCCCAGTCGCTGGCGCCCGGCGAGGACCGGCGACAGGGTCAGAAAGAGCTCGTCGA
Organism: Chloroflexi bacterium UBA6019; assembly: GCA_002427995.1. Taxonomy (GTDB): domain Bacteria; phylum Chloroflexota; class Dormibacteria; order Dormibacterales; family Dormibacteraceae; genus UBA6019. The sequence continues at coordinate 14,200 of DIZV01000149.1, forward strand.
CCAGGCCCGCGGCGGCCAGCTGCCCAAAAAGATGGGGGCCACCCTCGGTGAGGATCGACCGGTGGCCCTCCGCTCGCAAGGCGGCGACCAGTGCCGGAGCCGGGAGCGCCTCGCCCTCCCCCACCGCGATCACTCGCAGTCCCGCCGGCGCCCGGCCCGCCAGGCGCTCGGCGCCGGCCCGAGTTGTCAGCACGAGGCCGCCGGCGAGGGCGGGAAGACCAGGATCGAGGTCGCCGCTGCCGCTGACGACCGCCAGCGGCAGCTCGGGCGGGAGTCCGAGCTGGGCCCGCAGGCCGGCATAGGCGGCGGCCGCGGGCGGATAGACACGCCCTGGGCTCCAGACGTGCTCCGCTTCGGCCCGGAGCGTGCCGGCACCGATCAGCACGACGTCCGCGAAAGCGCGGAGGAGGCCCATCAGAAATCGGTCCCCGGGTGGGCCGCCACTGATCAGCCCGCCCTGGCCGGGCGCGGCGGGGTCGACGGCGGTCACACCGTCGAGCGCGCTGACGAAGTTGGCGTAGAGCAGCGGGCGGCCGAAGCCGAGCTCCCCGCCGTAGAGCTCCGCGAGGGGCGGCGGCAGGCGCTCGACGGCGAGCCCGGGCTCCTCGAACAGCCGCTCGAGGGGGAGGCTCAGCTGCGGCCGGACCTCATCTCGCACATCCTCAGGAACTCCGAGCGCAGCTGGGGGTCGGCGGCATAGTTACCGCGCCAGAAGCTGGTGCGGGTGACCGAGTCGGTCTCCCGGACGCCCCGCATCTGGGTGCAGAGGTGGGTGCCGTCGAGGTAGACGGCGACGCCGTGCGCCTCCAGGATTCCCTCCAGGGTCTCGGTGATCTGCACCCCCATCCGCTCCTGGACCGAGAAGCGGCGCGCGAAGAGGCGCACCAGCCGGGTCAGCTTGGAGATCCCGATGATGTTCTCGTGGGCGATATAGCCGACGAAGGCGTTGCCGTGGAAGGGGAAGGCGTGGTGCTCGCAGAGCGAGTAGTAGGGGATCGGCCCCTCGATGACCTGGCTCAGCTGGCAGTCAGGCCCGCCTCGGCACTCGGTGGGAAACGCGGTGACCAGCTTGGGATCGCCCTCGTAACCCTCGGTCGCGTCGAACATCGCCTTCAGGAAGCGGGCCGGCGTCCTCTCGGTGCCCGGCGTGCCCATCTCCATCCCCAGGGCCTGGAAGATCTCCCGCATGTTGGTCTCAAACCGCGCCCACTGCTCGGGGCTGATGGAGCGTGGGATGCTCCGCTGCCAGTCGTCCGATTCCCGCCGGCCGACGCCGTGCAGGGTGCCGATCTCGTGGCCGCGGCTTTGGTCACTCATCTCGCGGCTGATGCTAGTCGAATGGGAATTCGATAATGGATCGATACCGATGGCTGACCTCGCGGCGATCGATCGCTACCTCGCCGAGCACCAGCGCGAGTGGATCGCTGAGCTCCGCGAGCTCTGCGCGGTACCCAGCGTCTCGGCTCGCCACCAAGGGATCGAGGAGTGCGCCAAGCTCGTGGCGCGGATGCTCGAGCGCCGCGGTTTCGCCGTCGAGGTGTGCGCGACCGGTGGGCACCCCGTGGTCCTCGGCCACGCCGCCGGGACCAACCGCGCCCGGACCCTCCTCTTCTACAACCACTACGACGTCCAGCCGCCGGAGCCGCTCGAGCTCTGGGATAGCCCACCCTTCCAGCTGACCGAGCGCGAGGGGGCGGTCTTCGCGCGCGGTTCCAAGGACGACAAGGGAGAGTTCGTCTGCCGGCTGGCCGCCCTCGACGCCGTCCGCGCCGTCACCGGCTCCTACCCCTGCGACATCACCTGGCTGGCCGAGGGAGAGGAGGAGATCGGCAGTCCTCACCTGCCGGACTGGGTGGAGCGGAACCAGTCCCGCCTCCGGGCTGACGCCGCGGTCTGGGAGGAGGGCGGGATCGAGGTGGATGAGACCCCCATCATCCGCCTCGGCGCGCGCGGCCTGCTCTACGTCGAGCTCTCGGTGAAGGTCATCTCGCGCGACGCCCACTCGGGCCAGGCGAACCTGCTACCGAACGCGGCCTGGCGCCTCGTCTGGGCCCTGGCAGCGCTGAAGGGACCCGACGAACGGGTGTTGATCCCGGGCTTCTACGATGCCGTCCGGCAGCCAACGGACCGCGAGGAGAAGCTGCTCCGCGCGGCGCCCAAGGGGGCCGCGGACATCCGCGACGAGTTCGGCCTGGAACAGCTGCTGGGCGGGATAACCGACGTCAATCGCGCCTACTTCACTCCGACCGCCAACCTGGCCGGCATCGGCGGCGGCTACCAGGGCGAGGGCTCGAAAACTGTCATCCCGGCCCGTGCCGTCGCCAAGCTCGACTTCCGCCTGGTGCCCGACCAGGACCCCGTCGACATCAACGCCAAGCTTCGCCGTCACCTCGACAGCGCCGGGTTCGCGGACGTCGCGATCGAGCTCCTCGGCGCGGAGCGGCCCGGGATCACCGACCCCGATGCCGCGGTGGTCAGGCTCAACGGCGAGATCGCCGCGGAGATCTACGGGAAGCCTGCCCGGGTGACACCGCTGACCGGCGGCACGACGCCGATGTTCATCTTCACCGAGCGCGGCGTCCCCGTCGTCGCCCCCGGCGTCGGTTGGGGCGCGATGAACCGCGCCCACAGCCCGAACGAGTTCATGCGTCTCAAGGACTTCGAACGCGCCGCCCGCCACCTGGCGCGGCTCGCGGTGCGCTTCGCGCAGGCCGACTAACGGAGCAGGAAACCGGTCCCGAGGTCGTCGCCGGGCTCGAGCACGAACTCATGCCGCCCGGTCAGGTGGGCGCTTCCCTCGACCTCGGTCACGACCCCCCCGGGCTCCTCGCCCACCACCCGGCCGAGGAAGGTGGTGCCGACGATGCTCTGGTGCGTCAGCGTCTCACCCCGGGGCAGCTCACCGGTCGCGTCGAGCAGGGCGAGCCGGGCCGAGGTGCCGCTGCCGCAGGGCGAGCGGTCGACCTCGCCGTCGGCGAACACCGTCACGTTGCGGTCGCCCTCGGTGAAGATGACGCCGTAGATGCCCTCGATCTCCGGCCGGTCCGGGTTGCGCACCTCGTGCTCGGCCTCGAGGTGCTGCTTCAGACCACGGCCGAGCTCGATCAGCTGGGGAAGATGCCGTGGCTCGACCCGGAGCCCGGCCTGGGCGGCGGGGACGATCGCGTAGAAGGCGCCGCCATAGGCGATGTCGACGGTGAACCGGCCGATCTTCAGGCCGCGCGAGTGGACGTAGGCGGGAACGTTGCGGAAGCGGACGCTGGTGACGTCGCCGCCGACCACCCGCGCCACCGTCGCCAGGCGGCCGCTCGGCACGTCCACGGTGACCAAAGTCTCCGGCTCGACCGCCGCCAGGCGGCCGCTCTCGATCGCCCAGGTGACGAGCGCGATGGTGCCGTGCCCGCAGGCGGTGCTGTAGCCGGCGTTGTGGAAGAAGACGACGCCGAGCTGGGCGCCGGAATTCTCCGGCTCTGTGACAAAGCCTCCGTACATGTCGGCATGCCCGCGTGGTTCGAACACCAGCAACTTGCGGATGTGATCAAGATGATCCCGGGCGTACTGGCGCTTCTCCAGGATGGTCGTCCCCTGGAGCGGCGGGACACCACCGCGCACGATGCGAAACGGCTCACCCGCGGTGTGATAGTCGATGGTGCTGATCGTGAGGCGCTCGCCCATCAGTGGATCATCGCCACCCGCAGGACGCGCCGGCTTAGGGGCGCGTGTCGGAGTTGGTCCCACCACCGGGTGGGTTTGGCTCATCCTTCGTCTTTCTGAACTCACGGATGGACCGTCCCATGGCCCCGCCAAGCTGCGACAGCTTGCCTGGACCGAAGATGATCAGGACGATCACGAGGATGAGCAGGAACAGCAGCCACGAGTGCCCGAACATCGTGTGTCCAGTGTAATCTGACCGACGAATTGCAAACGATGGCGCCCGTCGTGGTCGATGAGCTCGTGAAGCGGTATCCAAAGCGTCCCGTCAATGCGGTCGATGGCGTCAGCTTCCACGTCGAACGCGGGGAAGTGTTCGGCTTATTGGGTCCGAACGGGGCCGGTAAGACCACAACGGTGGGCGTGCTCACCACCCGGGTCCGGCCGACAAGCGGCCGCGGGATGGTGAGCGGGGTTGACGTGGTTCGCGATCCAGTTGCGGCGCGGCGCCGGATCGGGGTCGTCCCGCAGCGGTCCAATCTCGACCGGGCGCTATCGGCGCGGCAAAACCTCCTCTTTCACGCGGCGTATCACGGCATCTCGGCGGAGATGCGCCGGGAACGCGCCGCCGCGCTGCTGGCTGAGTTCGGCCTGGCGGACCGCGCCGATGACAAGGTCGACTTTTATTCCGGCGGCCAGTCGCAGCGGGTCATGATCGCGCGGGCCCTGATGCACGAGCCGGATGTTCTCTTCCTCGATGAGCCGACCACCGGGCTCGATCCGCAGGCCCGCCTTTTTGTATGGGATCGCATTCGGGACCTGCGTGGGCGCGGGGTCACGATGATCCTGACCACCCACGACATGGATGAGGCGACGCAGCTGTGCAGGCGCGTCGGCATCATGGACCGCGGCAAGATCCTCGCCCTCGACACCCCGGACGCGCTGACCGCGACGGTACCCGGCAAGAACACCCTCGAGGTTGGGATCCACAGTGATGGCGTGGACCGGCCGACGTTCATCGAATTACTTGCGGCGGTGCCGGGGGTCGAGAGGGTCGAGCCTGTCAGCCAGGCGCCCAGCGGACCGCTGCGACTGCGGCTCTATGTCGCGTCGGACGCCCCGCTCATGGTCGCGCCCGTCGCGCGCGTTGTCAGCGACGCCGGTGGCACGCTGCAGGAACTGGCCATCGGCAAACCGTCGCTCGAGGATGTCTTCATCCACTTGACCGGTCGAGCGCTGCGCTGATGGCGACGGTCGTGGCCGAGCCGAGGGTCATGCACCCCAGCTTTCTTACCGTGTTCGTCGCTATTCTGCGCCGCGACATCACGGTCACCTTCCGCGAGTTCCCGGCCTTTTTGGCGCAGGTGATCTTACAGCCGTTGTTCATGCTCTTCGTCTTCGGTCGGGTGCTCGCCGACCTCGGCTTCACGCGGGCCGGCTATGCCGCCCAGCTTTTTCCCGGGATCGTGGCACTGACGATCGCGATCACGGGCCTCCAGGCGGTCGCCTTTCCGCTCGTCATCGAGTTCTCGTTCACCAAGGAGATCGAGGATCGCCTGCTGGCGCCCATCCCGACCGCCCTGGTTGGTCTCGAGAAGATCGTCTTCGCCGCGATCCGGTCGCTGATCGCAGGGCTGGTGATGTTCCCGGTCGGCTTCCTCGTGCTGGGGAGCATCCCGTTTGACCTCGGCCGCCTCTGGATCCTGGTCGCGTTTTTTATCCTGGGCTCGCTCGCGGGCGGTGCGATGGGCCTCACCCTGGGCACTCTCACGCCATTCAACCGGATCAACATCATGTTCGCCATCGTGCTGACCCCGATCATCTTCACGGGATGCACCCAATACCCCTGGCCCTCGCTGAGCAAACTGCCCTGGTTCCAGGTGGTCACGCTCTTCAACCCGATCACCTACGTCAGTGAAGGGATCCGCTCCGCCCTTCTCCCCCGCGGCCCGCACATGCCGACCTGGATCGCGGCGGCCTTACTGATCGTGGCGCTGGTCGGCTTCAGCTATGTCGGCATCACCGGCTTCCGCCGCCGCGCCATCGACTAAAGCTAACCCAGGCCTCGCATCGGGCTGCGTCGTCGGTCTGCGCGCCGTCCGCGACCTATCGGGTTACGCGGCCCGGTGCTCGACCGCGACGCCGCCCGACGCGTAGCGGAATTGGCACGCCGGGGTTACCCGGTAACCCACCGCGTCAGCCGCCGATAACCGGGATACGATCGACCCTTGCCGACTAATACTCAGCCGTCATAGAATCCTTGCGGAATGATCTGGAGGAGGGGGCTCCGGGAGGGCGGCGTCCCTGCTCCCCTGCCCACCCACGACGAACCACCGGTGGTGGTCGCGGACGACGATCGCGACGTTCGGCTGATGCTTCGCACCCTCCTCGAGCTGGATGGCCACGAGGTGGTGGAGGCCCAGGATGGGGACGAGGCCTGGCAGCTGATCATCGAGTACGGCCCCTCGGTCGTGGTGGCGGATATCCAGATGCCGGGACTGGATGGGCTCCAGCTATGCCTCAAGATCCGGGAAAGCAAGCTTTCGTCGGAAACCAAAGTCATCGTCTACACCGCCGGGATGGCCACCCAGGAGGACGCTAAAAAGGCGGGCTGTGACGAGTACTTCCTGAAAACCGACCCCCTGCCCAAGCTTCGCGACAAGGTTCGGCAGTATACGAGCTCGCGAACCGGGCACTAATTCGTGATCGATCCGAATACGATTCGTATTCGGCGACTGCAAGGACCGTAACCGGGCGCCGGTTATACCCTGGGGTGCCTCCCATGCCTGCCGTCATCGACCTGTCCCTGGTCGCCGTGGCGCTCGGGTCCTTCCTGCTGCTCCGGCTGGCGGGCGGCTCGATGCCCTGGGGACACCTGCTGATCGCGGTCGGCCCGGATGGCCGGCCAATGCGACCGCGGGTCAAGTGGCACCTCTGGTCGATGAGCCGTGGGGAACCGCCCCGGCTGGCCGCGATCGGGGGATTCGCGTCGGTCGCCCTGGGGTGTGCCGCCATGCTGGCCGTGGCGCCCCGCCTGGCCGCCTCCGTGACCCAGCCCGTCAACTCGTTGCTGACCTCGCTCATGATCTTCACGGTCGCCATGTCCAGCATCCTGGTACCGATCGGGACGACGGTCCTGCTCCGCGCCGGGCTCGACCTGGCGGCACGCCGGTCGTCCATGGTCGGAACCGTCGTCGGCATGCGGCGGGACGTCGGGATCTTCGGCCGGAGCTATCGGATTGCCGTGCAAGCCGGTGATCGGGCTGGGATGGCCAAGGGGCTCTGGGCGGACTCCTTCCGGGTCAACCGCCGCACCTTCGAGCAGCTCAGCCCGGGTGACCGCATCACCGTGGACTATTCGCCCCGCCTGCGCTACGTCTACACGACGTCGAAGCTGACCGAGCAACTCAAGCGGCCCGCCTAGTCCGAATCGCGAGCCCGCCGGGCGAGCCCACGGCCGCGCTCTTCTGCTAAGTTCGCACCGTGTCGAGGCCGTTGCATGTGGCGTTCGTCTGGCATATGCACCAGCCGTACTACAAGGATGACCTGACCAACACCTTTCTGCTGCCGTGGGTCCGGCTGCGCTGCGCCAAGGACTACTACAAGATGCCGGCGCTTCTCGACGACTATCCCTTGATCAAGCAGACCTACAATCTCGTGCCATCCCTGGTCGACCAGGTGGAGGACTATGTCGAGGGACGCTCCAGCGATCTCTACCTCGATCTGACGCAACGTGCGGTCGAGGACCTCAGTGGCGAGGAGCGCGCCTTCGTCGCGCGGTGGATGGCCGAGTCGAGCCAGATCCGGCGGGTTCGGCAGTACCCGCGATACCTGGAGCTCGTGGTCAAACGCGAGCAATCCTGGACGTGGGATCCCGGCGAGCTGGCGCATCTGTTTACTGATGGGGAGCTGCGGGATCTGCAGCTCTGGTTCAACCTCTCCTGGCTTGGCCCCGAGATGATCGAGGCGGATCCGGTGCTCGGTGACCTCGTCCGCCGCGGTCGCGACTTTACCGAGGATGACAAGCGGCCCGTGGTGCAGGCCCAGATCGAGATGATGCGCAAGGTGTTGCCGAAGTACCGCGAGGTCCAGGAGCGAGGCCAGGCGGAGCTCATGACGACCCCTTACTACCATCCGATCCTGCCACTGCTGATCGACCTGCACAGTGCCCGCGCCTCACGGCCCGACCTGGTGATGCCAGGGCGGCCCTTCGCCCATCCGGAGGACGCGGTAGAGCAGCTCCGCCGCGGCGTCGAGTCGCACACGCGCCGCTTCGGTCGCCGTCCAATCGGCTGCTGGCCACCGGAAGCCGCCATCAGCGAGGCGGCGGTGCGGCTCATGGGCGAGGCAGGACTGCGCTGGTTGATATCGGACGAGGGCGTGCTGGCCCAGTCGCTCCAGGTCTCGATTGGCCGCGATGGCGAGGGCAGCGTGATGCAGCCGGAGGCCCTCTACCGTCCCTATCGATTCGAGGCCGGCGACGCCCCGGTCGAGCTGGTATTTCGCGACGCCCGTCTCTCCAACCTGATCGGATTCGATTACCAGAATTCCCGCCCGGAGGAGGCCGTCGGCGACCTTGTCGGCCGGCTGCACGCCATCCGGCATCGGCAGGGTGAGATGCCACTGCTGGCGACCATCGCGCTGGACGGCGAGAACTGCTGGGATTCGTACGAGGCCAATGGAAACCGATTTCTGGCCGCGCTCTATCAACGACTCAGCCACGACTCCGACCTCGTCACCACCACGCCGTCGGAGTTCCTCAC
>DIZV01000038.1:0-6772 GCA_002427995.1 Chloroflexi bacterium UBA6019
CTCGCGGGCGACTGGTTCATCCACCGCGATTCGCTCCCACTGCTGGAGGGTCCCTGGACGCCGCGGACCGTCCTGCTCTCGCCGTTCGACAACCTGATCGCCGACCGCCGCCGGACCGCGGAGCTGTTCGGCTTCGACTACCGGATTGAGATCTACGTGCCCGCGGCCAAACGCCGCCGGGGCTATTACGCGATGCCGATCCTGGCCGGCGATCGGCTGATCGGCACCGTCGACCCCCGCTTCGACCGGGCGTCGAAGACGCTTCTCATAAATGCGGTCGTGCTGGAACCGGGCGAGCGGATGACCGGGCTGGTGCGCCGGGCGGTGGCCGAGCTGGCGAGCTTTGTCGGCGCCGAGGCGGTCGTCTACCGTTAGGTAGCGGGCGTCAGGCGGCGCATGAAGTCCAGCATCCGGCGCCAGGCGTCGTCGCAGGCGCCCCGGTGCTCGGCGTAGGTGCGGTCGAAGAAGCTGTGAGGCGCGCCCGGGTAGGTGTGGGAGTCGACCGGGATGCCCCCGGCGCGGACCTCGTCGGCGACCTTCTCGAACTGCGCTGGGGGCGTGTGGTCGTCGCCGGCAAGGAGGAAGAGCAGCTCGCCCTGCATCTGTGGGACCAGGGGCAGGATCTGCTCTGGCCGGCCGCCGTAGAAGCCGATCGCCCCGGCGAGGCCGTGGCCCTTGGCGATCTGTGACCAGGAGATGCCTCCCCCCATGCAGAAGCCGACTGTGAAGATGGCCCGCGGCCGGCCGCCGTCCGCCGTGGCCAGGTAGTCGACGCAGGCGCGCACGTCGGCGGCGATCCCCTCCGGCGTCATCTTGGCGATCTCCGCTTTCCAATCGAAACCCGGGCCCCGGTCCTCGTCGTCGGCGGTGCGGCCGAAGTAGTCCATGGCGACCGCGTCGACACCGGCCTCGGCGAAACGCACGGCCAGCTCTTTGAAGAAGGGGTGGAGGCCGCGGACGTCGGGCAGGATCACGATCCCGGAGCCGGCCGCTGCGGCGGCCCGGGCGTGATGGGCCATGAAACCGTTACCGTCCGCCGCGGTGAGGTGAAAGTCGCCGTGGTTGGCGGCGCCACCCCCGACGACGGGCGGAAGGGGCGGGCGGGCGTCATCCGAGTAGCACATGCCGACGTAAAGATACCGGGGTGCGGCGGGGCTCCGGGTTGACGGTATCGTAGCCACTCGTGGGCGGGGTTCAGGTCGTACGCCGGGACGCGGTCGGGGAGATCCTGATCGACCGCCCGGAGGCGCGTAACGCGCTCAACCTGGAGGCGATGGCGGAGCTCGACGCCGCCCTCGCGGCGGCCGCCGGCTGGGACGTGCACGCGATTTTCATCCGCGGCACCGGCGATCGGGCTTTCATCTCCGGCGGCGACCTCAAGGAGCTGGAGAACGTCCGCGAGGAGGGGTTCGCGCTCGACATGGCGCGCCGGATGCGGGCGACGCTCGACCGCATCCCGGGCCTGCCGGTGCCGGTCGTCGCCATCCTCAACGGCCACGCCATCGGGGGCGGCGCCGAGGTCGCCATCGCTTGCGATTACCGCGTCGCCGCAGCGGACGTCAAGATCGGTTTCACCCAGGCCAGGCTGGGCCTGATGCCTGCCTGGGGCGGGATCGAGCGGCTCGTTTTGGCGATCGGCCGCGGGCCGGCTCTCCACCTCCTGACGACCGGGAGGACGATCGATGCGAGCGAGGCGAAGGCGATCGGCCTCTTCGAGGAGGTGGTGCCCCGCGCCTCCTTCGAAGAGCGGGTGGCCGCGCTCGCGGCCGAGCTGGCAGAGGTCCCCCGGGGGGCACTGGCGGGGATCAAGCGTGCAGCCGAAGCGGTCCAGCAATACGCTCGACCGGAGCTGGCCGGGCAGGCGACCGCCGACTTCGCGCGAGCCTGGGTCGACGATGCGCATTGGGAGGCCCATGAGCGGGCCCAGCGAGGAAGGAAGCGATGAAGATCGATAGCCCCAAATTCACGGCGGCCGACCTCGACCATTACCGGGATGAGCTGACCGACCACGAGCGGTTGGTGCTCGCCGACCGCCTGGAGCGAGCATCCGCGAGGCTCGAGGCCCTCGGCCCCGAGGTCGGAGAGCACCCCTCGGGCAGCGATGCGGAGTGGAACCCGCGGGAGGTCCTGGCTCACATCGCGGTGCTGAGCAAGTTCTACGGGATGCTCGCCTACAAGATCGGAAGCGGCCAGATGACAGAGCTCGACCTGCTCGGCAACGTCAACCTCCGCGACGTGCTCGGCGCGCAGCTCGCCCAGGAGCTGCCCGCGAAGCTGATCGCGATGGCTCGCGCCGACCACGAGCGGACGGTGCGATACCTCCGCTCCGCCGACGCGGCGGCGATGCGGCGGGAATGCGTCGTCGACGGCGGCCGGTCGGTCATGCGTGCCGAGGAGGTCGCTCGGGAGGCGTTGATCGGCCACCTCGAGCTGCACGTCGAGCAGCTCGCACGGGCCCTCGGGCATTGATCCGCACCGGTTACCGGGTCTACGACCTCGGCCGCCCGCTCGAGGCGAGCACGCCGGTTGCCCCCGGGCACCCGAATTTCCGGATGGCCCTGCTGCGCCGGCACGGCGATGTCCAGCGGCCCGACGGCTCGTCCAGCGCCAATGAGCTGATCTCCACCTCCGGCCACACCGGCACCCACATCGACGGGCTGGCCCACTTCTCGCTCGACGGGCGGCTCCATGGCGGCCAGGACGCCGCCGAGGCCTCCCGCGGTGCTCGCTTCAAGACCCACGGGGTGGACGCGATCGCGCCCATCGTCACCCGTGGCGTGCTGCTCGACGTGGCTGCAGCGGAAGGAAAGGATGCTCTCGAGCCCGGGCGCCCGATATCGGCGGCCGACGTCGAGAAGACCTGCCGCCACCACGGACTGGAGATCGGCGCCGGCGATGCGGTGCTGTTCCGCACCGGCTGGCCGGTCGGCCGCTACCAGGACGAGCCTGCCTACGTCGGCTGGCCCACCGGCGTGCCCGGCCCCGACGAGACGGCGGCCCGCTGGCTGGCCGAACGGCGGGTTCACGTCGCGGGCTCGGATACGATCGCCTTCGAGTGGCTCGGCCCCGGCGCCGGCCACGGCAACCTCCCCGTCCACGTGATCCTGCTGGTCGAGAACGGGATCCACATCATCGAGGTGCTCGACCTGGAGCAGCTGGCCGCCGACCGGGTGTACGAGTTCCTCTTCATCTGCTCCCCGCTCAAGATGGTCGGCGCGACCGGTTCCCCGGTCCGCCCGCTGGCGTTGGTCGAGGCGTGAGGACCCGCGTCACCGACCTCCTCGGCATCCGGCACCCGGTGCTCCTCGGGCCGATGGGCGGTGGCACCGACGCCCGCCTGGTGGCGGCCGTCTCCCACGCCGGCGGACTCGGCCTCCTGGCCGCCTCCTTCCTGACCCCGGAGGCGATCGAGGCCGAGGTGGCGATGATCCGCGAGCTGACCCCGATGCCGTTCGGGGTCAACCTTCTCCTCTGGCGTTCGGCCGACAAGGTCGAGGCGGTGCTGCAGCACCAGCCGACGGTGTTCTCGACCGCCTTCGGCGACCCCGCGCCATACGTCGACCTCGCCCACGAAGCGGGGGCACTCCACGTCCACATGGTCAGCGACGTGCCCTCCGCCGTCGCCGCGGCGCGAGCCGGCGTCGACGTCATCATTGCCCAGGGTGAGGAGGGCGGCGGCCACGTCGGCCTCCAGTCGACCTTCACCCTGGTTCCCCAGGTGGTCGACGCGGTGGACATCCCGGTGGTTGCCGCCGGCGGTATCGGGGACGGGCGCGGGCTCGCCGCCGCGCTGGCGCTGGGTGCGGAGGGCGTGCTGATGGGCACCCGCTTTCTGGCGACCCGCGAGGCGCCGATCCCGGACGGGTGGAAGCGCGCGATCCTCGACGCCGCCGGGCACGACACCGTGCGCACCTCGATCCCCGACTACGCCAGCGAATCGGCCTGGCCGGAGCCGATCGCCGCCCGGGCGATCCGGAACGCCTTCCTCGATCGCTGGCTGGGTCGCGAAGAGGAGGTCCGCCGGCTTGGGAACGTCCTCGGCGACCAGTTGCGCGAGGCTCGCCGGCGGGACGATCCGTCGGAGATGAACCTGCTGGCGGGGGAGGTCGTCGGCCTGATCCACGACCTGCCGAGCGCCGGCGCCCTGGTCGAGCGGATCGTCAAGGAGGCCGAGGCCCTCCTGCCTCAGCTCGCCGCCAAGGCCTCCGGGAGGGCCGCCCCGAACGCGGATCGGTAGCGCTCGGCGAACTCGGCAAGCGTGTAGCGGTGCTCGATCGTCCCCGCCTGCTCGACGACGTAGGAGGCCGCCAGCGACGCCACCCTGCCCGCCTCGGCCGGCTCCAGGCCGCGCAGGAGTCCCGCCACCAGGCCGGAGCGATAGGCGTCGCCGGCTCCGGTCGGGTCAACCTCCTGCCGGGGCCTCGCCGGGGGGATCTCGATCCGCCCCTTCTCCGTCTCGATCCGCGATCCCTCCCGCCCGAGGGTGGTGACGACGGTCGACGCCAGCTCGAGGAGCCCGGCATCGCTGCGGCCGGTGCGCTGGCGGATCAGCTCCAGCTCGTAGTCGTTGCCGATCAGGATCCAGGCGCCGCGACAGCCCTCCTCGAGGTCCTCCTTCGTCATGTGAGGCAGCTGGTGGGCGGGGTCGAAGACGAATGGGATGCCGGCGTCGCGGCATTCCCGCACGAGCCGGGCCATGCCGGCCGGGCCGTTGGGCCCGACGATGACAGCGGCGGGGGTGGCGTCGGTGTCGGCCAGGCCGACCTCCCCCGCCCGGTTCATCGCGCCGCCGTAGTACCCGGTGATCTGGTTGTCGTCGAGGTCCGTGGTCGTGAAGCCGGTCGCCGTCGTCTCCCCTTCCAGCAGCTTGAGCCCGCTGCACTCGATTCCAAGGCCTTCAAGCCACTCGCGGTAGGGCCCCGCGTCGGCCCCGGCCGTGGCCAGGATCGCGCTCGGGTGGCCGAGCAGCGCGAGGTTGTAGGCGTAGTTGGCCGCGACCCCTCCTCGGCGACGCTCGAAGCGGTCGACGAGGAAGCTCAGGTTCAGGATGTGGACCTGGTCCGGCATGATGTGGTCGCGGAAGCTGCCGTTGAAGGTGAGGATGTAGTCGAAGGCCACCGAGCCGGTGGCGAGCACGGTCCCACCCGCTCGCTTTTCCATCGAGCTAGACGTTAGCCGACTCGGGCTCGAGTCCGGCTGGACGCGGGCCAGGAGCCGCAGCGCGTAGTCGCCGAAGACGTCGATATGGGCGACCCGACGCCGTTTCTCGGGCTGGATCGCCTCCAACGGCACCCCGTTGGCGTGGGCCCAGTCCTCCAGCGCCGGGCGGAGCCCGATGACGTGCAGGAAGGGCCTCGTCATCACGAAGCCGCGGGCCGAAGGGGTGCCGTGGTAGTGGTCGAAGTTACGGTGCACGGCGATGCCGCCGGCCTCGGCCCAGGCGATCGCCTGCCGCACCTCCCGGCGCCCGAAGTAACGCTCCGGCCGCCGTTCCACGAGCCCGAATGCTCGCAGGTCCGTGCGACTCCGGCGAAGCTGCTTTCCTTATCTCTCGTGCCGACTGGTCGAGCCGAGGTCCTGGTCATCCCGGGCCGCCCGGCCGCGACGCTGCGCTGGGTGCTGCCCGACCTCGCCACCCGCCTCGGGCCGTTCGCCGTCGTCGTGGCCGCGGTGGAGGCGGTCTGGCACCCGGCCTGGCTCGGACTCGTTGTCGGCAACCTGCCGGTCCAGCTCGGCTTCGGCCTGGGCGCCCTGCCCCTGCTGTTCCTCTTCGCCACGGCGCTTCAGTTGTGGCTCAGCCGGAGGCGGCGGACCCTGGTCGTGCCGAACCTGCCCGACGCCCTTCTTCAGGGCGGCTATTACCTGCTCAACGGGCCCCTCGAAGAGGGCTTTTTCCGCGGCCTCGTCCAGGGTGGCGCCGGCGCTCTGCTCGGAGCGCCGGCGGGGTTCCTCGTCGGCACCGTCACCTATGTCCTCTACCACCGCCTCGGCGGTTGGTGGTGGCCCGACGTCGCCGCCACCGCGCTCGCGGGCATCCCTCTCGGGCTCGCCTTCTGGCTGCTGCCCGGGCCGCATTCGCTGCTCGGCGTCTCGATCGCCCACGTCGGCGCCACCTGTGGCTTCCTCGGCCCCGGTCCCTACCTGCTGCGCAGGCTTCGCTTGTTGTGACGGGCCGGGCCTGGCGCCTCCTCCTTCTCGCTGGGTTTGCCGCGTTTCTCGGAGAGTTCGACAGCGCCACCCTGCCGCTGGCCCTGCCGGCGATCAGCGCCGAGTTCAGGGCCCCCGTCTCGAGTCTTTCCAACCTCGGCTCTCTGCTGCTGCTCGGAGCATTGCTGGCATTGCCGATGGCGGTGCTGGCGGACCGCCGCGGCCGCCGCCACCTGGTCGCGATCGGGGTCCTCGGCTTCTCCCTGGCCGACCTCGCCAGCGCCTTTGCAACCGGGATCCCGATGCTCGCCGCCTGCCGCTTCGTTGCGGTTGCGTTCGAGGCCCTGGTTGCAACCCTGGCGCCGGTGCTGGCGGTGGAGGAGGTGCCCGATCAACACCGAGCCCTGGGGGTCGCCGGACTGACCTTCCTGGCGGCAGCTGGCGGGGGGCTGACGACGATCGTCTATCCCTTTCTCGCACCGCACTGGCGCCTTCTCTACCTGGCGGGAGCGGTGGGCGTCCCGGCGTCGGCGCTGATCTGGTGGGCGCTGCCGGAGACCCGGACCTGGATCGCTTCGCGCCACACCGAGCGCCCGCTGAGAGTGCTTCTCCAGCCCCCCTGGCG
>DIZV01000038.1:6927-9359 GCA_002427995.1 Chloroflexi bacterium UBA6019
GAGCCGAGCTTCTTCTACGGCGTCCTCTACGCCAGCCGCACCCTCCACCTGGCGCCGGCACCGATCAGCGCGATCCTGGTCGTCAGCGGTTGGGTGGGCGCCGCCGGCTTCCTCGCCGGCGGCTGGCTCTCCGACCGCTACGGCCGCCGCCGGCTGGGAGTCGCCTTCCTCGTGGCCTCCGCTGTTCTGTCCGGTCTCGCCTATGCCGGGAGCCTTCCCGCCTTTGCCATCGGCTACGTTCTCGGACCGCTTGCCGGCGGACTGGCGGGACCGATGACCGCGGCCTGGTTCAGCGAGCTCTTCCCCACCCGTGCCAGGGCCACCTCGCAGAGCCTCGCACTCGGCGCGGGCACGATCGGCGGCGTCATCGGGCTGCAGGCGGTTGCCGCCGTCGCCCCGGCCGTCGGCCTCGGCCCGGCTCTCCTCGGGTGCGCCCTCGGTCTCGTGGCGGGCGCCCTGCTCCTGCTGAGGTTTCCGGAAACGCGGGGGCAACCCCTTCCGGATTGAGGTGAATCTGCTACGTTATTCCCCGCACTCTAGGCCCGCGTTCGGATTCGGGCCTTCGGAACTCAACTTGATCCTCTCCTCTTTCCTCCTCACACCATTGGTGCCAACGGCTTGAGCACGCCCAACCCGGGGGATGTCCTTCCGCTCTGGGACCCCGACATCCCCGGTGAGGTGATCTCGACCGGGCGGCTCGGCGTCCGCATCCGCCCCAACAGCCCGGCGGCGGCCAAGATCGCCCTCGTTCCGGGCGGCCCGCGCGCCATCCTCGACGTGCTCGAGGAGAGGAAGATGATCGAGATCGGCTACACGATCACCAAGTCGGAGAAGCCGCTCGAGTGCATCGGCCTTTTCAACACCACCCTGCTGACGGGCCGCCTGGGCCGGACGCCGAAGGGCCTGGCGTTCGAGATGACCGACTTCCAGGAACTGGAATCGCCCGACTACCCGATCGAGAAATCACGCGTCCACCTGAAGTACCAGGAACTCCAGCTGGTCGAGGAGTGGGACGGCGAGCTCGAGGGCTTCACCGCCATCGAGCTCCGTGAGAAGGCGAAGTCCGAACCGATCCTCGACTCGACGATGCGGTTCGTCGAGCACCTGCGCGATTTCCGGGAACATCTCGCCGAAGCTGCCGTGCGCCGCTATGAGGCGACCGAGCAATGGGTCGAATGCCCGCGCTGCGAGGAGATCGTCCCCACCTCCAACGGAATGCATTGCCCGAACTGCAGCGAGGACATGCGGGGCGGCGAATTCGTGCGCGCCATCCTCCACCTGGTCGGCGACCAGGACGCCCGCGTCTACCGCGGCATCGACTCCCTGACCGTCCGCTCGGCCGGCTTTCCCGAGTACCGGGGGATGTCGCTCGACAAGACCGCCGGCTTCGACCTCTGGGTCTCCTTCCGCCGCTACGACCCGCTGCCTGACGAGGGCGTGGTTCTGCCCACCGCCAGCGTCGAGATGTTCGAGGCGCAGCGCTCGGTCATCCGGCAGCTGCAGATCGGCTCCCCCCGCACCGGCGCCCTGGCTGCTGAACTGGCCGACCCGGGCTGGCTGGGCAGCCCGCCCTACATGGCGCTCGAGGGACGCCCCGCTCACCACCTGCCCGCCCCCAACGACGAGCAGAGCGAAGCGGTCGCCCGGGTGATGGGCATGCGGCCGGGCCAGATGTACCTGATCCAGGGGCCACCCGGAACCGGCAAGACGACGGCGATCGTGGAATCGATCCGCCGCATCCTGGGGCGCCAGCAGGGCGGATCGATTCTTCTCAGCTCTCACTCCAACGATGCGGTCGACACGGGCCAGGAGCGGCTGCTCGGCTTTTCGCACGTTCGTCAGGCCCGGATCGCCGAGCCCGGCAAGGTGCCGCGCCGGCTCCGCCAGACCCTCTTCGAGGGCGAGAACCTGGAGCAGTTCAACCTCGTCGCCGGGACCTGCAACCGGCTCGCGATCGACTCCCGCCTCCGCTTCATGGTCTTCGACTGGCTGATCCTCGACGAGGCCAACAAGGTCCGCGCCAACGAAGCGCTGGCGCTGATGCCGCTGGCGCGGCGGTGGGTGATGATCGGCGACCTGAAGCAGCTGCCACCGGTGATGGAGGAAGCGGCCCTCAGCTTCGAGATCAAGAGTCCGCTGGACGAGATGGTCCGCGATGAGAGCTTCTACGGTTGGATGTGGGACAAGGTCCCGGCCCAGTCGAAGATCATGCTGCCGCGCCAGTACCGGATGCGGGAGCCGATCGGGAAGGTCGTCTCCGACCTCTTCTACGAGGGCAAGCTGATCCACGAGGCGCCGCATCCCCGGCTGCCTCTGCCGTGGCCATTCGACCGCGAACTGGTCTGGGTCGACACCGGCGCCCAGGAGGAGTACCGGGACGCCCAGCGCTCGGTTGCCAACGAGTTCGAGGTCGCGCTCTGCAAGGACATCAC
>DIZV01000052.1 GCA_002427995.1 Chloroflexi bacterium UBA6019
CCTGCTCTCGACGTGATCGCGGGTCGCGCCGGCCTTTCAGCCTGAGGCGGCGATGACAGAGACCACCGAGATCGCCCGGGCGCAGCCGGCCCATGCAACCGACGCCGCGGTCGAAGCCGGGCCGGAGGTCGAGCTCGCGGCGCTGCAGGAGCCGCTTCCCGAGATCGCGGCGCTGCAGGAGCAGCTTCCCGAGATCGACACCCCAGGGGACGTCTATTGGGACCAGCCGCGCGCCACCACCGGCCCGGAGGACGAGCCTGAACCCGCCCCCACCTGGGTCGAGCCCGAACGCTGGCCTCCCACGGGCCCAGCCGAGACCAGCGCGCCCGCATCCCTTCCCCCACCGCAATCGCCGGATGAAACGGCCCCCGTCCATCAAGCGGCGCCCGACCCGCCTGAGGAACACGCCGAGCAGATCGCTCCGACCCAGGATTTGGAACCAGAGCCGGGCGCGACCCGCGTCGAGACGCATCCGTCGCCGCCGCCGGCGCAGCTCATCCCGTCCTGGATGGAGATCCCGCCGGCATCAGACGCCGAGCTCGAGGAGGTCGGCCGGGCGGCCGTCGACGATGCCATCGGACCACCGGCGGAGCCCGCTCTGGACACCGCTGCGCCAGTCGAGGTGCCCTCGATGGCCGACTACGTCGGGCCGACTTCGGCGGCCGAGGCGGCGCTGCCCGCCTCTGACGAGTGGGAGCCGCCACGGGAGCAAGATGCCACCGACCAGGTTAAGGCGCCGCGTCGATCATGGTTCGCGGCCATCCTGGGACGCCGCCCCAGCCAACCGTCCCAGAGCGCCGCCGCTCCCGAGGAATCCGGGGCCGCCCCCGGCAACGCCGAGCTGACAGTCGCCGAGCCGACGGTCCGTGGGCCGGAGGCCACCGAGCGACCAGAGGCCGAGCGATTGATGTGGATCACACCGCGCGCGCCCGCGGTCGAGCCCGCGGCCGAGCCCGAGCCATTGCCCGAACCCGCAGCGGAACCAGAACCGCCCGGGGCTGCCGAGCCGATTGCGGAGGCGCCACCCGAGCCGGCCGAAGCCATCCAGCCGCTGCTCGAGGTCGAACCCGAGCCAGCCGCAGCCATCGAGACGCCGCTCGAGCCGGCCAGCGTGGCGGCGGCCATCGCGGGAACGGCAGCCGAGGCCGTTCGCGGCGCCAATCGAAAACGGGGGCGACGCGCCTGACGACGACGCCCCTCACCTTCGCGCTTATCGCGAAGCGCTGCTGTGGGCGCGGGCCAAGCCCGCCGGCGCCCTTACCAAGCTGCTGTCGTCGCCGGAAATGCAGATCAAGGTCGGGCTCGGGGCTGCCCTTGTGGTGATCCTCCTGGCCGCCGGAGTCCTGTACTCGACACGGAACACGCACCCGTCGCCGACCGCGGTCACCCAGCCCGGAACCAGCCATGCCGCCGCACCAAGCCCGGCCAGCCGGCCCGCGCCGAGCGTGCGGCCGACCCCGGCGGCATCGCCCGCAAGCGGCGCGGCCCCCGGCCCGCTGTCCGAGTTGGTCACCGCCGGCAGAGGGGGTACGGGCTGGACGGTGTCCCGCATCCGCCTCGGTAGCCCGGGCAACGGCATCACGCGAGTCGTCCTCGACCTCGGCGGCGCCGGGTCGGCACCGACCGCCCAGCTGGGACGTGGCAGCGACGGCAGCATTTATCTGAGCGTGCCAGGCCTGTCAATCTCACCCTCGGTGGTGTCCGGACTGACACCCTCGGGCGCCCTCACCGCGATCACCCAGGTCGGCGGTTCGGGTACCAGCCTGAGGTTCAAGACCAACGGCAGCCCGGGGTTCTCAATGGGGTATCTGACCGCCCCTAACCGGCTGGTTTTCGACTTCAAGTAAGCCGACACAAACGGGCCAAAAGCGGCTCAAACCGCGGATCCCTATCTGATGGGTCCGTGGCGAGCCGGCCTCCGAACTAGTTCAAAGAGAACGAGTTAGGCAGCACCGCGCTGGGTAGTACCTTCCGGGTCAGGAGGTCTTCCTCGCGTCTCAGGATCTTCAGCTCCAGTTCGATGCGATCGCGGCTACCGGCCGACTCCAGCAACTGCTGGCGTGCGTCGATGGAGGTCTCGACGGTGGTCGCGACGAGGTAAGACAGGGCCTCCGGGCTCAGACGGGAGATCAGGCAGGTCGGTGTAGCCTCGGGTCACCTGGCGCAGTGCCCGCAGGTAGCTCTTGAAGGTGGTCTGCAGCGATGCCACCAGGTGGTCGGGGACGCCCTCGGACTCCTCCTCCAGGTACTCAACCTCTGCCCGGGCGTAGGCCTTGCCATCCACCCGCCGGCCGACTCGGAACCGCGACGCCCCGGTGATCAGCAGGTTTATCCGTCCGTCTGGGAGGCGCTCGACGTGGACGATCCGCGCCAGCGTGCCGACGCCTCGAGGGACCGCCTCGCCACCGACCTCCTTGCCGTCGCGGATGGCAAACCACGCCAAAGCTGGTGCCGGAGTCGAGCGAGTCGCGCATCATCTCCTGGTAGCGCTCCTCAAAAACATGCAAGGACATCGGCATGTGCGGGAAGAGCACCGTCCGAAGGAGGAAGAGGGGCAGAGGGCCGGCCACCTGGGAATTCTACGAGCCGCGCCGTAATGCCACGGACCCAGCCCTGTCAGTCCAGGCCGACCCCTTTTTGCGCGAACCGGATGGCGGTCTCCTCCGCCTCGGGGCCCAGGTCGCCGTCCCAGAACAGGTAGCGCAGCGCCACGAAGTGACCGACGCCGAGCATGCAGTAAGCCACCACCTCGGGATCGACCTCGGCGGCTTCGCCGCGCGCGGTCGCGTCGGCCTGGGCGCGCCGATACGACTCCGCAAGCAATGAGTAGAAGCGGCGGTAGGTGATCGGGTCGACCCGATCGCACTCTTGGATGATCCGGTAGACATGCCGGTGGGTGCGGGCGAAGTCGAAGAACGCCGAGAAGCCCAGTCGCTGGGCTTCGGCGTAGGTCGCGGCCTTGGCGCTGGCGTCGAGGGTCACCCCGCGGAGCCTTTCGCCCAGGGCGTCGACCAGGTCCAGGAAGATCTCTTTCTTGCCCGGGAAGTAGAGGTAGAACGTGCCCTGGGCAACCCCGGCGGCTCGAGTGATCTCGGTGACGCTGGCGCCGTGGTATCCCTTTTCCCCGAATACCTGCTCGGCGGCCTCAAGGACCTTCTGCCGGGTGGCCTCCCCCCTTGCCGTGCTCGGTGAAAGTGACCGCGCCGTCATGTTGTCAGTGTAGGGATCGCGCCCCCGGCGCGTAGTGCCTTAGAGGCCGCCGGGGAAGGTAAAGCTGGGGGGCCGTCCAACCTGGCCGAGCTCCAGCACCACCTGGGTGTGCGCCTTGAGCTCGATATCCCGCGGATCGCCGTCGTACTGTACCCCGTCTACAAAAACGGTCAGGCCGGCGCTGGGCACCGGGTGGGTGCCGACGTCAATGCGGTTCAGCGGCTGCCCCCAGATGTCGAAGAACTGTCCCAGGGTGTAGGTCAGATGGGTGGGTGACTCGATGTGGATGATCCCGCTGGAGTCGTGCGTGTGGAGCCAGTAAATGCACTTCGGCAGCAGCGGTCCGCCCGGGATGCCGGTCTGGGAAGAGACCGTCTGGGGCTTGCCGTCGAGGAGGATGAAGAGGTGGGCGTGGACGTGGTAAGCAAGCTGTTCACCGGCGTCGCATTTGATGCCGTCGACGTCCTGTCCCTGGCCTCCGCTGGATGAATCGCCGATGCCGGGGTCGTTGGTGCTGCCCGGTGTCGGGGAGTTGGCGGGGCCTGTCCCCAGCGCCGCGAAGGCGACGATACCGGCCAGGAAGAAGGCGATCAGGCTGCCCAGCAGAAGGATCGTGGGCCGCCGGTTGGGGGGCGCACCCCGGCTCGGCGGCGCGGCCCGTCGCTTCTTACTCAGGCCAGGGTGCCCCCGTCCACGGTGACGATGCTGCCGGTCACATAGCTGGAGGCATCGCTGGCCAGGAAGACAGCCGCCCCGGCAACCTCATTCCATTCGCCCACCCTTCCCAGCGCGCTGGCGGCCTCGGCGCCCTGGCGGATCGAGTCCGTCTCGTAGAGCACCTTTGAGAACTTGGTCTTGATCACCGCCGGGGCGATGCCGTTGACGCGGATGCCGAAGCTCCCCAGCTCCTTGGCCATGACCCTGGTCAGCATCGCCAGGCCCGCCTTGCTGACGTTGTAGGCGGCCATCATCGGCTCGGCTTTGAGGCTGGCGACGGAGCAGAGGTTGATGATGCTCCCGCCCGTCTTCTCCATGGTCCGGTTGACCACCTTCTGGCTGATCAGGAAGGGCGCCCGCAGGTTGAGCGCGAGGGTCTTGTCCCAGGCCGCGATGTCGAGGTCCTTGAAGGGAGCGAAGGCCACGTTGGTGGCGGCGTTGTTGACCAGGATGTCGATCTGGCCGTACTTCTCCAGCGTCTGGTCGATCATCGCGTCAACATCGTCGTCGCGGCCGGCATGGGCGGTGACCGGGGTGACCTCTCCGCCTTCGGCGCGAATCGCCGCCGCGGTCTCCTCCAACTCCTCCGGCCTGCGCGCGGTGATCACCACCCTGGCACCGCGGCGGGCGAACTCCTCGGCGATGGAACGGCCGATGCCGCGACTGCCGCCGG
>DIZV01000120.1:0-599 GCA_002427995.1 Chloroflexi bacterium UBA6019
AGCTACAAGAAGTCTTCTTTTTAAGGGCTGAGAAATGATCACAGCCCTGTCGGCGAGCAGCGGATCGGGGCTGATCTAGCTGTAGTAGTCGGGCATCCGGATGTAGCGGGCGAGGACCACGCTGTGGATGCCGAGGGCGATGATGCCAAGAGCCACCAGGGCCAGCAGCGGCCGCCCGTAGGGCTGTGCCAGGAGGTACGTGAAGGTCGCCGTAAAGCCCGCCGCCTTGCCCGAGTTGTGCTGCCGCCCGGCGAGGAAGAGGAACCAGCCCATGAGGCCGAAGACGATCCCGCGGGAGACAAAGCCCGCGCGGCCGAGGGCGTCGGTGATCTTCTTCTCGGCCGCCGACATCTCGCTCCGCTTCTCGTCCTTCTTGAAGGGAGCGCGGTAGGTCTCGATGAACTGGCCGAGGCCGGCCGCGAGGCCGATCAGACCGGCTGCCTCGGTGAGGAGGACACCGGCCGGAGCGCTCAGGAGCTTGGCCGCCAGCTGCTGGATGCCATCACCGCTGCCGGTGCTGCCACGAGTCACCAACCCGATCGCGAAGAACACCAGGACGGTGTAGGAGAGCCCGCTCCAGGCGAAGCCGAGGCGGGTGA
>DIZV01000120.1:914-5252 GCA_002427995.1 Chloroflexi bacterium UBA6019
GGCGATCCGGAGGGCGGCATAGCCCATGTACATGTAGAGGACCCCGCGGGCGACATAGCCGGCGCGGGCGAGGAACTGGTAGACGGGGTTGCCGGCCGCGCGCTTGGCGCCGCGGTTGGCCTTGCCCGCCCCGACGCCCACCTCGCCCATCAGGCCGCCGCCCGCCGGTGCGTGCCGCGCCGGAACCAGGTCCGGCTCGGAGTCGGGAGCCAGCGCTCGGGAAGCCAGAGCACGAAGGCGGACCAGCCGAGGCCGAGGAGGAAGCCGCCGATCACGTCGGTCGGCCAGTGGACGCCGTCGTAGACCCGGCCGAGGCAGGCGACCAGGATCAGGAGTGCGGCGCCGATCCAGAGCAAGGGCCGCACCGGCGGCTTCAGCCGGGGGGCAAGCGCGGAGGCGACCATCACCGCCACCCAGGTATAGAAGACGGCGTGTCCGCTTGGAAAGCTGTAGCCCTGGGCGGGGCTGATGATGTGGACCAGGTCGGACGTCGGCCGGTGTCGCTGGACCATGTTCTTGATCAGGTTGTCGAGCAGGCTGGCGCCCGAGC
This sequence comes from Chloroflexi bacterium UBA6019, assembly GCA_002427995.1. GTDB lineage: Bacteria > Chloroflexota > Dormibacteria > Dormibacterales > Dormibacteraceae > UBA6019. Next base: position 1,465 of record DIZV01000120.1, read on the forward strand.
CGATGAAGATCAGCCAGCCGGCGCGGCGGTCCCAGATCGCCATCAGCAGCGCGATCAGCACGCCCGCGGCGAGCTGCCAGAAGCCGGCAAGAGAGTTGGTCGCGTTGAAGAGGTACACGACCGGGCCCCAGGGGAAGCCCTGGACGAAAAGCTCGATGAGCCGGTCGAAGGCGGTGTAGAACCCGTTCAGGACGTAGTAGGAGTCGACCGCGAAGAGGAGAGCGCAGCCGAGGGCGACCTGCCACAGCCAGTGCCGGGCGGCGACGCCGGGACGGCCCTTGCCGACCTCGGCGGCTGCCTGCTGGGCGCCGGCCGGGCCGGGCGCGGCGACGGCCCTGGGCTCTTCCGCGTCAGGCATGGAGCACCGGGTCGGAGAGGCGGCTGACGGAGAGCCCGAGGAACGACCAGCCGGCGCCGAGCAGGAGCCCGGCCAGCACGTCGCTGGGCCAGTGCTCGGCGATGTAGAGCCGCCCGATGCAGACGATCGCCACGACCACGGCCATCAGTACCCAGGCGGCGATGTAGAGCGGGCGGGAGAGGTAGCGGCGGCCGAGGATCAGGATCAGGTAGCTGAGGAACCAGACGAAGAAGACGGCGTGGCCGCTCGGGAAGCTGTAGCCGTTGGTGTGGCGGAGGACATGGACCAGGTTCGCCGAGGGGCGGGGCCGGTGGATGAACATCTGGAGCAGCGTGTAGGCGCCGCCGCTGAGCGCGCCCCAGGCCATCAGCAGGAACCCCCTGCGGTGGAGCAGGAAGACGACCACCAGGCCGATCGCGGCGAGCGCCACCTGCTTCAGCCCCTCGAGGAAGTCGACCGCCCCGAAAGCGGCGACGAGAGGACCCCAGTAGGCGCCCTGGACCGCCCGCTCGATCCCGACGTCGAGGCCGCTGAGGGGATGGGTGAGCACCTCGAAGCCCTCCAGCGCGAACGCACCGAGGGACGCCAGGGCCGTCAGCAGGAGCCCCAGGCGGAAAGGAGAGCCTGCCGAGCGAGGAAGCTCGGTGGCGCGCGCGGCGGGCTGGCTGAGGGCCGTCATTTGCTCCCTAAGTACTATCACACTTGTTGATTGTTTTGGAGCACGGTCGGGTGCGACTCAGTGGCCGCATTCGCGATTGTCACAGGCGTTCAGACGCCAGCACATGCTAGATTGCCTTCGATGACCACCTATCGTATCGGCGAGGCTGCCGAACTACTTGGAGTTAGCGCTGACACCGTCCGCCGCTGGGCGGATGCCGGCCGCCTCGCGACCGTTCGCAGCGGCCAGGGCCAGAGAGAGATCGCGGCGGCCGAGCTGGCGCGGTTCGCCGCCTCCCTGCCCGACCCGCCGGTCCGGCCGCCGACCGTCCGGGAGTCCGCGCGCAACCGCTTCCCCGGCATCGTGACCCGGGTCCTCCGGGACGGCGTCATGGCCCAGGTCGAGATCCAGGCGGGCCCGCACCGGGTCGTCTCCCTGCTCTCGCGAGAGGCTGCCGACGAGCTCGGGCTGGAGCCCGGCGTCCGCGCCATCGCCAGCATCAAGGCGACCAACGTCGTGGTCGAGCTGCCCGGGTGAGGCGGCCCGCCGGCGCGGTGGCCCTGGCGCTCGCACTGTTCCTGCTCGGATGCGGCGCGACCGCAGCGCCGGCGCCGGCCGACAGCGTCTCGGGCACCGTCGTGGTCTTCGCCGCCGCCTCGCTGACCGAGGCCTTCGGGCAGGTGGGTACCGACTTCCATGCCCGGCATCCGGGCGCCACCGTCCAGTTCAACTTCGCCGGCAGCCCGACGCTGGTGACCCAACTCACGCAGGGAGCCCAGGCGGACATCTTCGCCTCCGCCGACCAGCCCAACCTGGACCGGGTCACCGCCGCCGGGCTCGGCGCCGCGCCGCCGCGCGTCTTCGCCACCAACCGGCTCGAGATCGTCGTCGAGGCGGGCAACCCCAAGCACCTGACCGGTCTTGCCGACCTCGCCCGGCCGGGGCTGATCGTCGTCCTCGCCGGTCCGACCGTGCCCGCCGGGCGCTACGCGGCGCAGGCGCTCCAGTCCGCCGGAGTGAAACTCACCCCGGCCAGCCAGGAGACGGATGTCAAGTCGGTCGTCAGCAAGGTCGCCCTCGGCGAAGCCGACGCGGGGATCGTCTACCTGACCGACGTCAGGGCGGGCGGCGACCGGGTGGCCGGCGTACCCGTCCCCGACCAGTACAACGTCGTCGCCCACTACCCGATCGTCCGTCTCCAGGGCGCCGCCGCGCCGGTGGCCGCGGAGGCATTCATCGAGTACCTCCTTGGCCCCGCCGGGCAGCGGACGCTCCAGGGATTCGGCTTTCACGGCGCCATGAAGCGGCCGCGGCGCGAGCTGCCGCCCGGGGCGATGCTGATCCCGGCGGGCGTCGCCACCCTCTTCTTCCTGCTGCCGCTGCTGGGGCTCGTGACGCGCGCGCCCTGGCGCGACGCCGTCGCCGACCTGGCCGCGCCGGAGTCCCGGCAGGCCTTTCAGCTGTCCCTGCTCACGTCGCTCTCGGCCACCGGCATCGCAATTCTCTTCGGCGTCCCGCTCGCCTGGGTCAACGCCAGGCTGCGCTTCCCGGGCCGCAACCTCCTTCGGGCGCTGGTGACGCTGCCGATGGTGCTGCCGCCGGTGGTCGGCGGGGTCGCCCTCCTTCTCGCCTTCGGGCGGCGAGGCCTGCTGGGACCGGTCCTGGCCGGGATCGGGATCTACCTGCCGTTCACGACCGCGGGAGCCATCCTGGCCGAGACCTTCGTCGCCATGCCCTTCCTGGTGCTGACCGTCGAGGCGGGCCTGCGCTCGATGGACACCCGCTTCGAGGAGGCGGCGCGGACGCTCGGCGCGGGCCGCTGGTACCTCTTCCGGCGGGTGACGCTGCCGCTCGTCCTTCCCTCGCTGCTGGCGGGGGCGATCCTCTGCTGGGCGCGCGCGCTGGGGGAGTTCGGGGCCACGATCACGTTCGCCGGCAATTTCCCCGGGACCACCCAGACGCTCCCTCTCGCCGTCTACCTGGAGCTGGAGACGCGGCCCGACGCCGCGATCATGCTGAGCCTGGTCCTCCTGGCGATCTCGCTCGCGGTCCTGGTCGGGCTCCGCGACCGCTGGCTCGGGTCGGCTTGATCGAGGCTGCGGTCGGCCTCCGCCTCGGCAGCCTGGACCTGGACCTGGAGCTCGCCGCCGGGGAGGACGAGGTGGTGGCGGTGCTCGGCCCCAACGGCGCCGGGAAGACGACCCTGCTCCGGGCCCTGGCCGGGCTGGTGCCGCTCGAGCGGGGCCGGGTGGTCCTCGACGGCGAGGTGCTGGAGGACCCGGCCGCCGGCGTGCGCGTGCCACCCGAGCGGCGAAGCTGCGGCGTCGTCTTCCAGGATTACCGGCTCTTCCCGCACCTCTCGGTGATCGAGAACGTCGCCTTCGGCCTGCGCAGTCGAGGCGCCGGCCGGAGGGAGGCCCGCTCGGAGGCCGCCGCGTGGCTCGACCGGTTCGGGCTGGCCGGGCTCGAGGAGGCGCGGCCGAAAGCACTCAGCGGGGGCCAGGCCCAGCGCGTCGCGCTGGCGCGGGCGATGGTCGGCGACCCGCGGCTGCTGCTCCTCGACGAACCCCTCTCGGCGCTCGACGCGAGCAGCCGGGTCCAGGTCCGGCGCGACCTCGTCCGCCACCTCGCCGCCTTCCGCGGCATTCGCCTGATCGTGACCCACGATCCGCTCGAGGCGACGGCCCTGGCCGGCCGGCTGCTGGTGATCGAGCAGGGCCGGCTGGTCCAGTCCGGCACGCCCGCCGAGGTGACGGCCCGTCCGCGCTCGCG
>DIZV01000137.1:0-331 GCA_002427995.1 Chloroflexi bacterium UBA6019
ATGAAGACCTTGGTCCCGTTCAGGACGTACTCGTCGCCGTGACGCTTGGCCGTCATCTTCAACGCCGCCGCGTCGGAGCCGGAAGAGGGCTCGGTCAGGGCGAACGCCCCGAGGATCTCGCCCCGGGCCAGGCGTGGCAGCCAGCTCCTCTTCTGCTTCTCGTCGCCGAAGAGGAGGATCGGCTCGGAGGCCACCGAGTTGTGGACGTCGACGAGGACCGCGGTGCTGGCGCAGGCGGTGGCGATCTCCTCGATGCAGATCGCGAAGCCGACGTGGTCGAGTCCGGCGCCGCCGTACTCGGGCGGGACCAGGATGCCCATCAGGTCGAGCT
>DIZV01000137.1:525-1981 GCA_002427995.1 Chloroflexi bacterium UBA6019
GACGCGAGCGGCTTCACGACGCCGGTGGCGAACTCCCGCACCATTTCCCGGAGCTCCCGGTGCGCGGCGGCGGGGTCGGAACTCATCTCCCGCCTAAAATAGGCGGCGCAGATGAATGCTGGGCCGCGCTACCTCGAAGGAACCACCGTGGGAAGCGGCCGCGACATCATCGGCGTGAGGCGCGACCGGATCGCGCTGATCATCGAGCAGGGGAAAGAGGTCATCCACCGGGCCAAGGTCCAAAAGGTCCTCCCCGACACCATCACCGGCGCCACCGCGGCCCTCCTGGTGACCATCGCCGGTTATGCCGAGCCCCTCTCCGAGGGCCAGTGGCGGGAGCTATCCGGCGTCGTGGGCGGCATCATGCGCGACACCGAGTACGGCGATCTGGCGCGGCTGCGGACGCTGATCACCTCCGAGCAGTTCATGAACGTCACCCGCAACGCCGGCTACGGCCGCTTCATCCGCCGCCTCGACGACGGCCGCTGGGTGTGCGAGATGACCCCCGTCCTGGATGAGATCCCTGACGAGTAGCGGAGCCGCGTACTCAGAAGGCGCATGACCCTTGCGGTTTGTCGAGCTCGCTGAAGCCGCCGAGTTCATCCCCGACGGCGCCACCCTCGGCGTCGGCCGGCTGCCGCCAATGGAGCTGGTCCGCCGGCTCATCCGCCGCGGCGCCCGCGACCTGGACCTCGTCTCGGCCCCGACCGGAGGCCTGGCCGAGGATCTCCTGATCGCCGCCGGCGCCGTCCGCAGCCTGCACACCTCGGGCGTGGACCTGGCCGAGTTCGGCCTGGCGCCCAACTTCGGCCGCGCCGTCGACGAAGGCGTGGTCCAAGTGATCGACTCCAGCTGCCCGGCGCTGCTGATGGCACTCCAGGCGGGCGCCTCGGGCGTCTCCTTCACGCCGGTGCCGGGCCTCTTCGGCTCCGACCTGGTGGCCATCCGAACGGACTGGAAGGTCGTCGAGGATCCCTTCGGGGACGGCGGGCAGGTCGTGCTGGTGCCGGCCGTCGCGCCCGCTTACGCCGCCATCCATGCGCTCCGGGCAGATCCCGAGGGAAACGTGGTCACCACCATCGAGTTCGACGATCGGCTCCTGGTCCAGGCCTCGCAGAGGGTGGTCGTCACCGTCGAGGAGGTCTCGGCCGCGGCGACCGCCTCGCTTGCGCCCGACGAGCAGCTGATACCCGCCGCCTACCTCGACCTGGTGGCCGTCGCGCCCGGCGGTTCGCTCCCGGTCGGCTGCTCGGGCCGCTATCCCGACGACCGCGAGGCAATCCTCGAATACCTGGCCGCATCAAGGAACCCCGCGAGCCTGCGGGCCTGGCTTGACCGCCTCTGAGATCGAGGAGCTGATGGCCGCCGTCATCGCGCGGGAGGTGCGTGATGGCGAGACGGTCGGCATCGGTGTCAACTCGCCCATCCCGGCCGCGGGTGTGCTGCTGGCGCGACG
>DIZV01000137.1:2172-3747 GCA_002427995.1 Chloroflexi bacterium UBA6019
TTCATCGGCAGCAAGGAGTTCTTCGACCTCGCCCAGCGCGGCTCGCTCGACCTCTTCTTCCTTTCCGGGATCCAGATCGACGCCCGCGGGCGGATCAACCTGCACCGGGTTGGCGGGCGTCGTTTCCCGGGCGCCTTCGGCTCGGCGGTCCTCTACCCGCTGGTCAAGCGGGTGATCCTCTTCCGGACCGAACACTCGCCCCGCGTCTTCGTGCCCGAGCTCGAGTTTGTCACCGCGGCGGGCCGGCCCCACCTCGTCGTCACTCCCAAGGCCGTGCTGGCGCCCGGCGAGGGCGGCCGTTTGGAGCTCGTCTCCTGGCATCCGGGCGAGACCGCCGCATCGGTCCGGGCGGCCACTGGCTTCGACCTGCCGGTGAGGCAGGGTGCGGCCGAGACCACGCCGCCGACCGACGAGGAGTTGAACCTGCTCCGAGGGCCGGTTTCCCTCGAGATGGCCGCAGGTTTCCCGGAATACATCGCCAGCCGATCCTCGGCCCTGGGAGCCCTTCCCCCTACTCCACGTTGAAGACCAGGGTCTCCTGGGTCGACCGCGAGACGACCATCTTCACCGGCTCGGTGTCGGAGAGGTTCATCTCGACGTGGTGCTCGTGTGGCGGGACCCAGACGAAGTCACCCGGGCCGGCGTCGTGGACGTCGCCGCCGGTCGGGCCGGTGAGGAACCGGGCCTGGCCGGAGATGACGTAGATCGCGCTCTCCGCCTCGCCGTGGTGGTGCTTGGCTGAGCGCATGCCAGGGGGGAGCTCGACGTAGCCGACCCAGATCTTCTCCGCCCCGGTGACCCGGTTCGAGATCGCCGCCTCTCGAGCCATCGCGCCGCTCCCCACGTCGGGCAGACGGTCCGCCGGCCGGACCACCCTCACCCCCATCAGAGCCCGAGCTCGCGGGCGATCAGGATCCGCTGCACTTCGGAGGTGCCCTCGCCGATCTCGTTCACCTTGACGTCCCGGTAGTAGCGCGCCACGGGGTACTCCTCCATGAAGCCATTGCCGCCGTGGATCTGGACGGCCTGGTCGGTCGCCCGCTTGGAGGTCTCCGAGGCATAGAGCTTTGCCATCGCCGCGAGCTTGCGAAACTCGGGCGACGATTCACCGCTGTACTCGTAGGCGCAGGCCGCCTTGTAGGTGATGGTCCGCGCCAGCTCCACCTCCATCGCCATGTCGGCCAGCTTGAACTGGATCGCCTGGAAGCTGGAGATCGGCTTCCCGAACTGCTTTCGCTCTCGCGCGTACGTCAAAGACGCGTCGAGGCAGGCCTGCGCCAGGCCGACGCTGAGCGCGGCGATGGCGACCCGGCCCCCGGCCAGGGTGTGGAGGAACTGGCGGTAGCCACCGCCCCGCTTCCCGAGCACGCTGCCCTCCGGCACGCGGCAGTCCTGGAAGGTCAGCGGGTGGGTGTCGGAGGAGTGCCAGCCGAGCTTGCGATACGACTTCTCGACCGTGTAGCCCGGGGTCCCCTGGGGGACCATGATGGCGCTGATCTCGCCCCTCGCCGCCTCCGAGCGCGCGGTCACCGCGGTGATCGTCACCCCGGCCGTGATGTCGGTGCCGGAGTTGGT
>DIZV01000137.1:3930-6738 GCA_002427995.1 Chloroflexi bacterium UBA6019
GCATCCGAACCGGCGTCCGGCTCGGTCAGCCCGAAGGCCCAGAGCTTGGTCCCGGCGAGGAGCTCGGGCAGCAGCTCCTGCTTCTGCTTCTTGGTGCCGAAGTTGAAGATCGGCGCTGCGCCGAGGGAGACGGCCGCCTCGAGCGTGATGCCGACTCCGGCGTCGGCGCGCGAGATCTCCTCGATCGCGATGCAGTAGGAGAGGAAGTCGCCCCCCTGGCCGCCGACCTCCTCCGGGAAGGGCAGCCCGAAAAGCCCCAGCTTCCCCATCTGGCGCACGATCTCGTACCCGAACTTGCTTTCCCGATCGAGCTCCGCGGCGGCTGGCGCCACGACCTCGTCGGCGAACTCGTGGCAGAGGTCCCGGATCTGCCGCTGCTCGTCGGAGAGATCGAAGTTCACTGCCGCTAGTTACCCAGCAGGAAGAGCTTGAGGGACCAGCTGCAGGCGAGGGCGGCCACCCCGAGCACCGTGAACACCTTCTGCACCCGGTGGGGGATGCTGACCGTCAGCGATCGCCTCGTCATGAGCGCCCAGAGCCCGTAGGCGGCGACGGGGAAGGTGAGCAGGAAGAGGAGTGGCCCCAACGGGTAGAGCCGCAGGGCGTGGAAGAGATCGCCCCGCCACATCGCCGAGAAGGAACGGGTGCCGCCGCAGAAGGGGCAGGGATGGCCCGTCAGGAGCAGGAAGGGGCAGGTCGGAAGAACGGTGTGGAAGGTCGCCAGCGACGGGTAGAGGAAGGTGTAGCCGAGCCAGGCGGTGCCGCCAAGGCCGAGGAAGGCGTCGCGGACTCGAGCCTCGGGGTCGGGGCGGGCGACGGCGATTGAGACCATTCCGCTCGCGCCTCAGCCGAGCAGTTCCACGATCTGGTCGGTCGTCTCGGCGACCGGGATGCCGACCGCCTCGAAGGCCTCGACCTTGCTCTTGGCGGTGCCCTTGTTGCCGGAGACGATGGCTCCCGCGTGCCCCATCCGCTTGCCCTCCGGGGCCGTCCGGCCGGAGATGAAGGCGACAACTTTGAGTCGGGTGCCGGCGAGTAGCTCCGCCGCCCGTTCCTCGTCGGAGCCGCCGATCTCGCCGATCAGGACCAGGTGGGTCGTCCCCGGATCCGCTTCGAAGAGGCCGACGACGTCGGCGAAGGAGAGGCCGAGGATCGGGTCGCCGCCGATCCCGACCACCGTCGACTGGCCGCGGCCGGCCTTGGTCAGCGCCGCCATCGCCTCGTAGGTGAGGGTCCCGCTCCGGGAGACCAGGCCGACGCCGCCCGCGCTCGAGATCTGGGCCGGGATGATGCCGATCTTGCCCACGCCGGGGGTCAGCAGGCCGGGGCAGTTGGGGCCGAGCAGCCGGGTCTGCGGGAAATCCTTGAGGTACGCCTTCACCCGGATCATTTCCTGGATGGGGATCCCCTCGGTGATGCAGACGATGAGGCGGATGCCAGCGTCGGCGGCCTCCATGATGGCGTCGGCCGCGAAGGGAGGCGGGACGAAGATTCCCGACGCGTTGGCGCCGGTCGCGATCACGGCCTCGGCGACGGTGTGGAAGAGCGGCACGCCGACGGCCTCACCGCCGCCCTTGCCGGGGCTGACACCGCCGACCAGAGCGGTGCCCATCTCCTTCATCCGCTCGGCGTGGAAGCCGCCCTCACGGCCGGTGATGCCCTGGACGATCACCTTGCTGTCGCGGTCAAGAAGGATCACCGGGTCAATTCGACGATCCTCCGCGCCGCCTCCCACCCGTTGTCGCCCGGCTCGATTCCGTTCTCGCGCAGGATCGCCTTACCCTCGGCTTCGTTGGTGCCGGAGAGGCGGACCACCAGAGGCAGCTTCATGGCGAGGTTGCGCCGTGCCTCGACGACCCCCCGGGCGACCTCGTCAGCGCGGGTGATGCCACCGAACACGTTGATCAGGACGCCCTTGACGCGCGGGTTCATGAGGATCACGTCGAGCGCGTTCTGGACCACCTCGGCCTTGGCACCGCCGCCGATGTCGCAGAAGTTGGCGGCCCGACCGCCGGCGCGCTGGACCAGGTCCAGGGTGCCCATGCAGAGCCCGGCGCCGTTGCCGATGACGCCGACCTCGCCGTCGAGGGAGACGTAGGTCAGCCCGCGCTTTTTGGCCTCGACCTCATAGGGATCGCCCTCCAGCGCTTCGGAGTAGCGATCCTCGAGGTCGCGGTGGCGATAGGCGGCGTTCTCGTCCGTCTCCAGCTTGGCATCGCCGGCGACGATCCGGCCGTCCCCGGTGACGACCAGCGGGTTGATCTCCGCGGTGATCGCGTCCTGCTCCGGGATGGCCCGGTAGAGCTGCTTGATCACCTTGGTCAGGGCGGCGACGTGCTGGCCGAGACCGGCTTCGAAGACCAACCGGCGGAGCTCGAAGTCGAGCGGCCCGCGCCAGGCCTCGGGATAGAGCTTGGCGATCGCCTCCGGCGTCTCCTCGGCGACCGCCTCGATGTCCATCCCGCCGCGCGCGGACAGCATCAGGATGTTGGCCCGGCGGTCGCGGTCGACGGTGAACCCGAGGTAGATCTCGCTTGCGATGTCGAGGGCTCCCTCGCAGTAGACGAGCGGGACCTTGAAGCCCTTGATGTCCATCCCGATGATCTGCTCGGCGGCCGTCCGCGCCTCCTCCGGAGTCTGCGCGAGCTTGATCCCGCCCGCCTTGCCTCGGCCGCCGACGGGAACCTGGGCCTTCACCGCCACCGGGCCGATCTCCCGGCAGGCGGCCTCCGCCTCGGCGGGCGTGCGGGCCACCTTCCCCGGTGGGATGGCGATGCCGAAAGAGGCGAGGACCTCCTTGGCCTGGTA
>DIZV01000059.1 GCA_002427995.1 Chloroflexi bacterium UBA6019
GATGGCTTCTGCCCGGAGAGCGAATGGACGTACGACATCGCCGCCTTCGCGACCCGACCTCCGGCAGCCTGCTACTCGGATGCTCTGAAGGAGCGGGTCAGCCAGTACCTGCGGCTGACGCCGGCCACGGTGCCGCTCCTCACCTGCCTGGCCAGCGGGTACCCCTTCGTCTTCGGCTTCTCCGTCTACGAGAGCTTTGAGTCGCCGCTCCTCGCCGCCACGGGCGTCGCCCAGCTGCCGGGGCCCGGCGAGCGCCTGGTCGGCGGCCACGCCGTGGTCGCGGTCGGCTACGACCAGCCGAGCGGCCGCTTCATCGTGCGCAACTCCTGGGGCAGCGGTTGGGGGATGGGCGGCTACTTCACGATGCCCTACCAATACCTCACCGACCCCATGCTCGCCGCCGACTTCTGGACCATCCGCCAGGTCCCGGTATGAGCGTCCCGCTGGTCGCGGTACCGCCGGCGGTGGCAGCCCGGTTGGCCGAGCTCGGCGGGCGGCCGGTCAACCTCTACCGGGCGCTCGCCAACCAGCCCGAGATGCTCGCGGCGTGGGTCGAGTTCGCCTGGTCGGTGCGCCAGAAGCCGAGGACCGGGCGGCGCCTGCGGGAACTGATGATCGTCCACGGTGCGGCCCTCATGGGCTGCGGTTATGAGCTCGCCCATCACCGCGCGATGGCGGGTCGCAACGGGGTGTCCGAGGCGGAGCTGGCCGCGCTGCCGGTTTGGCGCGACGCGGCCCACTTCAGCCCCCCTGAGCGCGCTGCGCTCGCCTTCATGGAGGCGATGGTCGAGGGCACCGTGCCGGACTCGGTCAACGAGGAGCTGGCCCGACACTTCGACGCCGCCGAGCGGGTCGAGTTGACCCTCACCGCGGGCCTCTACTGCATGGTCCCGCGCGTTCTCGACGCGCTCCGGGTGCCCCTCGAGACCGATGGAACAGGCTCTCCCGAAGGCTGACGTCCTCCCGGTCCAGCGCGAGGCCACGCCCATGTTCCGGGTGGCCCGGGCGGTTGCCGGGACGCTCCTGCGGGCGACCTTCGACTTCCGGGTCAGCGGGCGCGAGAACCTCCCCGCGGGGCCCTTCGTCGCGATCGCCAACCATCTCAACTGGCTTGACCCCTGGACGTTGCTGCTGGTCTTCCCGGTCGAGCCGCGGTTGCACTTCCTGGCCAACCCCGCCAACCTCATCCAGCACCGCGTCCACTGGGCCTTCGTCAAGGCGGTCGGAGGCTACATCCCGGTCGATCTCAAGCATGGCGCCGGCCGCGAGCTCTTCCAGCACGTCGACCGCTGCCTGCAGGTCGGCGGAGTCATCGGAATCTTCCCCGAGGCCGGCTACGGACCCGTCGAGGGCAGGTTGCAGGAGACCTTCAAGAGCGGGTTCGCCCACTTCGCCGTCGACAACCACGTCCCCGTCCTGCCGGTCGCCCTGAGCGGAACCAAGGACCTCTGGCTTCGCAAGCGGATCGAGGTCGTGATCGGGCGCCCGCTCGAGCCGGGCTCGGACGTCGACACCCTGGCGGATCGAGCCCGGGCAGCGCTGCTCGAGCTCCTGCCCGAGTACCACGAGCCGCCGGGCCCCAAGCCGCTCCGCAAGCTCCTGACGAGGCTTCTCTACTAGCGGCGAATCAAACCCCGGCCCGCGAGCCGCCGGAGGCGACGATCGGCTCGTCGGAGGCGACCCGGCCGTCCTTCAGCCGGATGATCCGGTCGGCCCGGTTGGCGACCTCGAGGTCGTGGGTGACGATGACGAAGGTCACCCCGCGCTCGGTGTTCATGCGCCGCATCAGGTCGAGCAGCTGCATCGAGGTTTCGCTGTCAACCTCTCCCGTGGGCTCATCCCCCAGCACCAGGGCCGGGTTGTTGATCAGCGAGCGCGCGATCGCAACTCGCTGGGCCTGGCCTCCGGAGAGCTCCGCCGGCCGGTGCTCGACGCGGTCGGCGAGGTCCACATCCTCCAGCAGCCGCAGCGCTCGCGCCCGCCCGTCGGGGTCCTTCCGCCGCCGGTAGCGCAGGGGCAGCATCACATTCTCGACCGCGTTCAGGGTGGGGAGGAGGTTGAACTCCTGGAAGATGAAGCCGATCCGCTCTCCACGCATCGTCGCCCGCTCGCCGTCGCCCAGGGTGCCGGTGTCGACGCCGTCGATCAGGATCCTCCCGCTCGTGGGCCGGAGCAGCAGACCGAGGAGATCGAGCATCGTCGTCTTGCCGCTTCCGGAACGGCCGACGACGGCGACGAACTCGCCGCTCTGGATGCTGAGGGTGACGCCGTCGAGCGCTCTGACGACGTTCTTGCCCTGCTGGTAGTGCTTGGTCAGGTCGGTCAGCTCGATCGCGGCCACGTCTCTTTTCCTCAGCCTTCCCGGGTGATGGGCTGGGCCAGGATCCAGAGGCTGGTCATCGTGTAGAGCACCATCAGCCCCAGCATCGGGTACTGGCTGAGCAGCACCTGCGAGGCATTCTTGAAGCGCTCGCCGGCGCGGAGGTGCGAGAGGTAGACCGCGATCACGTGGCCGAGCACGATCAGGACGATCTGGACGTACCAGACGATGGCCGCGCCGGCGAGCGCGAAGCTGATCTGGTATCCGGCGGTGGGGAGGAGGTGCCAGCCGCGGTGGAATGGGTCCGCCAGGAGCGGGATCAGTCCCTGCGACTGGACGACGACATAGGTGTA
>DIZV01000165.1:0-1131 GCA_002427995.1 Chloroflexi bacterium UBA6019
GAACATGCCGAGGTTCGAGATCGAGAACGTGGCGCCAGTGAGGTCGCCCTCGCCCGGCCGGCCCGAGCGGGCGCGCTCGATCACCTGCCGCGACTCGATGGAGATCTGGACGATGTCCTTGGTGTCGGCGTCGTGGACCACAGGAACCAGAAGGCCCATGCCCTGGCTCGGCGCGACCGCGAGACCGATGTTGACGGAGCGCTTGCGGTTGAACCGGCCGTCAACCCATGACGAGTTGACCTCGGGGAACTTCCGCAGCGCCAGCGCGCACGCGCGCACCAGGAAGTCGGTCATCGTCACCTTCTCGGCGCCGGGCACAGAATCCTTGAGCTGCTGGCGCATGCTCACCGCCTGGTCGACGCGCGCCTCGACGGTGACGGTGAACTCTGGCACCGTCGACTTGGACTCGGCCATGCGGCGGGCGATCGTCGCCTGCATGCGCGAGGGCTCGACGACCTCGGTGTCGGGGCCCTCGGCTCGCCTGGCCGGAGCGACAGCCTGCCGGGTTGCGCCACCCTTGCCTTTCGCGGCGGCCTCGACGTCCTCTCTGATGATCCTGCCCTCCGGGCCAGACCCCTTGATGCCCGCCAGGTCGACGCCCAGCTGAGCCGCGAGGCGCTTCGCGAGGGGGGAGGCCTTGACGGCGGTTCCGCCTGCCGCCCCGTCGCTGTCACCGGCCGGCGCGGCCTTCCCCTTGGGGGATGGGGTCTCCGCTGTTTCCGCGGGCACCTCGGCCACCGGAGGTTCGTCCGCGGGACCCTCGGCGGTTTCCGTCTCAGCTCTCTCATCTGTGGCGGCCTCGGCGGCCTCGGGCTCAGCTCTCTCACCTGTGGCCGCCTCGGCCGCCTCGGGCTCGGCCTTGGCTTTCGCCGGTTCCGCTTTGGCCTTTGCCGGCTCCGCCTTCTCGGGCTTCGCCCCATCGGCCTTGGCGGGCTTCGCCTCGCCGGCCGGGCCGATGGTTGCGATGGGGGCACCGATCTTGGCCGGCACTCCCTTCTCGACCTTGATCGACAGCACGCCGTCGTCTTCAGCTTCTAGGTCGAAAGTGGCCTTGTCGGACTCGACCTCGGCCAGGACGTCGCCCTTGTGCACCTCGTCGCCATCCTTCTTCTTCCACTCGAGGATGGTGCC
>DIZV01000165.1:1301-7333 GCA_002427995.1 Chloroflexi bacterium UBA6019
GGCCATTCGCTTGATGTCCTCGCTGGTCGGGATCGAGGCCTTCTCGAGCGGGAGGCTGTACGGCATCGGCACTTGCACGCCACCCAGGCGGCGGATCGGGGCATCGAGGTAGTCGAAGCACCGCTCCTGGACGCCGGCCGCGATCTCGGCGGTGACGCCGTACGTCGCCCAGCCCTCCTCGACCACCATGCAGCGAGTGGTCTTGTTGACCGATTCAACGATCGGCGCCCAGTCGATGGGACGGATCGAGCGGAGGTCGATCACTTCGACGTCGATGTCCTCCTCCTCGAGCTGCTTGGCGGCCTCGTGGGCGAGCACAGCCATACGGGACACGCCGACCATCGTCAGGTCAGCGCCGGTGCGCCGGACCGCCGCCTCCCCGAGGGGGGTCGTGTAGTCGCCATCGGGCACCATGCCCCTGACGTTGTAGAGGCTCATCGACTCGAGGAACATCACCGGGTTGTTGGTGCGGATCGCCGACTTCAACATTCCCTTGGCGTCCTCGGGCGTGGTCGGTGCGACGACCAGCAGGCCAGGGATGAGGCCGTATAGGACCTCGAGGCTGTGCGAGTGCTGCGCGGACAGCTGGTGTCCTGCGCCGCCCGGCATACGGACCACCAGAGGTACCTTGGCCTCGCCGCCGAACATGTAGCGGATCTTGGCCGCGTTGTTGACGATCTGGTCGTAGGCGACCAGCGAGAAGTTGATGGTCATCATCTCGACCACCGGTCGTAGGCCCAGCATCGCCGAGCCGATCGCGGCGCCGACGATGACCTCCTCCGCGATGGGCGCGTCGACGACGCGCTCGGCCCCGAACTTGTCGAGCAGGCCGTCGGTCACGCGGTAGGCGCCGCCGAACTTGCCGATGTCCTCGCCGATCAGGTAGACGGAGTCGTCGCGCTCCATCTCCTCGCCCAGCGCTTCGCGAAGGGCGACGCGGTAAAGCTTTTCTTCAGCCATTAGAGCGGATCTCCGCGGAGCTCGGCTCGCTCCTCCCACTCGTCCGCGTACACGTACTTGTAGAGGTCCTCGACCTTCGGGTCCGGGCTTTCGTCGGCGTACTTGATGATGTCCTGGACCTCGGCGTCGATTTCCGTGCGAACCTTCTTGAAGTACTCCTCATCGGCCAGCTTGGCTTTCTCGAGCTCGTGCTCGAAGGCGACGATGGGGTCGGCCTTGCGCCACTTCTCCTTGTCCTCGGTGGAGCGGTATTTGTCGGGGTCGACCACTGAGTGGCCTTTGAAGCGGTAGCAGAGGGCCTCGATGAATCGGGGCTCGGAGTCCGCGCGCGTCTTCTCGACGATCTCGCTCGTTTTCAGCAGCACCTCGCGTACGTTCATGCCGTCGATCTGGATCGATTCTATGTCGTAGGCGCATGCCTTCTTGTAGATGTCAGCGACAGCGGACGAGGCTTCGACGGGGGTGCCCATGCCGTACCGGTTATTTATGCAGAACCAGACCACCGGCAGCTTGAACACCTTGGAGAAGTTCAGGGACTCGTGGAAGGCGCCGATGTTCGTGGCGCCGTCGCCGAACATGCAGAAGACGACGTCCTTCTCCTTCTTATAGCGGACCGCCCACCCGCCTCCAGTGGCCAGGGGGAGGTGTCCGCCGACGATGCCGTAGCCGCCCATGAAGCGGAGGTCGGAGTCGAACATGTGCATCGAGCCGCCACGTCCGTGCGAGGTGCCGGTCTCTTTGCCGAAGAGCTCTGCCATCACGGCCTTGGGGTCGATGCCGCGGGCTATGGCGTGGCCGTGCTCGCGGTAGCTGGTGAAGATGTAGTCGGTCAGCTGGAGGGGCAGGATGCCGCCGACCACTGTCGCCTCCTCGCCGATGTTCAGGTGGCAGTAGCCGCCGATCTTCGCTTTGGTGTACTGCTCCTGCGTGCGCTCCTCGAAGCGCCTGATGAACTGCATCTGCCGGTGCAGGCGGAGAAGGAAATCGCGATTGTCCTTCGTGAGCTCGAGCATTTTGGGCGTGATGGCTTTGGGGTGTGGGGGAGAGGTTGGCGGTTTTACGGAAGCGACCATCTGCTTCTCACGATTCTGAACGGGTGCGGCCTTTGAAGTCGCGGCGACCGCTGTCGCGGGCTCGGGTGCAGATACAGCGGCGGCAGCTGTGGCTGCCGGCGCGGTGCGCTTGTTCGGGATGTGGATCGCCCTGCCTTGCGCCGCCAGCGCCGCCTCCATCAGCGACTCTGGAAGCGTTGGGTGTGCGTGGATCGTGAGGTCTAGCTGCTCCATCGTCAGGCCGTTCTGAATCGCCAGCGTCGCTTCCGCGATCAGGTCGGTCGCGCGTGGTCCGATGATGTGCGCGCCCAGGATCTTGCCCGAGCCCGCCTCCGCGATGACCTTGGCGAATCCCTCCGACTGCCCAAGGGTCAGGGCCCGGCCTGAGGCAGCGAATGGGAACCTGCCGACCTTGATGTCGAGCCCTTTGTCCCTGGCTTCTTTCTCGCCAAGGCCGACGTGGGCGATCTCCGGGTCGGTGTAGATGCAGTTGGGAGCCGCGTGGTAGTCGGGAGTCCTGTTTCCGTTTCCAGCAATGTTCTCTACCGCGCAGATGCCTTCGTAGGAGGCGACGTGGGCGAGCATGATGCCGCCGATGACATCGCCGATGGCCCAAACCCCTGACGCTGTGGTGCGGAGCTGCGCATCGACGACGACGCGGCCGCGCTCGAGCTTCACGCCGGCTTCCTCGGCTCCGAGCCCTTCGGTGTAAGGCGAACGGCCGACCGCGAGCAGGACCTGGTCAGCGTCTAACGCTCCGCCCTCGCCGCCCTCTGAGAACCGTACCTGCAACCCGCCTTTGGCCTTGACCACCTCCGCGACCTTGCTGTTGGTGTGAATCGCGCCGCCGATTCCGGCGAGGTGCTTCGTGTACACGTTGACGAGGTCTGCGTCGACCATCGGCAGCACCTGCGGCAGCATCTCAAGCACTGTCACCTTGCTGCCGAGGGCGGCGAACATCGCTGCGAACTCCATTCCAACCACGCCTCCGCCGATGACGGCAAGCCGCTTCGGCACATCCTTCAGCTCGAGGATTTGGTCGGAGTCGATCGTGTGCTCGGCGCCTTTCAACGGGATGCGCGAGATGGCCGAGCCGGTGGCGATCACGATGTCCTTGGCCTTGATGACGTCGTTGCCGACCGTCACCGTGCCTTTGCCCGTGAGCCGCGCGGCACCGCGAAATGTCGTGACGCCCCCCGTCTTCAACAGGCCCTCGACGCCCTTCACCAGCTGGTCGACGACAGCAGTCTTCCTCTTTTGCGCCACCGACCAGTCGAAAGCGATCGAGTCGGTGACGAGGCCGAACTCGGCGCCGCCCTTGGCCAGGCTGTACAGCTCGGATGACTGCAGCAACGCCTTGGTCGGGATGCAGCCGCGCACAAGGCACGTGCCGCCGAGCCGGTCCTTCTCGACAATCGCCGTCTTGGCGCCAAGCTGGGCGGCCCGAAGAGCGGCGACGTAGCCGCCAGGCCCACCGCCCAAGATCACGACGTCAAACGACGAGTCAGCCATATAGCGTCCTTCTATACGAGATATCGAGAATGATTATGCCGGGGCGTCTGGTTAAGGCGTGGGGCGAGCGCCATTGGGGACGTAGCGGTTGACGATCGGCATGCGCCGGTCGCGGCCGAAAGCGCGCGGGGTGATCTTCACGCCGGGCGGGTACTGGCGCCGCTTGTACTCGCTGCGGTCGACGAGCTGGATGACGCGAGCGACGACCTCTGGCTTGTTGCCCGCAGCCACCAGCTCCTCTGGCCCAAGGTCCTGCTCGACGTAGCCGCGCAGGATGGGATCGAGCTCGTCGTATGGCGGCAGGCTGTCCGAGTCCTTCTGATCCGGCTTGAGCTCGGCGGTCGGCGGCTTGGTGATGACGCGCTCGGGAATCGGTTGAAGTGCGCCCGGCGCGCGCCCGGCGGCGCTGATCGAGTTCCGGTAGCGGCACAGCTCGTAGACCATCGTTTTGGTGATGTCCTTGAGGACGGCGAAGCCACCGGCCATGTCGCCGTAGAGGGTGCCGTAGCCGGTCGCGAGCTCGGACTTGTTGCCCGTGGTGAGCACGATGTAGCCGAACTTGTTCGACAAGGCATGGAGGATCGTGCTCCTGATTCGCGGCTGGATGTTCTCCTCCGCCACTCCAGCGATAGTGCCGCGAAACGCGTCGGCGAGGATCTCCTCGAACGCTCCGTGCGCAGACTCGATCGGGAAGTCGAGCAACTGGATCCCAAGGGCCTCGGCCACCAGGCCGGCGTCCTCGAGGCTCTCGGGCGACGTGAAGCGCGAAGGCATCCGCACCCCGATGACGTTCTCCGGGCCGAGCGCGTCCGACGCGATGGCGGCGGTGAGGGCGGAGTCGACGCCACCGGAAAGTCCGATCACCACCTTCTGAAAATTCTGCTTGGCCACGTAGTCGTGGGTGCCGAGAACGACAGCGGCGTAGACCTCGGCAGCTCCCTCCAGCGGCCGGGCATCGACGCGACTCAGCTTGGGCTTGGGCCGGTCGCCAGCGGACTTGGCGGCCTGTAGATCTATTTCGCTCACGAGGAGCTCGAGCCTCTCAGCGCCCTCCGCTTCGCGGCGGATGCTCTCGTGCGGCCTGTGAAATGGGACGGAGCCGAGGTTGACGTCACAGACCAGAAGGTCTTCGCGGAACGAGGGCGCCCGCGCGATCACATCTCCCGTGGGACCAAAGATCGCGCTGTTGCCGTCAAAGACGAGCTCGTCTTGCCCGCCGACCATGTTGACCCATGCGATGAAGCAGCCGTAGTCGGAGGCGCGGCCCGCGATCATCTCCTCGCGGTGAACGCGCTTGCCCTCGTGATAAGGCGAGCCGTTGATATTGAGCAGCAGCTCGGCGCCGTGGTGCGCCTCCCATGCCATCGGGCCCGCCGGGTACCAGCAGTCCTCACACACGGAGACTCCGATCCGAACGCCGCCCAGCTCGAAGATCGGGCAGTGGTGACCTGGCGTGAAGTAGCGCTGCTCGTCGAAGACCCCGTAGTTGGGCAGGAAGACCTTGTGGTAGACGGCCTTGAGCTCGCCGTCGTGAATGAACGCGGCGGCGTTGAACAGGTCGCCTTCCTCGTCAACGAAGCCGACCACCGCCGAGATGCCCTTGGTCGCCTCGACCACCACGTTGAGCTGCTTCAGGTTGTCGCGGACGAATGCGGGCTTGAGGACGAGGTCCTCGGGGGGATATCCGGTTATCGCCAGCTCGGGAAACAGCACGACGTCGGCGCCCTGGTCGCGCGCGCGACCGATCCAATCGACGATCAGGCGCGAGTTACCCCACAGATCGCCCACGACCGGGTTGATCTGAGCCAGTGCGATTCGCAGGACTCGGTCCACAAGATCAATTGTCCTCCCCGCGCCCACTAGGATTGGTTCCGGTGAGCTACTTCGAACGACTACGCGCGCTCTCCAAGGAGCGCCACACGCTCCTCTGCGTCGGCCTGGATCCCGACCCCGAGCGAATCGAGGGCGGCGCGGCTGGCGCCCTTCGCCACTGCCGTGGCATCGTTCGCCAGACGCAGGAGCATGCTTGCTGCTTCAAGCCGAACAGTGCCTTCTGGGAGCAGTACGGGCCTGACGGCTGGAAGGCGTTGCTGGAGCTGCGGGACGAGGCGCCGACCACACCGTTCCTCTTCGACGCCAAGCGTGGCGATATGGGCAACACGATGCGCGCCTACGCGTCGGCAGCCTTCGGAACCCTCGCCATGGATGCCGCGACCGTGAACCCATATCTCGGCGCCGATTCGATCGAGGAGTTCACCCGCTACACGGATCGAGGCGTCTACATCGTCTGTCGGTCTTCAAACCCCGGCGCCGCGAGCCTCCAGCACCTTCAGCCCGAGGGCAAGCCGCTATACCTTCACGTCGCGGCGCTGGGTGAGACGCTGAACGTCCACGGAAACGTAGGTCTCGTCGTTGGGGCAACGGCGCCGGAACAGATCGCAGAAGTTCGAGCAGCCACCGATCTGCCCTTCCTCATCCCAGGGGTTGGAGCACAGGGCGGCGACCTCG
>DIZV01000121.1 GCA_002427995.1 Chloroflexi bacterium UBA6019
AGATGTGTATAAAGAGACAGGCCGTACCCCGAGCAGCGGGTCGGCCCGCGCTCGGTCACGCAGTTCGAGCGCGGCCGATAATGCCCGCGTCGGATCGTCATCGTGGGCGATGGGCAGGCCCGAAGACGGCCATGATCGCGTCACCGATGAACTTCTCGACCCGGCCGCCGTACTGTTCGACGGCGTCGCTGGCGATCGCGAACAGCCGCCCGAGCAACGCCCGCACGTCTTCGGGGTCGAGCTCCTCGCCGAGCGCGGTCGACCCGACGACGTCGGCGAAGAGGATCGTGACGACCCGGCGCTCTTCCGACATGACCGCATAGTACGGGGCGCGGGGAACGAGGACGGCGCGGTGGACCTTCTCCTGGACTGGCGCTCGGGATCCCGCCCACGATGCCCTCATCGTGCGGGCTTGGCAAACGACGAGGCAGCCACCATCGGGTGATAGTGTCGATTCAGTCCAACCAGTTCCGCGATTTCCCTCGCGGGGAGGGTTCGGGATCGGCTGTGTCGTGGCCCGGCGGATGCTGACTGCCGCTGACCGCTCGCCCGGTTGGCACTCAGGGTCTGTGGCTGAATTCGCGGCCGGCAAGGGCGCGGCTGGAGCGATGAAGGACGGCTCGGGCGCCAGCGCCAGTGGCGTGGCCGGAGAGAGGCCGGACGTCAACCGCCAAGCGACCGTGATCGTCGCGGGCGACCTTCAACCACTCAACGCAGTCGCCTCGGGACGTCCGACTAGGGGTTTGTAGCTCGATGGGGCGGACCGAGATAGGGGAACTCGTCGAGCAGGTCCGTGTGCGGCCCGGCGAGGTCGCTGGTGACCCGCCCCCTCGTCAGCAGGGCGACGATGAGATCAGCCGTGTCATCGGTCAGTCGGCGGCCGTTGGGATAGCCGGGCGGGGCGGACGGGTCGTACTCGAGCATGTCGGGTAGGAAACCCAGCGCGAGCTCGCTGGCCTCGGCCTCGGGATAGCCCAGGGACTGGAGGAAGGCGACGAACTTGTCGCCAAAGCGAGCTCGCTGATCCGCGGGAGGCGTCTCGTTGAACGCGAGCCGATCGGCCTCAGGTCCGTTGAAGGTGTTGTTGATGCCGGGGCGCCCCGCCTGGTCGACCTGCGTGACCTTGCCGTGCACGGGCGTCATGGCTCGAGCCCAGAGGCGGATCGGCGCCGCGCCGAGGGCTGCGTTCGGGACCTCGAGCACGATGCCGAAGACGTTTCGCTGCGCGATCGGATCGTCACCCGTGAATTGGAAGTCGTTATGGAGGCCCTTCGCATCCTTGAAGTGCGGGTCACTCCGTAGGCCCGCGAAGAACCGGTAGCCACTCGAAGCCGCGAATCCAGCCGAGCCCTCCATCGACACGGGCGCATCGGCAATCACCGCCTCGCCAATCGCACCCGTCTCCCGGGCCGCGGCGTCCGATGCCCTGTAGACGGTCGCCGTCGCCCCGCCGTGCGCGGACGAGGCGAACAGGATGTGAAAGGCCACCTCCGCCTCGAGATCGCCGTCGGTGTCGATCTTGAGCTCGTAGCTGGCGGCCGGATCGAAGCTGACCTCGAGGGCGGAGGCGTCGGGATTGATGTCCAGGATCAGAACCGAGCGATCGCCGCCCTGCGGCGACGGAAAGACGTACAGGTCGGTGATGTCGGTCCGAGAATCCTCGGTGTCGAAGTGATCAGACAATCCGCTCTCCCAGAACTGCAGCGCCATCCGCCTCTTGGAGTGAGGGTTGATGTTCCCGCTAACCCCGGATCCACCGATGACCTTGGCCTGAGAGGCGCGGAAACGACGAATCAGGTGCCCTTCTGAACTGGGAAGATGGCGTTGAGAACAGCCCATCGACCCAACAGAGGAGACACCTGATTGATGCGATCATCGCACAGCCTCGACCGCCTCGACGTGGCCTTCGACGATGACCGCCTGGTGGCCGACGCGGGGCTCCTCCTGCCGGCCACCCTGGCTCACCATCTCGGCCTGCGCGAGCTGGTGGACGAACACCTCGACCTGGGTGCCGCGGCCGGGCGGGCGAACCCGGGCGACAAGCTCCTGACCCTCGTCCTGTCGGCCCTCGCGGGCGGTGACTGCATCGACGATGCGAACGCGCTGCGGGCCGGCGGCACCGAGCGGGTCCTGGGTCACGTGGTCAAGGCCGCCTCGACCCTGGGCACGTTCCTGCGGAGCTTCCGCTGGGGCCACGTCCGCCAGCTCGACCGGGTCAGCCGGGAGCTCCTCGGGCGGGCCTGGGCGGCCGGAGCGGGTCCGGGTGCCGAGCCGTTCACGATCGATCTCGACTCGACGATCTGCGAGACATACGGTCTGGCCAAGGAGGGCGCCCTCCATCACGGGTACACGGGCGTGCGGGGCTATCACCCACTGCTTGCGATCGCGGCCGGGACCGGCGACGTGCTCATGGCCCGCCTGCGCGAGGGCCGGGCCAACACCGCCCGGGGGGCCGCCCACTTCCTGACCGAGACGATCGGCCGGGTCCGCGCTGCCGGGGCGAGCGGACAGCTGACCGTCCGGGCCGACAGCGGCTTCTATGCCCACGCCGTCGTCGCGGTCTGCCGGACGATGAAGGTCCGCTTCAGCATCACGATCCGCCAGCACCGGAGCGTGCGCCGCCTGATCGAGGCGATCCCCGACGATGCCTGGACGCCGATCCCGTACTGGCTCGCCGGCGGGGCGGACGTGGCCGAGACCGTCTATATCCCGTTCGCCCACGAGAAGGACGCCGTCCCGGTCCGGCTCATCGTCCGGCGGGTGAAGCCGACGCCTGGGTCCCAGCTCGCCCTCTTCGCGCTGTACGACTACCACGCGTTCATCACCGATCGCGACGGCGAGACCCTCGTCCTCGAGGCTGACCATCGCCGCCACGCCGAGATCGAGAATGCGATCCGGGACCTCAAGTACGGCATGGCGCTCAACCACCTGCCGTCCGGCAAGTTCGCGGCCAACGGGGCGTGGCTTTCCGTCCAGGTGATGGCCCACAACCTCGCCCGCTGGACCGCGCGGATCGGCCTGGGTGCCGGGATCGTCACGACCAAGACGCTCCGCCGCCGGCTGTTCGCCGTGGCCGGGCGGCTGACCCGCTCGGCGCGCCGGCTCACGCTCCACCTGCCGACGCGTTGGCCCTGGGCGATCGAGTTCAGGGCAGCCCTCGCGCGGCTCCGGGCGATCCCACTCCTCGCCTGATCGGGGGCTGACGGCTCGCCCGCCGCTCCGGGGCCGGCGAGAGCTTGCCCGCGACCACCTCAGCAAGCCCTCGAACGCCTCGATCCATCCGCTCATGATCAGAGGACCGCGGCCGCCCGTCCGCTCGATCGCCCGTCAGCCGACCAGACGGCCGTTTCGGCCCTCAACCGCGCCGGTCAGCCGGAATTTCGGTGGATCCGGGCTAAGAGG
>DIZV01000100.1:0-6501 GCA_002427995.1 Chloroflexi bacterium UBA6019
CCGACCGGGAACCTCAAGTACAACGTCGACTTTCGGTCCGTCTACCAGGAGATCCTCTCGGCGCACCTCGGCGCCGACGCCCAAGAGGTGCTCGGGGACACCTTCGAGCCGGTCCCCTTCATCAGGTCGGCGGTGGGGGTCACCTGAGGCCATGCCGGGCTGGGTGCTGAAGCTCGCCGCCTGCCTCCTGACCGGCGTCGCCACGGCCGGCTCGGCCGGCTACGTCACGAGTCACCTCAAGAGCCCCTCGGCGCCCCTCAATCCGCGGGTGGTCGCGTCCGGCCCCGTCGGTCGCCTCACCCTCACCCCGAGCATTCGGTCGAGTGCCGACCAGCAACCGCTCACCTTCACCAGTGTCTCCTGACTCCCTCGAGTTCGAGTCGCTCGGGACCACCTGCAGCCTCTTCGGGGCCGGGACCCCTCCTGGTGCCCTGGCCGAGGGCCGCGCCTGGGTCGAGGAGATGCACCGGCGGCTGACGCGCTTCGAGCCCGCCAGCGAGCTCTCCGCCTTCAACGCCTCCGCCGGCGACTGGGTCCGGGTGAGCCCCGCCCTCGAAGCCCTGCTCCGGGAGGCCCTGCGCGCCCACCGCATCTCCGGAGGGCTGGTCCACGCCGGGGTCCTCCACGCGATCATCGCGGCCGGTTACGGCCGCACTTTCAGCCAGGGCCCGACAGTCACCGCTCGGGACACCGTCACCCTCGACCCGGTACCGCTCCTGCCCAACATGCTGGAGGTGAGCCCGGGTGCCGCGCGGCTGCGGCCTGGCTACGGGATCGACCTCGGCGGGATCGCCAAGGGCTGGCTCGCCGACCGCCTGGCCGAGCGGCTCGGCGAGAACTGCCTCGTCAACCTCGGCGGTGACCTCTTCGCGCGTGGCGCCGGGCTCGAC
The DNA here is from genome assembly GCA_002427995.1 of Chloroflexi bacterium UBA6019. GTDB lineage: Bacteria > Chloroflexota > Dormibacteria > Dormibacterales > Dormibacteraceae > UBA6019. The sequence goes on from DIZV01000100.1 coordinate 891, forward strand.
GGCCGGGGGTGGCCGGTCGGCTTCGGGGGCACCACCGTCTTCCTGCGAAACCGTGGAGCCGCCACCAGCGGCACCCGCCGGCGCAGCTGGGGGGACGGCCTTCACCACCTCGTGGACCCCCGCACCGGTCGCCCGGCGAAGACCGACCTCGCCGAGGTTTCAGTCATCGCCGCCAGTGGGGCGGACGCCGAGATCCACGCCAAGACCGCCTTCCTGCTCGGCCGGCGGGCGGCCGAGTTCTACCTCGAGCAGAACGCGCCCGGCTGGTACCTGGCCCCGTGACCTTGGACCAGTTCTTCTGGGTGCTCGGGCGCGTCAGCGGCCTGTCCAGCTTCGCCGCACTTTCGATCTCGCTGGTCACCGGCGTTGCGATCCGTTCGGGCCTGCTCGGCCCGCTTGCCGCCAACCGGGCGCTGAAGTCGGCCCACGAATTCACCGCGATCCTCTGGATCCCGCTCGGCGGGCTCCACGTCGTGAGCCTGCTTTTCGACCAGACGGCCCGCGTCTCGCCGCTCGACGTGGTGGTCCCCTTCCTCTCCGGCTATGACGCCGTCGGGAGGCTGGCCCTCGGCCTCGGGACGATCGCCTTCGACCTCTTCGCGCTGGTGGCGATCACGGGCTGGCTCCGCGGCCGGATGGAGCGGCGGGCCTGGACCTGGATCCACCGCCTCGCCTACCTTGCGTTCGCCGTCATGTTCCTCCACGCCGTCCTCGGCGGAAGCGACTTCAGCTCGCCCGAGGTGAGCGCGCTGACGTGGTCGACCGCCTTCGCTCTGGGGGTGCTCAGCCTGGCTCGGGTGCTCTGGGGACGTCTGCCGGCGCGCTGAGGCGCAGCGCCCGGATCTGCTCGCGGAGCTCCTGCTCGGCGGCCAGCGGCTGATCCAGCTCGCTCCGCTCGCGATGCCAGCGCTCCAGCGCCAGCTCGATCTGCGCCCGCTGCAGGCGGCCGACCGGAAGGTAGCCGCGGGGGCCGGCGGCCAGCCGGGCCCGCAACCGGCGCTCGGGGCGAGCGAGGATCGCGACCTCCGCCGGCTCGACCGCGCCTTCGCCGGTCGCCGCCTCCAGCTCCAGCTGCCGCTCCAGGTTGCGGCCCTCGATCCGCCGCCCGAGCAGGAGGAGGACCAGGACAACAGCCGTGAAGGGACCGTTCATGGCCAGGACCCGGAGATGGACCTGGAGCAGCGTCACCGCTCCGGTGCCGAGCGGGAAGAAGGTCAGCCAGGCATCCCAGGCGAAGTGGGCCGCGATGGCGGCGAGCCAGCCGCAGGCGATCGCGAGGACCTGCCGGCGGCGGCTCGTGAGCTGTCGCGCGATGCCGATCCCCGCCCCCACCAGCGCGGTGTAGGTGGCGTGGCCGAAGAAGAGGTCGAGGACCTGCCGGTGGTACCACTGGAACCCGGCGGCGTAAGGCCCAAAGAGCGAGTCCAGGTAGGTCATGTAGCCGACCGTTTCCATGAAGTTGAAGCCCAGCCCCACCGCGGCGCCGTAGACGATCCCGTCGACGACGTCGTGGAACTCGTCGCGCATGACGAGGTAGAGGAGGAGGACGGCCACCCCCTTCGCCAGCTCTTCGAAGAGGCCCGCCGAAAAGGCGTTGGACGCGTCCAGCCCGGGCCCGGGGAGGAGGACGTGGACGGACCAGGACTGGAAGAGCCCCTCCACCCAGATGACGAGGGAGGTCGCGACGACGGCGCCCCATGCGGTTGCCACCAGCACCAGCCGCCAGGGCTCCTTCTCCTCCCGGTCGAGGCGGTGCACCACCCAGAGGCCGAAGCCGGTCGTGGGCAGGCAGGCCAGCGCCGAGAGGGCCGCCGCCGCCGGGCCCGCCTCCCGGGTGAAGAGGAAGACGTCGAGCAGCAGCAGCCAGAGCAGGAGCGCGAGCGCGAAAAGGGTCGCCGCCCAGAGCCGGTGGCGCCGGCGATCGGCCGGGTTGTGCTCGAAGGCGCCAAGGCCGACCCAGGTGGCGCCCGCCATGAGGGCGACGGCGGGTAGCCCGAGCAGCGCGCCCCGGCCGGGGATCCGGTCGAGAGAGAGGTAGCTGAGGGCCGAGCTGGCGACGAGGACCAGAAAGAGCACGGCCGCCAGGGAGATCGCCAGCCGGTAGCGGGCGGGCCGCCGGTGGCGCGGATTGGCGGCGCGGGCCGTGATGCTCACGTCCGCTCGACCTCGATCAGCCGCCGGGCGAGCACCTCGACCGGCTGCCCGTGTGAGATGCGCTCCACCACGAACAGGTAGGTTCCCGGGATGTTCCGCCGGAGCCCGGCCGGCAGCGCGACCGGGATCGGCCCCGGAGGCATCGCGGCCGCCGGAGCCGGGCCGACCTGCCCGACGACCTCGCCGAAGGAGTCGAACCAGCGGGCCGCGACGACCGTCCCGGCGGGAATCGACGACCAGTCGACGACCGCGGCGAAGGGCTCGTCGCGGCGGAAGCTCTCGCGAGCGGTCCCGCCCGCGGAGCGGTTCGAAGAGTCGTAGGCGTAAACACCGGCGACGCGGGCGACGGTGCCCGTCGCCTGGCCGGGCGGTTCGAAGCTGAGGAACTCCACGATCCCGGCCGCGAAGATCGCCATTGCCAGGATGCCGACGAGCTTGATCGCCCGGTAGAGAGGAAGGATCTCGTCGGGCCGCGCGATCACCGGGGTGAGTGTAAGAGCGTGGGTATACTTTTCAACTCGCTGAGCGGCGGTGGCGGAACGGCAGACGCGCTAGGTTCAGGACCTAGTGGGGGCAACCCCGTGGAGGTTCAAATCCTCTTCGCCGCACCAGCGATCCCGACTCCCATCTCGCCGTTCCCCTCCGCGAGGAGTGAACCCGTGATGACCCTTTTCCTGCCGCCCCAGCAGCGCCCCGCGAGGAATCGTTCCTCCTCTTCCGCCTGGCGGGTGACAACCGACCGCCGCAGGTGGCGTTGATCGAGGACGACCTCGCGATCGCCACCAGGTACCGGCTGCAGCTGGAGACGGATGGCTTCGAGGTGGCCCACGCCCCCGATGGGGCGACCGGCCTGCACCTGGTTCAGGAGTGAGTTCCGGACCTGATCCGGCTCGACATCCGGCGACCGCAGGTGCCCGGGCTCGACGTCCTTCGTTCGATCTCCGCCGATCCCCGGCTGGCGGGAGTCCCAGTCCTGATCCTCTCCAACTACGGCGAGCCGTCGATGATCCGCGAGGGCATGCAGCTCGGTGCCCGGGACTACCGGGTCAAGTCCCAGACGACGTCGGTACAGCTCTCCGAGAGACTTCGCGCCTACCTGCCGTTCCCGATCGGCTGAGCGGTCAGGTCGCCACGAAGAGGGTTCGCCAGGCGGCGTCGATCAACTCGGTCGTGAGTTCGGGCTTGACGCCCCGGGCGCTGGCCACGTCGACCAGCCGTTCGAGCAGGTCGCGCGGGTGGTTGCCGCGGATCGACATGCTGCCGTAGAGCTGGCCGATCTGGGGGAACGCCTTCGGGTTGGCGGGGATCCCGAGGCGCTTTCGCTCCCGCTCGAAGATCCGCTGGTAGACCTGGGGGGTGGGGTCCGGCATCCGGACCTTGTAGGCGAGGCGCCGGAGGTAGGCCTCGTCGAGAAGGTCGTTGGGAGTGAGGTTGGTCGAGAAGATCAGCATCGCCCGGAAGGGGATCTCCACCTTGCGGCCGCTCCCGGCCAGCTGGAGGTGGTCGACCGCCTGCTCGAGCGGGACCATCAACCGGTCGAGGATCTGCTTCGGAGTGACCGGCTGACGGCCGAAGTCGTCGACCAGGAGCACACCCCCGTTCGCCTTCAGCTGAAGCGGTGCCTGGTAGACCCGGCCGGCTGGGTCCCAGGTCGCGTTCAGCATCTCGACGCTGAACTCGCCGCCGACCTGGACCAGCGGCCGGACCACCCGCAGCCAGCGCTGGTCGTGGGGCTGGTCGGACTCCAGCTTGTGGACGGCGGGGTCATAGACGACCATAACTTCGCCGCCGCCGAGGTCGATCGCATGGGGGACCAGGATCGGGCCGCGGAGGAGGTGGGGGATGCGGCGCGCCAGCGAGGTCTTGCCGTTGCCGGGTGAGCCGTAGATGAACATCGAGCCCCGCGAGTTGACCGCGGCCCGGACCGCGTCCTCGATCCCGGACGCCAGTTCAAGGCCGTCGAGCGACTGGCGGACCAGCTCGGGGTCGAGGCCGGGGAGGATCACCTCCGTCGTCATCCGGTTGTAATCGGCGAGGGTGACCGGCGCCGGGCCGAGGTAGTGAGTGCCGGTGCGGCTCAGCTCCTCGGTCACCGACCGGCCCTGGTTCGTCATCGCGTACGTCATCCGCTCCTGGACCGGCTTGTCGGTACCCGCCGGTGAGATCCCTCCCGCCTCCAGCAGGCGGTCGGCGGTCAGCTTGTGGAGCAGCGGCTCCAGGCTCCCGAAGGGAAGGGCGAGGCGGCTCGCCGCCTCATGGGCGGCGATGCTCGAGGGGCTCGCCGCGAAAGTACGCATGACCAGCCCCTCGAGCAGCCGCGGGTCGATGTCGGGCAGCGGCTGCGGCGGCAACACCCCCGGCTCGGCGAGGGCGGCGGGGTGGAAGCCCCCGGCGAGGGGCGCCGGCCGGTCGACCGCCTCGGTCACGGTCTGGACCAGCCGGGCCCGGAAGTTGGCCCGGTCGGAATGGTTCGGAGGCTTGCCTTCGAGCCGGCGCTTGATCCAGTCCGGCACGCCGGAAAAGATTTCCATGCTGCCGACGCTGAGCTTGACCACCGACGGCTCGTCGGCCGTCACCAGCAGCGTGATCCGGGTCTCATAGCCCTGATTGCGAGCCGCCGACCAGTTCCGTTCCCAGGCGACCAAATTGCCGGTCCGGTTCTCCCGGACGGCGCGGTCGGCCTGCACGGTCACGTCCTTGCGGCTGCTGTAGCGGCGCCGGAGGATCTCGGTGATGTCCTTGTCGACGTCGCCGCCGACCAGGGCCGCCAGCGCCAGGGAGCGGTCGTCCACCGCCGGCAGGTGCTTGATCTCGCGGATCGTTCCGGCGTTGACGGAGAGCGCCCTGATCACGCTCGCGTGGCGGCGGCAGAAGGGGTCGTTGCCGACCCGGGAGATGTGCTTGCCGCACCACCAGGTGCCGCACTCGTAGCCGGTCCGGTCCTGGTAGCTGCACATCCACTCGGTGTGGTGGGTGCAGTTGCGCTCGGTGCAGGTGGTCCGGGTCTGGGTGTGCTGCTCGCCGAGCGGCTCGTGCTCGCGGGCTTTGAGCCCGGGGATCCGGAAGCCGAGGCCGCGGGCGGGCGACTCCGGGGCCGCCGCCCCGCCGCCCGCCGCCAGTTGCGCGGTGTCGAGCTGGAGCAGAGCGCCCGCGAACTCCTCGCAGGTGGCGAACCGCTTCTTGGGGTCCTTCGCCATCGCCTTGCGGATCATCGCCATGACCGGTCCCGGGATCGCCGGCGATTCCGGCGGGTCGCTGTTGAGCTGAGAGTGGAGGACGGTGGCGAGCTGCCCGACGAAGGGTGGCGTCCCGTTCAACAGCTCGTAGAGGATCGCGCCCAGGGCGTAGATGTCGGAGCGGCCATCCACGGCGTCGCCGCGCACCTGCTCGGGCGACATGTACGTCGGCGTCCCGATGATGGCGTCGGTGCCGGTGAGGCCGCCGGTGTCGACCAGCA
>DIZV01000100.1:6634-9580 GCA_002427995.1 Chloroflexi bacterium UBA6019
AGGTCGCGATGGACGATGTTGTGGGCGTGGGCGGCGCCGACCGCCGAGAGTAGCTGCTGGGTGACGTCGAGCGCCTGGTGGACGGGGATCCGGCCCTTGTTCTGGAGGATCAGCCGGAGCGATTCGCCGTCGACGAACTCCATCACGATGAAGAGCGACTCGCGGTCCTCGTCGAAGTCGTAGATGCGGACGATCCCGGGATGATTGAGCGCGGCGATCGCCGCCGCCTCCCGCTGGAACCGCCGCCGGAACTGGGCGTCCCGGGAGTAGGTTTCGCTCAGCACCTTGATCGCGACCGGGACCTCGAGCCCGGGATGGAAGCCTCGATAGACCACGCCCATAGCGCCGCGTCCGAGCTCGGACTCGACCGGAAACCGACCGAGATGGTCCACTAGCGGAAACTAACGATCACGAGGCCGGTTTATGGTGCTCCGGGGCAGAGTCAATCTCTATCTCTGGGCGGTCGCGTTGGCCGCCTCGGTGAAGGGTTTGGCGCCGCTTCGCAAAACCTTCTTGTCGAACTTGCCCACGGACGTCTTCGGAACCTCGGTGATGAAGCGGATCTCGTCCGGCAGCCACCACTTGGCGATCTTGCCGTCGAGGAACTCCCGGATCTCTTCTGAGGTGACCTTGCCCTTGTATTCCGGCCGCTCCACGACGAAGGCGACCGGGCGCTCGTCCCAGCGGGGATGGGGGAGGCCGATGACAGCCGCCTCGAGCACCTTCGGGTGACCCATGATCGCATTCTCGAGGTCGACGGAGGAGATCCACTCGCCGCCTGACTTGATGACGTCCTTGGTCCGGTCGACGATGATGATGTGGCCGTCGGGGTCGATCTTGGCGACGTCGCCGGTGCGGAACCAGCCGTCGGGCGTCATCTTCTCGGGGTCGGCATTGTTGTAATAACCCTTGGCGATCCAGGGGCCCTTGACTTGGATCTCACCGAAGGCGACCCCGTCCCAGGGCAGCTCCTCGAAGCTGGCGGGGTCGGCGATCCGGATCTCGACCCCGGAGACCGCGATGCCCTGGGTGAGGCGCCGGTCGAGGACCTGGTTCTCCGGGATCCAGCTCCGGACGACCCCGGTCGAGCCGAGGGGCGAGGTCTCGGTCATGCCCCAGGCGTGGAGCATGTGGAGCCCGAGCTTGTCCATCCGCTCCATCAGCGAGCGCGGGATGGCCGAACCGCCGCAGATTACCGTGTGCACCTTGGGCAGCCGCTTCCCGGTCTGCTCCAGGTAGCCGGCGACATTGGTCCAGATCGTCGGCACGCCGGCGACGATGGTCGCGCCCTCGGTCTCCGCCAGCTCCACGACGCTGGGCGCGTCACCCATCCAGCGGTCGGGGAAGATGATCTTGCTGCCGGCGAACCCGCACGCATAGGGAAGCCCCCAGCTGTTGGCGTGGAACATGGGCACGATCGGGAAGACGGTTTCCTTCTCGCTCAGGGCCAGGTTGTCGACCTGGAGCACGCCCATCGTGTGAAGGAACTGCGACCGATGGGAGTAGACGACGCCCTTCGGGTTGCCGGTCGTGCCGGAGGTGTAGCACATCGCCGCCGCCGACTGCTCCTTGAGCTGGGGCCAGGGGTAGTCGGTCGACTCCGCGGCCAGCAGCGTCTCGTAGTCGAGCATCTCCCCGAGCTGGTGCTCGGGGACCGGCTGGCCGTTGGAGATCAGCACGAGGCGCTTGACGGCCGGGATCTTGCCGGCCAGCTGGTTCAGGATCGGGATCAGCGTCTGGTCGATGAAGATGACCTGGTCGTCGGCATCCTCGATGACGAATTGCAGATCCTTCGGAAAGAGCCGTAGGTTGAGCGTGTGGAGCACAGCGCCCATGCAGGGGACGGCGTAGTAGAGCTCGAGGTGGCGGTAGTTGTTCCAGCAGAGGGTGCCGACCCGGTCGCCCTCCTTGATGCCGAGCCGCCGCAGCGCGCCGGCCAGCTGGTTGATCCGCGGCACCATCTCGCCGTAGGTGGTGCGATGGACGCCCACCTCTTGCTTGGTGACGATCTCCTTGCGCGGGAAAAGGCGCTTGATCCGCCATAGGGCGTGCTGAATCGTCAGCTCGTAGTCCTGCATCAAACCTTCCACAACAACACCTCCGGTCCGAAATCCTCTCAATTTCCCGCGCCGTTTGGAATACCTGCGCCGAATTGTCTGCGGAATGTCGCCCCGGGAACGGACGCTGGCGTCCACCGAATGCCCGCCCAGGGACTCGCCGACCTGCACCTCCATACGTCGCACAGCGACGGCTGGCCCTCCCCGGTGGAGGTGGTCGATCACGTTACGCTCGAAACCGACCTCGATGTCATCGCCATAACCGACCACGACACCATCGAAGGGGCGCTGCGGGCGGTCGAGCACAGCGCCCGCACCGGGGGGGTGAAGGTTATCGTGGGCGAGGAGGTCTCCAGCCGCCAGGGCCACATCATCGGCCTCTTCCTGGAGCGCCGCGTCCGCCCCGACCTGAGCGCCGCCGCCACCATCGACGAGATCCACCGCCAGGGCGGCCTGGCCATCGCCGCCCATCCTTTCTGGCGCACGGAGCGGATGGCAGAGCGCTTCCGCGGCTCCGTCCACGGCGTCGGCTGGCTGGCCGCCGAGCTCGACTTCGACGCCATCGAGGTGGAGAACTCGACGCCCGGCCTGGGCCTCGCCAACGTGCTCGCCCGGAGGCTGGCCGATGGCTCCGGCTGCGCCTGCACCGGCAGCTCCGACGCGCACATCCTGGACGCGATCGGCAAATCCGCCACGGCCTTCAACGGCCGCTCAACCCGGGCCCTGCGATCGGCCATCGAAACCGGAACCACGGTGCCGGTCCGCTCCCGCTACGAGGTCTCCGCCCTGCTCCGCTACCTGGCCTGGGGCCTCAACCACGAGCGGGTGGCCAACTAGCCTGGAGTCGCCTTGCCTCCCCACGCAGTGGGAGGTGGCCCGCAGGGCCGGA
>DIZV01000074.1:0-2668 GCA_002427995.1 Chloroflexi bacterium UBA6019
GCGTCGACGGTGCCGAAATTGCAGCGCCAGGCCAGGCAGCCCTCGGGGACCGCCATCCCGGCGCCGTGCGACTCGAGCGGCCCCCGGCCGGTGTAGAACTCCTCCACGTCGTAGCCGAGGATGCTCATCACGGCCGCGTCGGACTCGGGCGCGATTCCGGGCCCGATGGTATCCATCAGGCCGGTCTCGCCCTTCTGGGCCAGCTCATCGAGAAAGGGGGTGTCGGCCGCCTCCAGCGGGGTCCTGCCGCCGAGCGCGGCGCTGGGCCGGTCGCCGAGACCGTCGAGGACGACGTAGAGGATCTTCCTCACGAGCCGGCCGTCGCGTAGACGCCGGCGGTGCTCCGGATCATGGCCGAGAACTCTTCCGCCTTGAGGCTCGCCCCGCCGACCAGGCAGCCGTCGCACTGTGGCAGCTCGACGTAGGACTCGATGTTGGCGGCGTTGACGCTACCGCCGTAGATGACGCGGAGATGGAGCCCGGCCCTCTCGCCGATGATGCCGGAGGCGGTCTCCCGGAGCAGCCGCATCATCCCGTAGGCGTGCTCGGGGCCGGCGTTCTTGCCGGTCCCGATCGCCCAGATCGGTTCGTAGGCGAGGACCAGGCGGCCCGAGTCGTCCGCGGACGCCTGGGCGAGGGCGGCCGTGACCTGGGCGGCGACGACCTCGCTGGCGCGGCCGGCATCCATCTGCTCCTGGTTCTCGCCGACGCAGATGATCGTCGTCAGCTGGGCGGCGAGCGCCGCGCCCGCCTTCCGAGCCACCTGCTCGTCGGTCTCCCCCATCGCCCGCCGCTCGGAGTGGCCGACGATCACCCACTGGCAGATGCCGGCGAGCATGGCGGCCGAGACCTCGCCGGTGAAGGGCCCCGAAGGTTCCCAGTAGCAGTCCTGGGCGCCCAGCTGGAGGCTCGTCCCCTCGAGCAGCTCGAGCACGCCGAGAAGCCAGACGAAGGGCGGAAAGACGGCGACCGTCACCTGCTGCTGCCCGCGGGCGGCGTCGGCGATGGCCTTGACCAGCTCGGCCGCCTCGCCGGCGGAGGTCGGATTCATCTTCCAGTTCGCCGCCAGCACTGGCCTGTTATCCACCGTCCGCCTCCTTCAAAATCGAAACCCCGGGCAGCTCCTTGCCCTCCATCGCCTCGAGTGTCGCTCCGCCGCCGGTCGAGACGTGGGAGAAGCCGGTCAGCCCGAGCTTGTCAACCGCCGCCGCGGTATCCCCGCCGCCGACCAGCGAAAAGGCGCCGCTCCCGGCGATCGCCTCGCCCAGCGCGCGGGTGCCGGCGGCGAACTCGGGGATCTCGGCGACGCCGGCCGGACCGTTCCAGACGACGGTGCCGGCACCTCGCAGCCGTTCGCCGAGCAGCGCGACCGTCGCCGGCCCGATATCGAGGATCATCCACCCCGGCTCGATGCCGTCGACGCCGGCGACCCGCGTCAGGGCCCCCGGCTCGGCCTTCCGGGCGATCACCGAGTCCACCGGCAGGACCAGCTTGGCGCCGCCCTCCCGCTCCACCTGGCGGGCGGCGTCGAGCGCTGAGTCCTCGACCAGGCTCGAACCCACCTCCGCCCCGCGGGCCTTGAAGAAGGTGTTCGCCATCGCGCCCACCACGGCCAGGGACTCGACCCGCGGCAGCAGGTGCGCGAGGACGCCGGCCTTGGTCGAGACCTTGGCCCCGCCGACCACCGCGACGACCGGCCGCCGCGGGTCGTCGAGGGCGCGGTGGAGCGCTTCCAGCTCGGCCAGCATGAGGTAGCCGGCGTAGGCGGGCAGGTAGTGGGCGACACCGACCACCGAGGCGTGGGAGCGATGGGAGGCGGCGAAGGCGTCGTTGACGTAGACCTCGCCCTGCTCGGCGAGCCGGCGGGCGAACTCGGGGTCGTTCTCCTCGTCGCCGGGGTGGAAGCGGACGTTCTCCAGCAGCACGACCTCGCCCTCACCCATCTCGCCGGCGGGCTTGAGGCAGTCGTCCACAAAGCGCACGCCCATCGCCTCGGCCACCGGCCGGAGCGAGAGCTCCGGATTCGGTTTGCCCTCCGGCCGCCCGAGGTGCGACATCACGATGACCCGGGCGCCCATCTGCTGCAGCTTCTCGAGGGTCGGCCGGGCGGCGCGGATCCGGGTGTCGTCGGAGATCCGGCCGGCCTCCATCGGAACGTTCAGGTCTTCGCGGACCAGCACCCGCCTGCCGCGCAGCTGGAGCGAGTCGAAGCAGGCTTTCAGAGCCGCTCGGCCATGAAGCTGATGAGGTCCACCATCCGGCAGCTGAAGCCCCATTCGTTGTCGTACCAGGAGACGACCTTTGCCCAGTCGCCACCCTGCATCAGGGTCAGGGGAGCGTCGACGGTCGACGAGTGGGGATCGTTCTTGAAGTCGCTCGAGACGAGCTCCTCGTGGCTGACCGCCAGGATCCCCCGGAGAGAGCCGGCGGCGGCCGCGTCGAAGGCCCCGTTGACCTCCTCGGCGGTGGTCGACTTCCCGAGCTGGACGGTCAGGTCGACGACCGACACGTCGAGCAGCGGCACCCGGAAGGCCATGCCCTGGAACTTCCCCTTCAGCTCGGGAAGAACCTCGGAGACGGCCCGGTTGGCGCCGGTCGAGGTCGGGATGATGTTGTCGGCGGCCGCCCGCGCCCGGCGGAGGTCCTTGTGGGGCAGGTCCTGCAGCTT
>DIZV01000074.1:2802-3924 GCA_002427995.1 Chloroflexi bacterium UBA6019
ACCTTGACCACCGGCACCAGGCAGTTGGTGGTGCAGCTGCCGTTCGACACGACGTGCATCGAGGCGGGCTCGTAGCCCTGCTGGTTGACGCCGATCACGAAGGTGTAGTCCTGGTTGGTGGCGGGGGCGGAGATGATCACCTTCTTCGCGCCACCCGAGTCGATGTGCACCCGCGCCTTGGCGGCGTCGGTGAAGAGTCCGGTCGACTCGACCACGATGTCGACGCCGAGCTCCCGCCACTGGAGGCCGGCCGGGTCGCGCTCGCTGAGGAACTTGACCGACCGGTCGCCGACGGTGATCGTCCCCTCGCCCGACCTGACCGCCGGACCGAAGGTGCCGAGCGCCGAGTCGTACTTCAGAAGGTGGGCGAAGGTGTGAGCATCGCCGAGGTCGTTGACGGCGACGATCTCGATCTCGGGGTTGAGCTTGGTGGCCGCACGATAGATGTTGCGGCCGATCCGGCCGAACCCGTTGATCCCCACTTTGATGGTCATGAGATAAGCGTAAGAGTTCCCGGAATCAGAACTGGGGCAGGACTCCCTGGGCGATGGGCGCCACCTGGCCGTCGACACCGACGACCACGATGTCGGCGGGGCCGGGGTAGCCCGTCGAGGTAGCGCCGGGGCTGCCCAGGGCGACCGCCAACCGGCTCCCGCCCGGCTCGGCGAGGGCGCTCTCGACCTCCGCTCCGGGAAGGGTGGCGATCACGCCGCCGCTGAGGTCGAGAAGCTGCGCGGAACCGCTGGCGTGGACGACCAGGACGGCCTTGTCATCGGCCGTGAAGGCCACGATCTTGCTGCCGCTCAGGGTCGTGACCACCGTGCCGCTGGCGGTCCGGTAGATCGTCGAGCCCACCGCTCGGGAGCCAGACACGGCCAGGAGCGTGCCATCGGGTGAGAGGACTCCTTCCAGGGAGCTGGTGGGGTCGACCGCCGCAAAGTTGGTGAGGTGGGAAAGGATGCGGTGGCTGAGCAGGTCCACCGTCCACGTCTCGCAGAGGCTGTTGACGCACGACTCGCCGACGGTCGCGGTGCCGTGGCCGAAGCTGCAGCCGAGCACGAAGGGACCCGACTGCGCGACCAGGTAACCGACCTGCGCGATCAGCGCCGGGGCGGAGCCGGG
>DIZV01000074.1:4128-8097 GCA_002427995.1 Chloroflexi bacterium UBA6019
CGCCGTCGAGCTGGGCGTGGTTGAGGCCGCGAGAGAGGGCGACGGCGAAGGCCTGCCTGTGGCGCCCCCGGGGCTGCCGCAGGAGGCCACGGCGAGCACCGCCAGGCAGGCCAGCAGGCGGTGCGTCATGGCCATGCAACGCCGGGTGGCCCGGTCTGGTTATCGGCTCGCGGTCTTGCTGACCTCGGCGCCGGTTTCGGAGATCTCGACCAGGCGGCGCAAGCGGTGGTTGACCGCCGACTTGGAGAGGTTCATCAGCGTCGCCAGCTCGGAGAGGTTGAGCTCGGGGTTCTCCGTCCGCCGGCGCGCCATCTCCCGGAGCGAGGGCGGAAGCGTTTCCAGGCCCTGGTCCTCGTCGAGCTTGCGGATCGCCTCCACCTGGCGCATCGCCGACCCGATCGTCTTGTCGATGTTGGCGGTCTCGAAGTTGAGCCGGCGGTTGACCTGCGCCCGCACGTCGCGCACCACCCTGACGTTCTCGAACTCCATCACGGCGCGATTGCCACCCATCAGCTGGAGGCAGCGGACGATCCCCTCCGCGTCCTTGACGTAGACGACGTGCTGGCCGGCACGCTCGACGACGCCGGCCCGGACCTGTGCTTCGTGGAGGAGGCAGAGGAGGACGGTGGCCCAGCCGAGGGTCGGCGCGACCAGCTCCAGGTGGTAGCGGGTGGAGGGCGCGTTGACCGAGCCGCAGCCGAGGAAGAACCCGCGGAAGAAGTTCTTGCGGTCGCAGGGCTTGGTCGGGAGCGCCCGGGCGGCCGGCAAGGTGAAAGCCGGTTCCAGGGCCGCCGGAAGCGGCACCTCGATGAAGAACGCGGTCCGCTTGGCGTGGCGTTCCGCGTGGTACTTGGCATCGACCTGGGCGAGGCTCCGGGAGAGCCGGACGACCTTGCGGGCCACCGAGTTGCGGAGCAGCGAGAAGTAGGCGGCGTTGCCGTTGCCGGTCTGGATCAGGCGGCCGCGCGTCGAGTAGAAGACCCCGCTCAGCTCCGCCAGCTGGCAGCAGGTCCGGGCCGGGATCAGGCCCGAGAGCTCGCTCTTGACCTCAGACGAGAACGAAATTCGATAACCTCCGGACCACGGGTCTCTCTCCCTACCCAGAGTCCAGTCTAGCCCTCGCCCCCAGCCCCTGCCAGTAAGATTGAGACGAGTGGTGAGGTTCTGAATGGCAACCGCCAAAGAGACCCGGCACGCAGCCCTCGGCCTGGACTCCGACCAGCTCCTCACGATGTACCGCCAGATGGTCCTGGCGCGCGCCGTCGACCGCCGGATGTGGGTTCTCAACCGCCAGGGCAAGGCGCCCTTCGTGATCTCCGGCCAGGGCCACGAGGCGATCCAGGTCGCCGCCGCCAACGCGATGCGGCCCGGGTCCGACTGGCTGGTCCCCTACTACCGCGACCTGGCGTTCTGCCTGGCCCTCGGCCAGACCGCCCGCGACTTCATGCTCTCCGTCTTCGGCCGAGCCGAGGACCCCAACTCCGGCGGCCGCCAGATGCCCTCCCACTTCGGCAGCTCGCGCCTCCGGATCATGACCAAGTCGAGCGTCGTGGGAACCCAGATCTGCCACGCCGCGGGGATCGCCTACGCGGCCAAGGTGCGGGGCCTGGACGAGGTCGCGGTCACCTGCATCGGCGAGGGCGGGACCTCCCAGGGCGACTGGCACGAGGGCCTCAACTGGGCCGGCGTCCACCGGCTCCCCTTCATCTGCATCGTCCAGGACAACGACTACGCGATCTCGGTGCCGCACCGGCTCCAGATGGGAATCGACAACGTCGCCAAGCGGGCGGTCGGGTACGGCATCGCGGGCGTCACCGTCGACGGTGGCGACCTCCTCGCCTCCTATGCGGCGGTGAAGGCGGCGGTCGAACGGGCGCGGGGCGGCGACGGCGCGACGCTGATCTCGGCCAAGGTGGCCCGCTTCACCTCCCACTCCTCCGACGACGACCAGCGCCGCTACCGCCCCCAGGCGGAGCTCGAGGCGCTGCTCCGCCGCGACCCGATCGAGCGCTTCCGGGGCTACCTGCTCGACGAGGGCGTGATGGCCGAGGACGTCGACGACAGCGTCCAGCAGGAGGCCACCGCCGAGGTTGACGCGGCCGTAACCTACGCCGAGGCGGCCGCTTCCCCGCTCGCCGAGGACACCCTGCGCAACGTCTTCGCGGAGGAGTCGGCGTGACGCAGAAGACGCTCATCGAAGGCGTTCGCGAAGCGCTGATGGAAGAAATGGAGCGGGACGAGCGGGTCTGGGTTCTGGGCGAGGACGTCGGCCGCAAGGGTGGGGTATTTCTCGCCACCGAGGGGCTCTACGACCGCTACGGCGAGGCGCGGGTGCTGGACACCCCGCTCGCCGAGTCGAGCATCATCGGCGTCGCCATCGGCGCGGCGATGAACGGCACCATCCCGGTCGCCGAGATCCAGTTCGCCGACTTCATTCACCCCGCCTTCGACCAGATCGTGAGCGAGGCGGCCCGCATCCGCTACCGCTCCAACGGTGACTTCGGCTGCCCGATCGTGATCCGCGCGCCCTTCGGTGGCGGCGTCCACGGCGGGCTCTACCACTCCCAGTCGGTGGAGGCGTTTTACGCCCACGTGCCGGGGCTGAAGATCGTCATCCCGAGCACGCCGGAGGACACCAAGGGCCTGCTCAAGGCGGCGATCCGCGACCCTGACCCGGTCATGTTCTTCGAGCACAAGAAGACCTACCGGCTGATCAAGGGCGAGATCCCCGAGGGCGACTACGTGACGCCGATCGGCAAGGCGGCCGTCCGCCGCGAGGGCACCCGGCTCAGCGTCTTCGCCTGGGGCCTGATGGTCCACTACTGCCTCCAGGCGGCGGAGGAGGTGGCGCAGGAGGGGATCAGCGTCGAGGTCGTCGACATCCGGACCATCGCGCCGCTCGACAAGCCGGCGATCCTCGCCTCGGTCGAGAAGACGGCGCGGGCGCTGGTGGTCTACGAGGACAACCTGACGGGCGGCTTCGGCGCCGAGATCGCGGCGATCATCGCCGAGGAGGGGTTCGAGATGCTCGACGCGCCCGTCATCCGGGTCGCCGGGCCCGACGTCCCGGCGATGCCCTTCAACAAGCCGCAGGAGGAGTTCTTCCTGCCCAGCCCCGAACGCATCGCGACAGCGATGCGCAAATTAGCGTCCTACTGAAACCTCCCGGGATCTCCGCCCGCGAGTTCGCCTTTCGCCGGGAGGCGGTCGGGGCGGGGATGGACGCCGCCGGTTTCGACGCGCTGGTCGTCTTCTACCCGGCGCGAATCGCCTACCTCACCGGCTTCCACCACATCCCGACCGAGCGGCCGGTCGCGCTTGTCCTCGGCGCCGGCTACGGCGCCCTGGTGGTGCCGGCGGTCGAGAAGGAGCATGCCGAGGCCATCCCCGGCATCGACCGGGTCGACGTCTACTTCGAGTACCCCGGCGAGACCCACCCGATGGAGTACGTCAGGCGGGCTCTGCTCGACATCAACGCCGCGCCCGCCCGGACCGCGGCGGACCACGACGGCCAGGTTCCCTTCTGGGGCTACCGCGGGCCGCGGCTGAGCGACCTCACCGGCCACCCGGTCGCGGACGGGGAGCTGCTGGTCGAGGAGCTCCGGCGAGTGAAGTCCGCCGCCGAGCTCCGCTGCATCGAGGTCGCCTGCGACTGGGCGGTCCGCGGTCACCGGCGGATGCAGGACGCGATCCGGCCCGGCCGGACGGAGATGGAATCCTATGCGCCGGCCGAGCTGGAGACGCTCCGGGAGATGGTCGCGGAGATGCCCGGTTGGCGACCGAAGGGGCACGGCGGCTCGGGGATCACGGCGATGTTCGTCGGCGGCAAGAGCACCGCGCTGCCGCACGGTTTCGTCCGCGGCCACGCGGTGCTGCCGGGCGACGTGCTGGTGAGCGGCGCCGCGGCGGAGATCGACGGCTACCGCTCAGAGCTCGAGCGGACGCTCATCGTCGGCGAGCCGAGCGCCG
>DIZV01000074.1:8307-8550 GCA_002427995.1 Chloroflexi bacterium UBA6019
GGGCGACCCGGCGATCCTCGAACCGGGCATGGTCTTCACGATCGAGCCGGGGCTCTACCTGCCCGGCCTGGGAGGCTTTCGCCACTCCGACACCGTGGCCATCACGGAGGATGGCAGCCGGATCCTGACCGAGTACCCGCGCGACCTCGAGAGCCTCCTGGTCCCGGTCTAGCGGGGGGCAACTACACTCGCCCTCGTGGACCTCTGCGGCGAGCTCGTCAAGCTCCGCGCCCCGCTCCCCGA
>DIZV01000074.1:8714-12474 GCA_002427995.1 Chloroflexi bacterium UBA6019
CTGGACTGGATGCGCCGCCACGATCCCTCGACGATCAACTGGGCCGTCGAGTGCCTCGAGGACGGCGCCTTCCTCGGCAACACCGGGCTCCGCGAGCTCGACTTCCGCGACCGTAACTGCGAGTGGGGCATCTGGATCGGCCCGCCGGCCCGCTGGAACCGCGGCTACGGGACCGAGGCCTGCCGGCTCGCCACCGCCTACGCTTTCCGCGAGCTGGGGATGGAGAAGGTCTACCTGAAGGTCTACGAGACCAACCCCCGCGGCCGGCGAGCGTACGAGAAGGCCGGCTACCGGGTCGAGGGGACCCTGCCCCGCGACCACTGGTGGGAAGGCGACTTCACGACCAGCTACCTGATGGCGGCCCACCGCGGCGACCCGCCCTACCGGGAGGAGCTCTGAAATGAACGACGAGGTGAAGCGACTGCTGGAGGACCTGCGCCTGCTCGGACCGACCGGGATCGAGCGCGCGGCCCAGGCCTGGCGCGAGGTCGCCGCGGCGGAGGACAAGATCCGCACCAGCGCCGAGCGGCGCGCGGAAGACGACCCCGAGTGGCGGGGGGCGGAGCAGCAGATCTTCCAGGTCGCGCGCGGCGAGGCGTGGCTCGCCCTGGCCCAGGACGTCCGCGAATCCGCGGTGGCGGCGGCCCAGGACGCGCTCCTCGGCATCCTCGAACGCAAGACGCTGGGCAGCCTGGCCTACCGAGGCCTGGTGGTGCCGATGGCCTCCGCGCTGCCCTGGCTCCTGAGCGGCGAGGCGGAGGACCGCTACTAGCCGGCCGCCAGCTCCAGCTCCCGGGCCCGGCCGGCGTAGCCCGGGTGGGAGGGCCGCTCGACCCGGTACCAGGCCAGCACCTCGGCCAGGCAGTCTTCCAGCGCGGAGGGCTCGAAGCCGAGGTCGGACCGGATCCGGCTGAGGTCGTAGCCGGCCGAGCGGCGCGGGTCGGGCCCGTAGGGGCTGGCGCCCTTGGGCAGCTCGGCGAAGGGGATCGGGACCATCACGGCGGGCTTGCCCAGGATCCTGCCCAGCGCCTCGATCAGGTCCGCCAGGCTGACGCCCTCGAAGGCGACGTTGTAGGCCTTGCCGCCCGCCGGCCGGGAGAGGTCGGCCGCGAGGGCGTGGGCGTAGCCGACGTCGCGCACCCAGGCCAGGCCCGCCTGGCGGCGGTAGGACTCGGCCGGCACCAGGAGGGGGCCGCCGTCCTCGACCCGCTCCAGGTAGGCCGCGATCCGGAGCGTGTGGTCGCCGGCACCGACCACGGCGGGCGGCCGGATCACCGTCCAGGGAAAGCCGCCGCTGCGAGCCAGCACCGTCTCACACCAGCGCTTGCCCTCGCGGTACTCGACCGGCTCCGGGGGCGGCTCGCCCTCGAGCGGTTTGAAGTCCTCCTCCCGGGCCGGCCGGTCCTCGAAGAGGTCGGGGTAGACGCCGGTCGAGGTGAAGATGTAGCGGCTACCCCGGAAATGGCGGATCACGGCCTCCACCTCGGAGGGCTGGTAGGCGGCGAGGTCGAGGAGGACGTCGGGTGCGACCTCGCCCAGGACGCGGGCGAGCTCGGCCTCGTCGGCGCGGTCGAAGGCGAGATGGCTGGTGAAGGTCCCGTAGGGGTGCGGGGTCCGGCTCGCGGCGATCGTCTCCACGCCGCGGCGCATCAGCTCCTTGCAGGTCGCCGTGCCGATGAAGCCGGGACCGCCCAGCACCAGCGCCTTCACGCCAGCCGCTCCAGCAGCTCGACCAGCGGGACCGCGGCCAGGGAACCGATCCGGAGGTCGGCGGCGCTGAGGTCGAGGCCGGCCGTCATCCCGTTGGGGATGGCGACGCAGCGCAGCCCGGCCGCCTTGGCGGCGGCGATGCCGTTGGCCGAGTCCTCCAGCGCCAGCGCCTCCCGCGGCTCGACGCGCAGGCAGGCGCAGACGGAGAGGTAGAGCTCCGGGTCGGGCTTGGCGTGGGCGACATCGTCCCGGCAGCGCACGCAGTCGAAGCCGACCAGTCCGAGCCGCTCCAGGTGGCCGGTCACCCAGGCCCGCGAGGAGCTCGACGCGACGCCCAGCCGGAGGCCGAGCCGCTTTGCCTCGACGACTGCCTCGCGAACGCCGGGGAGGATCTCCAGCTCCGCGATCAGCTCCCGGTGGCGGACCTGGCGCCGGTCGAGGACGGCCTCTCGGTCGAGGTCGTGCCCGAGCCTCGCGACCAGCTCCCGGTAGGGGTCGAAATAGCTCGCACCGCGGCCGATCACGTCGCCCCAGACGTCCATCGTGAGGTCCTGGCCGTGCGCCTGGTAGACCTCCCGCCAGGACTGGTAGTCCGGGCGCTCCGTCTCCAGGATCAGGCCGTCGAAATCGAAGACGAGGGCCCGGAAGCTGCTTGTCAGAGCTCGCGGTACTCCGTCTCAACATCGGTCTCGCCGCTGGCGAGCCGGCGGGCCAGCTCGGCGGCGAGGACCACCGAGCGGTGCCGCCCGCCGGTGCAGCCGAAGGCGATCGTCAGCTCCTGCCGGCCCTGGGCGCGGTAGGCGGGGATCAGCCCGCCGATCGTCCGCTGCAGGTTGTCGAGAAGCTCGCCCGCCGCCGGCTGGGCGAGCACGTGGCGGCGGACCGCGGGGTCGAGGCCGGTCTGCGGCCGCAGCTCCTCGACCCAGTACGGGTTGTCGAGGAAACGGGCGTCGACCACCCAGTCGGCGCCGGGCGGGAGACCATGCTTGTAGCCGAAGGCGAGGCAGCGGATGAGCATCCGCTCGCGGCTCCGCAGGCGCCGGGCAAGCGCGGGCAGCTCACCCGGCGTGACTCGGTGATGAGCGCGCGCGTAGGAGCCCTCGGGTGCTCCGTCGTCGGGACCGACGTGGACCAACTCGTACTTCGGGCCGTCCGCGTCTGCGGCCTTCAGGGCGGCCGTGGCGTCGCCCGCCAGTGGGATCATCCGGTCGCCCTCGCCTCCCTCCTCCCCGACGGCGAAACCGGCACCGGAGAAGGCGTGAATTGGCCGCCTCCAGGTCGCTGCCCGCGACGAAGACGAGGCGGCTCACACCAGCTCCTTCAGGCGCCGCGCGACCGGTTCCGGGATCCCCAGGCGAACGATCTCGTCGACGTCCGCGTCGCGGATCGCCTGGACGCTGCCGAAGGCGCGCAGGAGCGCCTTCTTGCGGGCCGGCCCGATCCCGTCGACCGAGTCCAGCGGCGAGCTGAGGGCCCTTTTGGAGCGGACCTTGCGGTGATGGGTGATGGCGAACCGGTGAGCCTCGTCGCGGATTCGCTGGACCAGGAACAGGCCGGGGGAATCGTGCTCCTGGACAATCGGGTCGGGTTGGCTGGGCACGAAGATCTCCTCCCGCTCCTTGGCCAGGCCGAAGGTTGGGATGTCGGCGAAGCCGAGCTCCTCCAGCACCTCCAGCGCCGCGTTGAGCTGGCCCTTCCCGCCGTCGATCAGGATCATGTCCGGACGGCTCGAGAAGGAGCGGTCGGCGACCTCGGCGGAGTCCTCGCGCCGGAGCGCGGACTCGAGCCGCGACAGCCGCCGGCGGAGGATCTCCTGCAGCATCGCGAAGTCGTTCGGGCCCGGCGTGTGCTTGATCCGGAAGCTGCGGTAGTCCTCGTTCTTGGGCCGGCCATCCTCGAAGACGACCATGGCGCCCGTCGCCGAGGCGCCCTGGAGGTTGGAGATGTCATAGCACTCGATCCGGTGCGGCGGCGGGTCGAGGTTGAGGGCGTCGGCGAGGGCCTGCAGCATCGGCTCGGTCCGGCTCCGGTCGTAGTCCCACTGGATCCG
>DIZV01000074.1:12587-14395 GCA_002427995.1 Chloroflexi bacterium UBA6019
CCTCGTCGATCGCCGCTGTCAGCACGATCGTGCGCGGGATGTGGGTGGCGCTCGAGTAGTAGCGGACCAGGAAGGACCGGAGCAGCTCCGCCTCGGCGACGTCCAGCTCGCCCTCCAACGGGTGGCCGTCGTGGCCGACCATCTTGCCAGAGCGGATGTAGGCGACCTCGACGAAGACGTCCTTGCCCTGCCGGGCGTAGGCGACCAGGTCCTGGTCGTCGCGCCCGCGGGTGACGACCTTCTGGCGGTCGGCGATCTTCTCCACCGCCCGGAGCTTGTCGCGGTAGCGCGCCGCGTTCTCGAAGTCGAGCTTCTCGGCGGCCCGCTCCATCCGGCTGCCGAGATCGCGGGCGAGGAGGTCGGAGCGCCCCTCCATCAGCAGGGCGACCTCCCCGATCCGGGCGCCGTAGTCAGCGCGGCTGATCCGCGCCTCGCAGGGCCCCGGGCAGCGCTTGATGTGGAAGTCGAGGCAGACCCGGCCCTGCCGGAAGACGTCGTCGGAGCAGGTCCGGAAGGGCAGCAGCTGGCGGATCGACTTGACCGTCTGGCGCAGGCTCTGGGCACTCGTGAAAGGACCGAAGTAGATGGCGCCGTCGGGATGGACGCGGCGGGTGAAGTGGACCCGGGGAAAGTCCTCCCGGATCGGCAGCTTCAGGTAGAGGAAGTTCTTATCGTCCTTGAGCCGGATGTTGAAGCGCGGCCGGTAGTGCTTGATCAGCTCGTTCTCCAGCACCAGCGCCTCGACCTCGTTGGCCGTCCGCATCACCTCGAAGTCCCGGATCCGCTTCATCAGCTCCGCCTTCTGGCCCTGGGGGGCGGTGAAGTAGGAGCGCAGCCGGTCGCGGAGCCGGAGCGCCTTGCCGACGTAGATCACCTTGCCGGCACCGTCGCGCAGCAGGTAGCAGCCCGGCGCCTCGGGCACCGCGCGGAGCCGCTTCCGGATCGCCCCCTCCTCCATCACCGCCACTGTCGCTCGAATTCTCCCAATCCCCGATCTAAACTGCAGCCGAGATGGCCGAACAGCTTCCACCGCCCCCGTCCGCGGCCCCCGTGCTCGCCGGCCAGACCAACACCCTGGCCATCGTCAGCCTTGCCAGCGGCATCCTGAGCTGGTTCCTGGTCCCGGTCGTCGGCGCCGTCGTTGCGGTCGTCACCGGGCACATGGCGAAGGCGGAGATTCGCCGGACGGGCGAGCAGGGCGACAACTTCGCCACCATCGGCCTCGTCCTCGGGTACCTGCACCTCGCCGTGGTGGTGCTCATAGTGGTGATCGTCGTGCTGCTCCTGATCGGCACCTTCGCCGCGTTTCACGCGACCACCTCGCGCTAGCCAGCCCCTCAGGCGGCGGCGCGGCCGCGTGCCGCGAGCCAGCGCTGGACGACCTCCAGGAAGGCGGGCGGATCCTCCAGCATCGGGACGTGACCCAGGCCGGGGAAGACGTGGAGGTCCCAGTCCGGCCGCAGGTCGAGCAGCTTGCGGATCGCCCGCAGCGGCACCAGCCGGTCAGCCTCGCCGTGGACGACCAGGGTGGGCGCCTGGACCAGCCGGACCTTGCGGTAGAAGGCACCCCGGCGCAGGTTGGCGAACGCCAGCGAGCGCGCGGTCTGGAGGAAGGCGAGGTTCGCCTCCCGGTTGCCGTGGCGGGCGAGATGGGCCTCGAGGTGCGCCGCGACGACCTCCTCGGGGATCCGCCTCAAGTCGGAGGCGACCAGCCGGAGCGTCTGGTAGACGATCATCTCCGAGGTCGTCCGGCGGGCGGTGGCCATCATCATCGCCTCCCCGAGGCCGCGGAACAGAAGCGGGGTGAC
>DIZV01000074.1:14523-15517 GCA_002427995.1 Chloroflexi bacterium UBA6019
CCGCCGGTGGAGTTGCCGACCAGGACCGCGGGCTCGCCCACGACCTTCTCGATGAAGGCGTCGATCAGCTGGCGGTGGCCGGCGAGGTTGGCCTTGCGGCCCGCCAGCGGCGTCAGGCCGTGCCCGAGGTACTCGAGGGCGAAGACCCGGTGTCTCGCGGCCAGGGCCGGCCCCACCGCCATCCAGTTGAGCCGGCTTCCTCCCAGCCCGTGGATGAGGACCAGGGGCGAGCCCTGGCCGCCGTAGTCGGCGTAATGGACCGGACCGCCCAGGTCCACGTCCAGTTCGCGAATCGCCACCTTCGACTCCCTATCCGGTCACGCCGGAACCGCCGCCCGTTCCCGCGCCGGCCGTGCCTTCGCCGGCGCCTTCAGCGTCCCCGCCTTCTCGAGGATCGGCCGCAGGTACAGGCCGGTGTAGGACGCCAGGTTCAGGGCCAGCTCCTCGGGCGTGCCGGCGGCCACCAGGTAGCCACCCTTGTCGCCGCCCTCGGGGCCGAGGTCGATCATCCAGTCGGCGGTCTTGAGCACCTCCAGGTTGTGCTCGATGACGACCACCGTGTTGCCCTGGTCGACCAGCCGGTGAAGGACCTGGAGCAGCTTCTCGACGTCGGCGTAGTGAAGGCCGGTGGTCGGCTCGTCGAGGATGTAGAAGGTCTTTCCGGTGTCACGCCGGGAGAGCTCGGTCGAGAGCTTGACCCGCTGCGCCTCGCCGCCCGAGAGCTGGGTCGAGGGCTGGCCGAGCTTGATGTAGCCGAGGCCGACGTCCTGCAGCGTGCGCAGCTTGGTGCGGATCCGGGGGACGTTCTCGAAGGTCTCCACCGCCTCGTCAACGGTCTGGTCGAGCACATCCGAGATGGAGTGCCCGCGGAACTTGATCTCCTGGACCTCGCGGTTGTAGCGAGTCCCGTGGCAGACCTCGCAGGGTGCGAAGACGTCGGGCAGGAAGTGCATCTCGATCTGGGTGATGCCGGCGCCCCTGCAGGCCTCCCCGG
>DIZV01000124.1 GCA_002427995.1 Chloroflexi bacterium UBA6019
AACTCGTGGAGCGGCGGGTCGATCAGCCGGATCACGACCGGCAGGCCCTTCATGACCTTCAGGATTCCCGCGAAGTCGGAGCGCTGGAGCGGCAGCAGCTTGGCGAGGTGCTCCTCGCGCTCCTCGGTCGTCTCGGCCAGGATCATCGCCTGGACGATGGGGAGACGCTCCTCCTCCATGAACATGTGCTCGGTCCGGCAGAGGCCGATGCCCTGGGCGCCCAGCTCGCGGGCCTTCTCGGCGTCGCGCGGGTAGTCGCCGTTGGCCCAGACCTCGAGGCGCCGGATCTCGTCCGCCCAGCCGAGCAGCGTCTTGAACTCGGGCGACGGCTTCGGCTCGATCGTCGTCACCTTGCCCTTGTAGACATTGCCGGTGGTGCCGTCGACGGTGATCTCCTCGCCCTGGCTGATGGTCGTGCCGTTGGAGGAGAACTGGCGGGCCCGGAGGTCGACCTCGATCTCGTTCGCACCCACGATGCAGGGCCGGCCCATGCCGCGGGCGACCAGGGCGGCGTGCGAGGCGGTGCCACCGGTCGAGGTCAGGATGCCCTTGGCGGCGATCATCCCGTGGACGTCGGAGGGGTTGGTCTCGACCCGGACCAGGATCACCGCCTTGCCGTCCTTCCCCCACTCCTCGGCGGTGTCGGCGTCGAAGACGGCGGCACCGGTGGCGGCGCCGGGCGAGGCGGGGACGCCCTTGCCGATCGGCTTCTCCTTCGCGTTGGGATCGACGCGGGGGTGAAGCAACTGCTCCAGCTGGCGCGGCTCGACCCGGGCCACCGCCTGCTTCTTGGAGATGACGCCCTCCTTCACCATCGCGATCGCGAGCTTCACCGCCGCCTCGCCGGTCCGCTTGGCGTTCCGGGTCTGGAGCATGTAGAGCTTGCCCCGCTCGATCGTGAACTCGAGGTCCTGGACGTCCTTGTAGTGCGCCTCCAGCTTCTCGGCGTACTCGGTGAACTGCTTATAGACGTCAGGCATCAGCTTCTTGAGGGTCGAGATCGGCTCGGTGTCGCGGATGCCGGCGACGACGTCCTCGCCCTGGGCATTGGCCAGGTAGTCGCCATAGAGCTCCCTGGCGCCCGAGATCGGGTTGCGGGTGAAGGCGACGCCCGTACCGGAGCCCTCGCCCATGTTGCCGAAGACCATGGTCTGGACGTTGACCGCCGTCCCGAGGTCGTCGGGGATCTTCTCCGCCCGCCGGTAGGCAACGGCGCGATCGGTGTTCCAGGAGCGGAAGACGGCCTCGATCGCCTGCCGCAGCTGCTCCATCGGGTCGGTGGGGAAAGTCCTCTCCCGTCTCCTGCTTGTAAAGGTTGAGGAAGCCGTTGACGATCTCCCTCAGCTGCGCCGGGTTGAGCTCGGCGTCGGTCTTGACGCCGGAGAGCTTCTTGGCTCCCGAAAGGGCGTCCTCGTACTTCTCCCCGTCGATGCCCTTGACGATCTTGCCGAACATCTGGACGAAGCGGCGGTAGGAGTCGAGCGCGAATCGCTCATCGCCGGTGAGCCGCTCCAGACCGCCCAGCGTGTCCGCGTTGAGGCCCAGGTTGAGGACGGTGTCCATCATCCCGGGCATGGAGAACTTGGCGCCCGAGCGGACGCTGACCAGGAGCGGGTTGTCGGCGTCGCCGAAGCCCTTGCCGGTCGCCTTCTCGACGTCCTTGAGCGCCTCTTTCGCCTGCTCCCAGAGGCCCTCGGGGAACCGGCTGCCGTCGGTGTAGTACTGCCGGCACGCCTTGGTCGTGATCGTGAAGCCGGGGGGCACAGGCATTCCGGCCCGAGTCATCTCGGCCACCCCCGCGCCCTTGCCGCCGAGGAGATCCTTCTGCTCCCCCGACCCTTCGCGGAAGAGATAGACCCATTTGGTTTTCTTTTCTGTCTGCGTCATATGAGGCCTAGTTTGAACGACCGTCTCGGAGGGTCGCCGTCTCCAGCCAGTAGACCCCCGCGAGCGCGGCGGCCCCGACCGCGAGGAAGGGTCCCAGGAGCGCCAGCCCGAAGACCTGCATGAGCACCCCGGCGCCCGCCGGCAGACCGGAGCCGCCGAGGCCGGCAGCGGCCGTCTGGTAGCCGACCGCGGCAGTCACCCGGTCGGCCGGCAGCCGTTCGGAGGTCAGCGTCATGAGGGCGGGGTAGATGGGAGCCAGGCCAAGCCCCAGCAGCGGCAGCGCCAGCACCGACCAGACCGGCGAGGGGGCGAGCCAGAAGGCCAGCGCCGCCGCCAGGGTCATAGCCACGCCTCCCAGCAGCAGCGACCTCGAACCGACCCGGACTCCGGCCACCCCGGCCGCCATCCGTCCGACGGTCAGCCCCGCCCAGTAGGAGCTCACCATCACACCGGCCGCGGTCGGTAGGAAGTGGCGGCCCTCGGTCAGCAGCGTGTAGGACCACCCGCCGGCGGCGGCCTCGACGCCGGTGTAGAGGAAGAAGGCCAGCATGCCGAGCACGAGCGGCAGCGACAGGTGGGGCGAGGGCGCCTCCACGGGCGACGCGGCCGGCAGATGCGGCCAGTCGGCGCCGAGGAGCAGGATCGCCGCGATCGCGGCCTCCAGCGCTCCGACGGTCAGGAAGGAGAGCCGCCAGCTCAGGTGCTGGGCGAGGAGGAAGGTGACCAGCAGCGGGCCGGCCAGAGTGCCGACGCTCCAGGTGCCGTGGAGGAACTGCATCGCTCCCCCGCTCATCCGGAAGGTGCTGTAGACGTTCACCCCGCCGTCGACGACGCCGAGGGCCAGGCCGTAGAGGACCATCGCGACCAGGGCCGCCGGCCAGCTGCCCAGGCCCGCCAGCACCATCGCCCCGCCGGCCAGCAGGAGCCCAACCGAAAGGCCCGCCCGCAGGCCCGTCCGGGCGAGCAGCCGGCCGATCGCCGCACTCGAGAGGAGGAAGCCCCCGGTGGCCAGGATCAGGAGCAGACCGAGAGCGGAGATCGGCTGGTGCAGCTCGGCTCGCATCGAGGGCCAGGCAACGCCGAGGGCGCCGTCGAAGAGGCCGATGACCCCGAAGGTCGTGAACGCGATCGCGCCCCGGCCGCGGGCGCCGGACGGGCTAGAAACGATCGCGGAGCGTGCCGACCAGCTCGGTGATGGGCACCCTCACCTGCTCCATCGAATCCCGCTCGCGGATCGTCACCGCGCGGTCGGTGACGGTCTCGAAGTCGATCGTGAGGCAGAAGGGCGTACCGATCTCGTCCTGGCGCCGGTAGCGCTTGCCGATGTTGCCGCC
>DIZV01000082.1 GCA_002427995.1 Chloroflexi bacterium UBA6019
TATGGCGCGGTTCAGCTGACAACCGGGGCGGGAAAGATATCTCAGGTACAAAAAGGCGATGCGGTCAACGAAGGGGACACACTGGCGACCGCGGAAAACGCTTCGGCACAAGTCAGGATGGAGGATGGCGGTTTTATCGCCGTGCGTCCGGGTACTTTGCTCAAGTTTGACAGCTTTAAATTCAAAACACCGGACAACAAGGATCAAAGTTTTTTTTCGCTGATTAAAGGTGGGTTCCGCGCCGTCACCGGCTTGATCGGCAAGATCAACAAGGCAAATTACCGAATCACCACGCGGTTTGCGACCCTGGGCATCCGGGGCACCGATCACGAAATTTTAGTGGTCGTGCCGGGCAGTCCGATGGCATTATTGGCGCCGGTCGGAACCTATAACAAGGTGAATCTGGGCGAGACCACCCTGACTACCAGCAAGGGCACCATCTCCATTTTACCCAACCAGATGGGTTTCGCCGGCGCGGCCGATCAAATGCCGCAATTGCAACCGCTCAACATCAAGCTCTTCAGCGCAGTGCCGGCTCCGGTCGAGCATGACAAGGGTGGCAAGAAAGATGAAGGAATTCGTGACTATGCGATAGCGGATAAAGTTTTACAGGGGCAGGGTGGTGCAGTTCCGTTCGGTACCAGCGTAATGCAGGTACAGGGTCTGGCAATGGGTAGCGTGGCGAGTACCAACTTCATATTACAACCCATCACTGCTACGGTGACAACAACAACTGGTTCGCCGCATACGCCTACTGGACCCTGAAGTACTACGGGCTCGACAACGTCAAGCTCATCAACGGGGGCCGCGTCAAGCTGGAGGCCGAGGGCCGCCAGTTCACGACCGACGTACCCTCTCACGCGCCGACCAGCTTCAAGTTCAGCGGGGGCGCCAACGAGGCGATCCGTGCCTACCGTGACGACGTCGCGGAACGGATCGGCAAGGCGGGCCTCGTCGATGTCCGCTCCCCGGGCGAGTTCTCGGGCGAGCTGCTCGCCCCCGAGAACCTGCCCCAGGAAGGTGCCCAGCGAGGTGGCCACATCCCCACGGCGAAGAACATCCCGTGGGCCAAGGCGGTCAAGGAAGACGGGACCTTCAAGGAGGTCGGCGAGCTGAAGGAGCTCTACGGTGCCCAGGGCATCACGGGCGACCGGGAGACGATCGCCTACTGCCGGATCGGCGAGCGCTCGGCTCACACCTGGTTCGTGCTGACCGAGCTGCTCGGCTACCCCAACGTGCGCAATTACGACGGCTCCTGGACCGAGTGGGGGTCGCTCATCAAGGCCCCGATCGAGAAGTAGACAGTGGCCGCCTCGATCGTCGACCACAGCGCGCTCAAGGTGAACCAGGCGGGGATCATCGTCACAGTCCTGGTCGCCTTCGCCGGGAGCGCCTTCTCCCCCTCGTTCGAGCTTCTGATCCCGGCCCTCGCGGTGGTGATGTTGCTCGGCACCTGGCGGCCGGAGCTGGCGCTCTTCAAGCAGGTCTACTTCCGGGTCCTCAAGCCTCGCGGCACCGTGAAGCCGCGGCCGGTCGAGGACTCTCCCGTCCCGCACAACTTCGCCCAGGGTCTGGGCGGGGTCTTCCTCGTCGTCGCCACGGTGCTGCTCCCCCTTCTGCCCGAGCTCGGCTTGGCGGTGGCGCTGCTGGTGGCGGTCCTGGCCTCGGTCAACCTGGCCTTCGGCTACTGCGTCGGCTGCCAGGTCTACTTCCTGCTCGGCCGGTCGGGGGTGCTGAGGCAGGCATGAGTTTTGAGGTTCAAGCCGTCGCCCTCGGTCTCACCGGGTCGGCGGTCGGCCTTACCGCAATGGCCGCCAGGTTGACCGCCTGGCACGCTCGCCGGCGCGCGGTCGGAGAAGTGGGCACTTCGAAGGCCGGCGAGCACCCTTTCTCCTCGGCGCCGCACATCCTCTACTTCACGACTGAGCAGTGCTCGACCTGCCGGCTGCTGCAGGAACCGGCCCTGGCCCAGCTCGATGCGCCGGTGAGGACGGTGGATGCGATCGCCGAAGGCGAGCTGGCCCGCCGGTTCGCGATCTATACCGTCCCCTCCACGGTGGTGATCGGCACCGACGGCACCGCCGCCAACGTCAACTACGGCTTTGCCGGGACGGAAAAGCTCCGCCGGCAGCTCGCAGCGGCGGGGGATCACAGCTAGCCGACACCGCCGGTTATGCTCAGCTCGAATGCTGAGGTTGGCTCCCGCGGCGGTCACCACCCTCCTCCTGATTTCTGCCTGCGCTCAGACGAACGCCGTGAACCCCGGACCGAACCTTACCGTCGGTGCCATCTACCCACTCTCCGGGCCCCAGGCGAAGGGCGGCCGGGAAGAGCTCGGGGGCGTTCGCGCGGCCCTCGAGCTGGCACAGCAGCAGAGGGTGACGGGTGCCTCGCGGGTCCGGCTCGAGGTGATCGACGCGCAGACCCCCGACCAGGCGACCGCTGCCGTTGACCGGCTGGTCGACCAGGACCACGTGCGGGTGATCGTCGGCACCTACGGCAGCACCCTCGCGGTGGCGGCGGCGGCGCGAGCAGACCAGAGACACGTCGTCTACTGGGAGACGGGAGCGGTGGCCGACGACGTGACCAGAGGCAAGACCTACGTCTTCCGGACAGTGGCGACCGGCAGCACCCTGGGCCGGACGGCGGCCCAGTTCACCGAGCGGGTGCTGCTGCCCAGGCTGGGCCTGGCGGCGCCGGCGACCCGGGTGGCAATCGTCCACACCAACGACTTCTACGGCCGTTCGGTCGCGGCGGGCGAGGCGGCCGAGGCGGCGTCCGCCGGTATCGGCTCGGTGACCTCGATCGAGTACGACCCCCATTCCTACGACCCCGAGACGGTCGTCCAGCAGGTCGCGGCGGCCCGACCCGACTTCCTCTGGGACGTCAGCTACCTGGACGACGGCGTCGCGGTCTGGAAAACAGTCCTCGCCGACCACGTCCGGCTGCTGGCGGCGATCGGCACCAGCTCTGCGTTCTGCATGCCCGACTTCCAAAAGCGGCTGGGCGACCAGGCGGTCGGCGTCTACGCGGCCGACAAGCCCGACGAGGTGGTGGGCGCGGGCGCCCTGACCGGAGCGGCCCGCGCCCTCCTCGGCCAGGCGATCGCCCGTTTCGCCGCCGACAACCACGGACAGGAGATGGAGATCCCCGGCGTCGCCGGCTTCGTCGGCGGCTGGACGCTCTTCCACGATGTTCTGCCCCGGGTCACCGGCGCGGCTGGGAGCGACACCATCCGCTCGGCCGCCATGAACGTTGACATCCCACTCGGCGGCGAGATCAACGGGGCCGGGATCAGCTTCGCCCCTCCCGGCTCGCCCGACGCGGGGCAGAACCGGCGAGCCGCCGCCGTCGTCGGCCAGTGGCAAGCGGGCGGGGTAATGAGGATCGTCTACCCGGATGCGTACGCAACCGGGACGATCCTTCCGCTCGCCCCCTGAGGGGAAATCGCCGGATCTCTCGCCATCCGGGCTGGGCCGACGCCGGCTAGGCCTTCTTCAGCGGGCGCTCCATCAGCGTGATGTCGATCCAGACGTTGAACTTGTGGGCGGCCTCGTGGAGGACGCCGACCTCGGTGAAGCCCAACCCTTCGTGGAGCGCCTTGCCGCCCCGGTTGTCGGCGGCCACCTGGGCCACCATCAACCGATAGCCGAGGTTGGTCGCCTCTTCGATCAGGCGGGTGAGCAATGCTTTGCCGACGCCGTGGCCCTGGAGCAGCGGGTCGACGTAGACAAGGTCCTCGACGGTCGAGCTCATCCCCCGGCGGATCCAGGGCAGTAATCGGCCCCAGCCGATCACGCCCTCCTCGCCCTCGGCGACGACGAGCAGGCTCTTGCTGCCGTGCGAGCGCCACCACTCCTCAGCCTCTTCGTGGTCGAGAGGCTCGGCGTCGAGGGTGGCGAAGGTCTGGTTGACGGCCCAGTTGTAGATGCCCATGATGGCGGCGAGGTCGTCGGCGACGGCCGGCCGGACGGTCAGCTTGGACGTGGCCCCACTCATGGAAGGTAAGGCTATTCCTCCGCGGTGCCGGCCGCCGTGGTCGAAACTGGATGGGATGGAGTCCTGGCCCTCGGGTGAGCAGCACGAGATCGTCTTCGGTGACCAGCGCGCGGTGGTGACCGAGGTCGGTGCCACCCTTCGCGAATACCGGGTCGGGGACCGGCCGATCCTCGACGGGTTCGCCGCCGGCGAGGTCTGCAGCGGCGCCCGCGGGCAGGTACTGCTGCCCTGGCCGAACCGGATCCGTGGCGGGGCCTACGAATTCGGCGGCCGCCGCGAGCAGCTGCCGCTCAGCGAGCCCGACCGCCACAACGCCAGCCATGGCCTCGTCCGCTGGTCGGCCTGGCGCCCGCTCGAGCGAACCCGAGGGCGAATCCGGCTCGGCCTCACCCTTCATCCCCAGCCCGGCTACCCCTTCCTGCTCGAGCTCACGGTCGACTACGCGCTCGGCGCCGAGGGACTTCGGATGTCCTGCTCAGCGAGGAACCGAGGCGTTGAGGCGGCGCCGTTCGGCGCCGGCAGCCATCCCTACCTCAAGCCCCGCAGTGCACTCGACGAAGCCCTGCTCCGAATTCCTGCGCGAAGCTACCTCGAGGTCGACGAGCAGCTCATCCCGACTGGCCGGCGGTTGGCGGTGGAGGGGACGGTCTACGACTTCCGGCGTCCGAGGCCGGTGGGAGCGACGGTTCTCGACACCTGCTACACGGATCTCGATGAGTCGGTGCTGGAGTTCGACGGCCTCCGTCTCAAGTGGGACGCCGGCCATTCCTTCCTCCAGGTCTTCAGCGGCGACACACTGGGCGCCGCCCGGCGCCGGCAGGGTCTCGCGGCTGAGCCGATGAGCTGCCCGGCGAACGCCTTCAACTCCGGTGAAGGCCTGATCGTCCTCGAGCCCGACGGCCGTTGGTCAGGCGGCTGGGGCCTGAGCCGGGGAGCCTAGGCCTTCGCTCACCTACGCTTCTGACGTGGAGAAGGACCTCGCCGCCGATCGTCAACAGCTCCGAAGACTCATAAATGGCTTTCAGACCTCGCAGGTACTCCATGCGCTGACGGTGCTGGGGATCCCTGACCAGCTCGGCGGAGGACGGCGCAGCGCTGCCGCCCTCGCGGAGGCGACCGGTTGCAACCCGCCGGCGCTGTACCGGCTGCTCCGGGCCTCGGCAGCCCTCGGGGTCCTCGACGAGGACCAATCGCAGGGCTTTGCCCTCACCCCGCTCGGCGAGGGGCTCCGCTCCGACGCCGCGGGTTCGCTGGCGGGATGGGTGGAGCTGATCGGCACCCCCAACTTCTGGCAGAACTGGGGGCAGCTGGTTGACAGCGTGCGGACCGGCGAAACCGGCTGGCGGCTGCGCCACGGCGTTGACGCCTGGACGTACCGGTCCCAACATCCCGAGGACGGAAGGGTGTTCGACCGCGCCATGGTCAGCATGACCGGCACCCATGTCGAGGCCCTGGTGCGCAGCTACGACTTCGCGCCCTTCCGGACGATCGTCGACGTTGGCGGCGGCCGAGGCGCCCTGCTGGCACACATCCTCCGCGACAACCCCGGGTCTCGGGGCGTTCTGTTCGACCAACCCCATGTGGTCGAGACGGCGGCTGCGCTGCTCGCCGAGCAGGGGGTGGATGACAGGTGCCGGGTGGAAGCCGGCAGCTTCTTCGAATCGGTGCCGGGAGGCGGCGACGCCTATCTCCTCAAGTCGGTGATCCACGACTGGTAGGACCCTGAGGCGCGCCGGATCCTGGAGACGTGCCGGGAGGCGACAGCCCCCGAAGCGCTGCTGCTGGTCATCGAGAACGTCCTCGATCCACCCAACCAGGGTCCGGAGACCAAGCTCGGCGACATCAACATGCTGGTCGGCCCGGGAGGCCAGGAGCGGACGGCCGAGGAGTTCGCCGCCCTCCTGGCGAGTGCCGGGTTCACGCTCCGGCGGGTGGTGCGGACCACCTCCCTCCACTGCGTTCTGGAGGCAGCTCCCGCCTGACCGGTTCAGCTGAAGCGGCGGTCGTCCTCGCGCCTGACGGCCCACAGCGTCAGCGCCACGAACAGCACCGTGTAGCCGGCCAGCCAGAGGACGCTGGCCGCGATGTCCGGATAGGACACGCCGACGGCGTTCCAGGCGATGTGCCCGAGGTGGTAGAGCGGCAGGTAGGGGGCGAAGTCATGGATGAACCGGGGGAGATTGTTAATGGGAATGAAGATCCCCGACGCGAAGGACATCGGGAGGAAGACGAGGTTGACGACGACCACCGCCGCCGACGGCCCTGAGATGTAGCCGATCGCGAAGCCCATACAGATGAAGGGGATCATCCCCAGGAGCAGCCGCCAGGTGAGGTTGAACCATTGCTCGAGCGGCATCGAGATGCCCGCGAGAAGGATGCCGGCAAGGTAGAGCAGAACCAGGGCCGCGAGCGCGAAGGAGACCGCGGCGATGGTCTTGCCGATCAGCGGGGCGATCGAGCGGACCGGCGTCGCCCGCATCAGGGCGTCCATCCGGCTGCCCCTCTCGTTGGCGACCGTGATGCCGAAGGAGGAGAGGGCGATGTTGACGACCGCGTAGGTCGACAGCGAGGCGAGTGCGTATTTGTGGAAGTCGACCCCCGCGAGGCTCCCGCTCTGGAGCCCGATGAAGACGTAGAGGATCAGCGGGAAGGCAAGGCCGAAACCGGTGAACTCCGGCACCCGCACCAGGCGTCGGAACTCGGCCTGCGTCTGGGCCGCCACCATCGGCCAGAGCGGCGCGAGGCGGACTTCAGCGGCCACCGGTCAGCACCAGGACGGCCTCTTCAAGGCCGGCCCCGGCGACCTCCAGGTCGGTGATGGCCGCACCGCGGCCGAAGAGGATTCGCAGCACCTGCTCGGGGTCGGACGTAAGGAGGCTCACCCGCGCCCCGTCGATGACGAGGCCCTCGACCGGCAGGCCGGCAAGCGCCTCGGCCGTGGCTCCCGGCCACTGGAAGGTCACCTTCTTGCCTGGAACCAGAGCGCGGATCGCCTCCGGCGAGTCCTCGGCGACGATCAGCCCGTGGTCGATCACGACCACCCGGTCGGCGAGCGCGTCGGCCTCATCCAGGTAATGGGTCGTCAGCACGATCGACTTGCCCCGCTGCTTGAAGCTGCGAACCTGGTCCCAGAAGGACCTGCGGGTCGCGGTGTCGAGGCCGACGGTCGGTTCGTCGAGGAAGAGCGCTTCCGGGTCACCGCAGATCGCGAGCGCAAAATAGACCCGCTGCCGCTGCCCGCCGGAGAGGTTTTTCACCAGCTTCTCCTGGAACTCACCCAGGCCGGCCATCTCGACCACGTTGTCGGTCGCCAGCGGGTGCGGATAGTAGGTCCGGAAGAGTTCGACGACCTCCCGGACCCGGAGGGTCAGGGGGATGCCGGATTCCTGCAGCATCACCCCCGTCCGCGACCGGGCTCGAAGGTCCATCGGGTCGAGGCCGAACAGCAGCGCCTTGCCCGTCGTGGGCCTTCGGAGGCCGAGCATGAGGCTGATGGCGGTCGTCTTGCCGGCACCGTTCGGGCCCAGGAGGCCGACCAGCTCGCCTGGCCTGACGGAGATGCTGACGCCCCGGAGGGCCTCTACGCGCCCAAAGGCCTTATGGGCGTCGACGAGCTGGACGATGGCTCCGCCATCGCCCTCAGCCGAGGCTGTAGATCCCCGGAAGCTCTCGGTAGAGGCCGGCATAGTCGAGGCCGTAGCCGATCACGAAGCGATCGGGGATGACAAAGCCGGTGAAGTGGATGTCGACCGGCATCTCGCGCCGGGCC
Organism: Chloroflexi bacterium UBA6019; assembly: GCA_002427995.1. Classification (GTDB taxonomy): domain Bacteria; phylum Chloroflexota; class Dormibacteria; order Dormibacterales; family Dormibacteraceae; genus UBA6019. Next base: position 7,769 of record DIZV01000082.1, read on the forward strand.
GGGCGGTCGAGGAGGGTGGCGAGCCGGATGCTGGCGGGCCGGTCTCGCTTGAGCCGCTTCAGGATCTCGCTGATCGTCCGCCCCGAGTCGACGATGTCCTCGACCAGCAGCACATGGCGCCCGGTCAGTGGCCCCTCGACCATGTGGGCGAACTTCACCTTCCCCGAGCTGGCGGTGCCGCCGCCGTAACTGGAGGCGCGCACGAACTCAAGCTCGGCCGGGATGCTGAGGGCGCGGAGGAGGTCGGAGGCGAAGACCGCGGCGCCCTTCAGGATCACGACGATGACCAGAGGTTGGTCGCTGTCGGCATAGGTCTCGGAGATCTCGCGGCCCAGCTGGCGGACCCGCTTGGCGATCCGGCCGGGGGTGATCATGGCTTTCCCGGAGCCTCGTGTCGGAGGCGCTTGGGGCGGCGTCATGACCTCGACCAATGTGCGCTCAAGTCTAGTGGAGCGACCGAGGCCGAGACCGGCTGGAGCTTCTGATATCGGTTTTTTCCATAGCGACCGAGGCCGCCGTCGAAGTTGACCGCGCGGCCCTCGCCATAGACCTCCGGCCGCGGTCCCCGATGGGGCGTGTGGCCATGGACGACCCGGGCCGCCCCGGTCCTCTCCAACCAGCGGTCGAGACGTCCCGGCATCCTCTTGAACATCCCCCGCGGGGTCAGCGCGTCCCAGATCTCGTGCTCGTGCCCCGGTTCTCGCAGCATCTCCGCGACGACCTCGTTGATCGATTCCGGGCTGCCCGAGCCGGCAAGGTCCCAGTAGCCGTCGTTGTCGGCGTGCTGGAGCAGCGTCCCATCCTCCAGCCGCAGCATCGCCGGCCGATTCCGCAGCCAGCGCTGGAGCGGCTCGTCCCGCCTCAGCTCCTCGAGGTCGTGGCGCTCGCCGCCGGACATGATCCAGCGGTGGAACTGGTCCGGGCTGTGCAGCGCGGCCAGCAGCAGCGCCTCGTGGTTGCCCAGGAGCAGTTCGCTGTCAGGCCGGTCACGGGCGTAGCGGAGGGCGCCGACGCCGAAGGGCCCGCCATCGACCAGGTCGCCCAGGAACACGGTCCGAAACTCTCCCGGCGGATAGGGCTGGAGGGCCTGGAAGAGCCGCTCGAGGTCGCCGTGGACGTCGCCGACGACGAGGATGGGCAGGCTCACTCGGCGCCCGGGAGGCGGCGGATCGTCCGCGTATAGGAGCCAATCGTCTGCAGCTCGCTCCGGTTCTCGCGCCAGCGCCAGGGGTCGCTGAAAAGTGACTCGACCTCGGCGCGCCGGAAGGGACGCGCCGCCCGGTAGAAGCCACTCCCCGCCCCGCCCCGGAACACCCAGAAGGAGTCCCAGGCGCCGGTGGCGCGCGCCCGGCGCAGGTGGGCGTTGGCGTCCCACCAGCCGGGCCCCGGGTCGGTCTTGACATCGGCGAGGATACCGGCGACGACCAGCTCGCCGACGAGGTAGAAGGCCGCCGGCGCGGCGCGGGGATGAAGGCGGGCCAGGAAGATGATCCGATCGCCCACGACCGCCTTGCGGAGGGCGAAGGCACGGGCCGCCCGGCGGCAGTTGTCACCGTAGGTGGGAGTGGGGCTGCGGAAGTCGGGGTCGAAGTGCACGGCGATCCTGCCGAGGGACTCGGGCGCGTGCTCGGCGATCTCGGGAAGGTCCCGCAGCCGCAGCATCGGCGGCCGCCAGCGCATCCGCTCCGGGATCGGCAACAGGGCGAAGCTGCCGTCCGCGAAGAGCGGAGAGCGAGCGGTGTGGCTCGCGTTGACACCGACATTGGCGAGGAAGACCGCCATCCTGTAAATCGTGCCCGAATTCCTCGTGCTGAGCGGCGACGCCGCGGCCCGCCATCACGCGCGCCAGCTCGGCCGTGCCTTCGGCTCCGAGTCCGTCCGAGTGGTCGAGGCGAACTGGCTTGACGCTATCCGCGACTGGCTGGCCCAGGCCCGGCCCGACGACCAGCTGGTGCCCGCGCCAACCATGCCGCACCTGCTTTGGCGATGGCTTGCCGGTGAGCTGGGCGCTTCGCCGGCCGCCGTCCCCCGGGGCTGGTCGCTTCCGTTCGAGATGCCCGGCAGGGAGGGCGAGCTGTACCTCAGTGCCGCCGCCTGGACCTGCCCGGCTACCTGCATCGAGCCGGCCCACTGCCCGGTCCTTCACGGCCCCCGAGACTGGGACCTGGCAGACCTGATCGAGGCGCGGGCCCGGGAGCTCGGCTACGAACCGGTGGTCTTCCGGGTCCTCCACTACGCCGCCGGCGTCGCCAGCATCCCGGCGGGGACCCTCCAGGACGCCCGCCGGATCGGCTCCCAGCGGCTCCTGGTAGCCACGAGCTCCCATTGCCACGCGGCTGTCGGAGCGTTGGTCGGGCGCCTTCCGGGTAAACTTTCCAGCGGTTCAGTAGGGGCGTAGCTCAGTCTGGTCAGAGCATCGGTCTCCAAAACCGAGGGCCGAGGGTTCGAATCCTTCCGCCCCTGCCAAACACTTCTCGAAGGGCCGCTAGCTCAACTGGTAGAGCGCCGTGCTGATAACGCGGAGGTATGTGGTTCGAGTCCACAGCGGCCCACCA
>DIZV01000167.1:0-926 GCA_002427995.1 Chloroflexi bacterium UBA6019
ACGGCGCCGAGGCGCTCGAAGCTTGAGCGAGCGGTCTCGAGCTCAAACTCGGCGCCGGCCATGTCGCCGGTCGCCGATTGGGCTCCGGCGAGCGCCTCACGGGCCTGCGCCTCCTCATAGGGCGCGCCCACCTCGTGCCACTCCCTGACCGCCTTTGCCAGGGCGATCGCTGCCTCGGCGGCGCGGCCCTCGGTGAGGGCGAGCTGACCGCTGGCAACCAGGGCGGCGGCTCGGAAGACGGGGCTAGTGAAGTCGGCCGTTACCTGCTCCAGCTCGGCCACGCCCGCTCGAGCACCCTCCAGGTCGCCCGCGGCGATCGTGATCTCCACCTTCGCTGGGAGAAGCCGCGCTCGGAAGAGCCGATCCCATGGCTTGCTCTCGAGGGCCCGCGTGATGGAGGCGAGGGCCGCAACCACATCGCCCCTGGCGAGCAGCAGAAGGGAGTGGCCCGGCTCAGGAAGATCGCCGAGTTGGTGGCCCTGCCGGAATGCCTCCTCAGCGCCGGTCAGGTCACCAACCCGGAGCCGGATCTCACCCAGCTCGCAGAATGCGTAGCCCGCCATGGCCGGGTTGTGGTTGGGCAACTCCGCGCACGCCCGGCGGATCTCCTCCTCAGCCTTGCTGAGGGCGCCCCGAAGCCGGAGCAGCTCCGCCCGGTGGATGCGGCAGACGCCCGGAAAGCCGGAGATCGACTGCCGCTCGCACCAGCGATTCGCGGCCTCGGTCCATTCGCCCGCCCGGGTGACATCGGCCAGATCGCGGCAGACGGCGATGGTCCAACAGTAGACCAGGCCGGTGGCCCCGGGCGACAGCTCGCCGCCCACGGCGGCCGCGCTGACCTCGTCGATCAAGCCAAACCCCGGGGCCACCTCGCCCCTTTGGATCAGCGCCTGTCCCTGGATGTGGACGGCCAGCGCCCAGAGGTC
>DIZV01000167.1:1059-3437 GCA_002427995.1 Chloroflexi bacterium UBA6019
GGCCAGCTCGCCCTGCTCCACGCATTCCGACTCGTCCGCCAAAAGCCGCTCTGCTCGGGCCCGCCAGCCGCTGGCGACCGGGCCCTCGAGGCGGGACGAGTAGGCTCGCGCTAGCCGCATCGCCATCATCGCCGCACGCCGCTGATTTCGCTCCTTGCTGTGCGCCGCGTATGCGCGCTCGAGGGCGTTGATGTGAGCGTCGAGCTGCCCCGCCCAGTCCGCCGCGTCGGCCAGCTTTTCAAGGCCCTCGGCTGGCAGCGGCGATGTCCGGTCCGCCTCACTCAGCAGCTCGAACGCGCGCGACCAGTCGTGGCTTTCGAGCGCCTCCAAACCAGCTCGAAGCCGACCTTCGGCGCCGCTCAGTGTGGCCACCGCGGTAATGATGGTCTCGTTCTGGTCGGGACGCAGATGGTGCGACCCCGGAAAGTCAGTTCCCGGTTCGCGTTACGGTACCTGCGGCCCACCACCCGGATGCCGACGCGAACCAATTGACGAGCCTCAACAAGCTTTGAATCATCAGCCACCAAAGGAGCCGAGGACGATCTCGCCTGCATCACTTGAGATGTAGATCGTGGTCACTGCAGGGGTTCCTGCGCGGACAACGATTGGGAGCTGATGGTTGCCGAGCCAGTCGGCCAGCCGGCCGGGGTCTGCCACAAGGACGAGTCTGGCGATGCTGGCCGCGCCAGCGCGATGGCGGATGGCGGCCTGTCCGGGGAGCTGCGTCTGCGGCCCCCATTCGATGAAGAACGGAAGCGAGGGCTCGACGGCGGCCTGATCGATCCCGGCGCTCCGCCACCGCAGGAGGTCTCCGCCGCGAGTCGCCCTCGAACCGGCGTGAACAGGTAGATCCAGCCTTCGGGCAAGCTCGTCGAGCTGATAAGTGCGGACTGCCCAGCCGAGCGGCCGAGCGGTGCTGGAAGCGCCAGACGCGACCCACCGCCCGAAAGCGCTCTCGGCTGCCTTGGCTGCATCGACTACTGCAACCAGCTCGAGGTAGGAATCGCCGAGCGGCACGATCCTGTTGGCGGTGCCCCAGGCTGGGTGACGGCCACCATCGATAGAGGCGAGGCCGTGACGGGCCTCGATCTCCCGCGCGGCCGCTGCGAGGTCTGCCACGGCAATCAGTACGTGATCAAGTTCCACGGGGACGAGCGTACGTCTCGGGAGATGTCACCTTCAGCTCGCTGGTGCTAAGCAAGATCGAGCAGATTTTGGGCGGCTGCCTCACCCTAACCATCGCCACGGCCGCCATCGCGTCGCTCCTTCGTTCCCGCCCTGAGCGAGCTTCAACTTGAACGACCTGGTTGATTGCGTCCCAGTCCTTGCGGCCCAGCGCGAACCCGCTAGAGTTCGGCTGCCATGGACGATCGGCAGCCGAACTCGATCGCACTCGCCGACGTCGTCGCCGCACGCGAGCGGCTGGCCGGTGTGGTCGCAACGACGCCGCTCATGCGGCTCCCGCTCGAGCGTCCGGGGCTCGAACTCTGGGTCAAGCTCGAGAACCTTCAGCCGGGGCGCTCCTTCAAGCTGCGCGGCGCCTACAACGCCATCGCGCAGTTGTCGGACGACCAGGTGCGTAATGGCGTCTACACGGCCAGCGCCGGGAACCATGCCCAGGGCGTCGCCTGGAGCGCGGCGCGTCGCGGCATCGCCTGCACCGTACTCGTCCCGGTGGGAGCGCCCCAGACCAAGCTCGACGCGATCCGACGGCTGGGCGGGGAGATTGTGGCAGTGCCTTTTGACGACTGGTGGCAGGTCCTCGTCACCCATGCCTACGCGCCGCTCGAGCCGGCTCGGTTCATCCATCCGGCCAGCGACTTGGCTGTAATCGCGGGCAACGGCACCGTCGGACTCGAGATCATCGACCAGCTCCCCGAGGTCGCGGCGGTCCTCGCCCCCTTCGGAGGCGGCGGTCTCAGCTGCGGCATCGCGGCTGCGTTCGCCGGGCTCCGCCCAGGGGTCCCGGTCTATGGGTGCGAGGTCGAGACCGCGGCGCCACTGGCGGCCGCGATCGCGGCCGGCGCGCCAGTCGAGTGCCGACGTGAAGCGAGCTTCGTGGACGGCATCGGCGGCAAGCAGGTGCTCGAAGAGATGTACGCGCCCGCGCGCCGGCTCCTGGCGGGCGCGTTGGTCGTGTCGCTGGAGGAGGTGGCGGCCGCCATCCGCCTGCTGGTGGAGCGTGCCTCGGTGATCGCCGAGGGCGCCGGGGCGGCGGCGCTCGCGGCCGGCCTCAAGGGTTTCGACGTGGAGGGCCCGGTCGTGTGCGTCGTGTCGGGCGGCAACCTTGACCCCTCCGCGCTGGCCACGATCCTCGCCGGTCGCGTCCCCGAGGTCTCCGCGCCGGCTCGCTGACTGCTTTAGGAACGTGTGCCGTT
>DIZV01000063.1:0-868 GCA_002427995.1 Chloroflexi bacterium UBA6019
CACCGAGATGCCTGCCACCGAGATGCCTGCCACCAAGATGCTCTGCGACCGATATGCCTGCCACCGAGATGCCTGCCGCCGAGACCTCATTCGAAGCCCCGGCCACGCCGGCCTGGGAGGCTCCCGCAGCCGACCCCGCACCGGTCGCCGAGGCAGCCCCCAGCGAGGAGCCCCCGCCGGCCTGGAAGGCCGCGGCCGCCGGGACCGACCCGGGCGGAACGATGGAGATGCCCGCCTACAGCCCGGCCGAGCCGCCCGCCGCCGCCTCGCCGGCCTCCGCGTGGGAGACTCCGGCCCCGCCGGCCGAGCCACCCGCTCCGCCGGCTGCGGCGGCCTGGGAGACTCCCGCAGCTGCCTCCGAACCGCCTCCCGCGGTCTGGGCCGCACCGCCGCCCCCCGCTTCCGGGCCGCCCGCCGCGCCTTCGTGGGACGTTCCCGCCCCGGCCGCGAACGAAACCGTGCCGGCCTCCGGCTTCGGCGAGCCAGAGGGCGAGAAGGGCAACACGATGTCGATGCCGGCCTGGGCGCCCGCCGAACCGATGGCGCCTCCTGCCGCTCCGCCGGCTCCGCCCGTTGGCGCGCCCGACCTCGGGTCCGGCCTCGACCGAACCATCTTCGTCGACTCCGCCGCCGTCGCGGGGGCCGGCGCTGCGGCCGCCGCCCCGAGCCTCGCCGAGGGCGAGCTGATGATCGCCTCCGGGCCCGACAGTGGGCACACTTACAAGATCGACGGCCCGGCGATCCGCATCGGCCGGGCGCCGGACAACGACCTCGTCCTGCGCGACCCCGCCACCTCCGGCCACCACGCCCGGGTCGAGCGGCGCGGCAACCAGTTCTTCGTCGTCGACCTCGGGTCCACCAACGGCAC
>DIZV01000063.1:918-3317 GCA_002427995.1 Chloroflexi bacterium UBA6019
ATCGGTCAAAACGCGGTCAACTTCGCCGTCCGCTGATGGCGTTGCGGCTGGCCTGGGCGACCGACCCGGGCCTCGAGCGCGAGGAGAACGAGGACTCGGTCTTCGTCTCCGCCGAGCTGGGTCGCCTTGACGCCCTGCTCGTGGTCGCCGACGGGATGGGTGGCCACGCCTCCGGCCAGGTGGCGAGCAAGCTCCTGGCCAAGTCCGTCAGCGATCAGCTGAGCGGCGGCGGCGACATCGGCGGCGAGCACTTGACGGAGGTCCTCGCCCGTGCCAACACGGTCGTCTTCGAGGCCTCCCAGGCGAGCTCGGAGAATGCCGGCATGGGGAGCACGCTGGTGGTGGTGGCGATCCGCGACGGGCGCCTCGGCCTGCTCAACGTCGGCGACAGCCCCGCCTACCTGTTCCGCGCCGGCACCATGACCGAGATCTACCAGAACCACAACTGGCCCTCGGAGCAGGCGCGGGCCGGGATCATCCCGCCCGAGGAGGTCGCCAACCACCCGATGAAGCACCGGCTGGCGCGTGCGGTGGGCGTCTGGGACCACGTCAAGGCTTTCACCAACGAGCTCACGTTGGAAGAGGGCGACCTGGTCGTTCTCTGCAGCGACGGTGTCGAGGACGCCGGCGTGACCCCGGGAGAGATCCGCGAGCTGCTGGACAAAGAAGACCTCCAGACCGCGGTGGAGGACCTCATCGACCTCTGTCGCAGTCGCGGCGCACCCGACAACGTGACGGTGGCGGCGGTCCGGGTCGAGTAGCCGGCCAGCGGCTGCTAGTACGCCTGCGCGATCAGCTCCGCCAGGTGTTGGACCGGGATCGCCCGGCCCCGGGAGCGGAGTCCGGCCAGCAGCTGCATCTGACAGCCCGGGTTGGCCGTGACGACCAGCTCGGGATCGACCGAGAGCAGGTTATCCAGCTTCTCGTCCAGGATCCGCGCTGACATGGCGGGCTCGAGCGCGTTGTAGATCCCGGCCGAGCCGCAGCAGATGTCGGCGTGCGGCATCTCGACCAGCTCGACCCCCGGCACCGCGGTCAGCAGCTCGCGCGGCTGGCGAGTGATCCGCTGGGCGTGCGCCAGGTGGCAGGGATCCTGGTAGGTGACCCTCACCTTGATCTCGCGCTCGGGTTCGGGCAGGCCGGCCTCCGCCAGGAACTCGAACAGGTCGCGGGTCCGCGGGCCGAGCTCGCCGTAGAAGTCCTTCAGGTGGGAGCCGCAGCCGGCGGAGTTGACGACCAGGAGATCGAAGCCCTCGGCGGCGAAGGCCGCTTCGTTGGCGTCACGCAGCGAGCGCGCGGTGGCGAGGTCTCCGTTGTGCGCGAAGAGGGCGCCGCAGCATTTCTGGGCCGGCGGGAACCAGACCTCGCAGCCCGCCAGCTGGAGCAGGCGCACCGACGCCCGGTGCGAGGCGGGGAACATCAGCGGCATGACGCAGCCGGTCAGGAAGGCGACCCGGAAGCGCCGGGGCCCGATCGCTGGCGCCACGCCACCGGCAGGAGCGCGGTAGGGAGCCTGCAGCTTCGGCAGCTGCCGGCCCATCGAGCTGATCGAGGTGAGGCCGGCGGCCTGGGCGACCCGGGTCAGCGCCCCGAAGCTGCGCAACCGGCCGGGATGGGCGAGCAGCGTCCGCATCGCGAGCGTCGCGGTCGTCCGCCGCCGGTCGAATCCGCGCAGCCGCTCGACCTCGGCCCGGCCGTGCTCGATGATCCGGCCGTAGGGGACGCCCGAGGGACAGACCGATTCGCAGGTGCGGCAGCCGAGGCAGAGGTCGATGTGGCGCGCGAGCTCCTCGGTGAAGGGAAGCTGGCCGCGCTTCCACTGCGTCATCAGGTAGATGCGGCCACGCGGCGACTCGGTCTCGAGGTTGGTCACCCGGTAGGTCGGGCAGGAGTTGAGGCAGAGCCCGCAGTGGACACAGGTTGCGAGGTCGTCGTCCGTGGGCGCGTCGGGTCCCTGGAACACGCCGGCGTTGCGGATGTCGATCGCCATTGGTGAACTAAACCAGGTACCGGCCGGGGGAGATCGTCCGGGTCGGATCGAAGGCGTCGCGCAGGCGCCGCATCAGCTCCACGGTCGGTGGCGGGGCGCCCCAGGCTCCGACCGCGCGCTTGAACTCCGGGGGCGCAGCCAGCAGAACCGCCGAGCCGCCCTCGGCCTCGATCGCCGCGCGCAGCGAGCGGAATTCCTCGGCCGAGTCGAAGTCGAACCAGTGGGCGACCCCGACGCCGGGCTGGGCGATCCAGCGTGCCGCCGGCGGCAGCCGCCGCAGGATGCCGGCCAATGAGCCGCGGCGGATGGAGAGCCGCGCCCAGCGCTCGGCGCCGCGGTCGCCGTGCTCCTTCCAGAAGCGGTCGGGGACGGTCTCCCAGCCGAGCTCGCCGAGGATCCGCCGGGCGCC
>DIZV01000063.1:3661-4325 GCA_002427995.1 Chloroflexi bacterium UBA6019
GTCCCCAGCGCGCCCAGGTGGAGCTTGTTCAGGTCGTAGCCGGACACGTTCTTGACGACCCGGCCGCCGGACCGCGCGAGCCGGCCGTCGGGGAGGGCGACTCGAAGGCCCACCAGGTAATCGCGGGCCGTTCCGTAGCGAAGGCGGAGCGGCCCTGACCAGCCGCTTGCGAGGAGGCCGCCGATCGTGTGGCCGGGACCGCCGAAGGGGTCGAGGGGCAGGAACTGGCCCGCCCGGCCGAGCTCGGCCTGGAGCGCCTCCAGCCCGATCCCCGCCTCCACCGTCACCGTCAGGTCGTTGGGGCTGAACTCGATCACCCGGTCCAGGCCGCCGGTCTCCAGGGCGAGGTCGAAGCGGTCGGGCGGGTCGCCCATGCCGAGGGCTCGGCCGCCGCCGACGGGGATGACCGCGAGACCGTCGCCGGCGGCCTCGGCCAGGGTCCGGGCAAGGTCCTCCGCCGTCGCCGGGCGGGCCCGGGCGCCGGCCTCGACGCCGTCTACCACCATCGCGCGTCCGCGGCGACACCGGTCCGCGCCACCAGCTTGGGATCGCTCTGGTCGGGGTCGGGGAAGATCTTGCCCGGGTTCAGCAGCCCGTGGGGATCGAGCACGTCCTTGACCCGGTGCATCACCTGGAGGTCATCGGGGCTGTAGATCCAGGGCAT
>DIZV01000142.1:0-4696 GCA_002427995.1 Chloroflexi bacterium UBA6019
CCCGCCCCCCCCCCGCCGCCGGCGCGGGCAGGGCTGTGGCTTCCGATTCCTCCACCGTCTTGAGGAAGCCCTCGAGGATCACCTGAAGGCCGAAGCCGCCGGCATCGACGACACCCGCCTCGCGCAGGATCGCGAGCTGGGTCGGCGTGTTATCGGTGGCGGTCTTAGCCGCCCGGCAAGCCGCGCCGATGACCGTGTTGACGGTGGCCCGGGAGTCGGCGGCGGCCGCCCGGGCCGCCTTGCCCGGCCTCGCGGGCGACGGTCAGGATGGTCCCCTCGGTCGGCTTGATGACGGCTCGGTAGGCGGCGTTGGCGGCTTCCTCGAGCGCGTCGGCGAGCTCGGCGGGCGTCAGCTCGGACTTGCCCTGGACGTGCTTGGCGAAGCCGCGGAAGATCTGCGAGAGGATGACCCCGGAGTTGCCGCGCGCCCCCATCAGGCTGCCGTGCGCGGCCAGCGCGGCGATCTTGCTGATCTCCTTCGCGTCGGACTCGCGGATGTCCTCCACCGCCGACTGGAGGGTGAGCAGCATGTTGGTCCCGGTGTCCCCGTCGGGGACCGGGAAGACGTTCAGGCGGTTGACCTCCTCCTGGTTCGCCGTCAGCCAGCTGAGGCTGCCGAGCAGGGACCGCTTGAAGAGTTGGCCGTCGACGACCTCCTTCGCGGCTCCGGCCGGAGGCTCAGCCCTCGCCGCGCTCGTCATGTACCCCCTGCACGAAGACGTTCACCTCTCCGACCGGAACGCCGAGCAGGCGCTCGACCTCGAAGCGGACCGTGCTGCGCAGGTTCTGGGCCACCGCGGTGATCCGGGTTCCGTACTCGACGATGACGTAGACGTCGATGACGAGGTGCCCCTTCACCTCGCGGACGTCGACCCCCTTGTGCAGGTTGTCCCGCCGCAGGAGCAGTGCCACGCCGTCCCGCAGGCCGCGCGCCGACATCCCCATGACGCCGTAGCAGGAGACGGCGGCGTGGCCGGCGACCGCGGCGACGACCGACGGAAACACCTCGATCCGGCCCCGGTCCTGGGCCCGGCGAAGGATCCCGCTCGGATCTGCCTGCTGCTCGGCTGCGCTCAGTGGCATCGGAACCCCATGGTACAATCCGCTTTCGTCGAACCCCCCTCGGAGTACTGAAACATGGCCAGAAAATGTGAGATCTGCGGCAAGGGACCCCAGTATGGGCACAACGTGTCGCACGCCAAGAACCGCACCAATCGTCGCTTTCTCCCGAACCTGCAGACGGGCCTCGTGAGCGTCGCCGGCAAGACCGTCAAGGCTCGGGTCTGCACCCGCTGCCTGCGCACGCACACCGCGGCGACCGCCTAGCTCACGTCTGACCCCGCCCTCGTCGCCGCGACCATCATCGCCTTCGCGGCCGGCGGCGCGGCGCAGTACCTCGGCTTCCGCCGCTTCCTCGGTTCTCGCCTGCGCGACGAGGACCTCGAGCTGCGGCGAAGCGCGCTGGTTCGCTGGGCCGGCTTCGCGATCGCCTGGCAGCTCTTCGTGATCGTCGCCGACATCGCCTGGGTGGTGCCCTTCGCCGCCGGCCACGCCCGCGGCTATCTCTGGGCGGCGCCCCCGGTCGGGCTCCTGCTCGGCACGGCTCTGCCGCTGCAGGTGGTGGTGGTGGCCATCATGCGCGCCAATCGAGCGCGGTCCTGAGCGCCCGGATCGAGTGCTCGACCGCCGGCCAGACCCGCTCCTCCGCCTCGGGCAGCGGGGGGTAGCTTTCCGGGTCGAGCTGGGCGGTGGCGAGCTCGGGGTGCCCGACCATCTCGGCGAAGAGCAGCGTCCAGGCCCGCGGCACGACCTCCTCGACCGCGTAACCACCCCCGCCGAGCGCCACCCAGCGGCCCTCGCAGAGCTCGTGGGCGAGGTCGTGGAAGCGGCGCCCGACGACCGGCCAGATCCGCGTCGAGCAGCGCAGGTTGGCGAGCGGGTCGAGCAGGTGGGTGTCACAGCCGCACTGCGTCACCAGGATCGTCGGCCGGAAGCGGCGGAGCAGCGCCGGCACCACCTCATCGAAGCCACGCAGCCAGGGCTCATCCCAGGTGAAGGGCGGGAAGGCGAGGTTGGCCGAGGTGCCGGCCGCCTCCCCGGCGCCGACCTCGTCCGGATGGCCGGTGCCGGGGAAGAAGCCGCGGCTCAGCTGGTGGAGCGAGATCGTGAGGACGTCGGGGTCGGAGTAGAAGGTGGCCTGGGTCCCGTCGCCGTGGTGGACGTCGATGTCGACGACGGCGACCCGGTGGCCGCGCTCGCGCAACCAGGCCGCGACCACCGCGACATCGTTGTAGACGCAGAAGCCGGACGCCATCTCCCGCATCGCGTGGTGGAGGCCGCCGGCGGGGTTGAAGGCATGCTCGGCCCGCCCCTCGTGGACCGCCTCACCGGCAACGATGCTGCCGCCGGCGATCAGGGCGCTCGCCTCGTGCATCTGCTCGAAGACCGGGTTGTCGTCGCTCGCGAAGCCGGCCGCGGCGGCCTGGTACAGCTCCGGACGCGTCAACTCCTCGCCGTGGCCGAGCCTGCGGACGAGGTCGATGTAGGCCTGTCCGTGGACCAGCCCCAGCTCCGCGTCGGTCGCCTGCCGGGGCGGCAGGAGATCGGCGAAGCGGGCCAGCCCGGTCTGCCGGATCAGCTCCACGGCAAGCTTGACGCGGCGCGGCTGGAGGGGGTGCAGCGCGCCGTGGTTGTAGGCGAGGTAGCTCTCGTCGTAGACCAGCGCCACGGGTCCCGGCACCTCATTACTCTAGGGCCGTGATCCAGGCCGACCTGGTCGTGCACGGAATCGGCCAGCTGGTCACCTGCGAGGCGGCCCAGGGCGAAGGCCCGCTCGGGCTCCTCGAGCAGGCGGCCGTCGCGGCCCGCAACGGCCAGATCGTCTGGGTCGGGCCGACCGGCCGCTGGAGCCGCCGCGTCCGCCTCAGCGAGGGGGGGCTCCTCGTCGACGCCGGAGGCCGCTGTGTCGTCCCCGGCTTTGTCGACTCCCACGTCCACCTGCTCTGGGCGGGGTCGCGGGCGGACGAGGCGGCGGCGCGGATCCGCGGCCAGGCGTTCCCCGACGGAGGCATCCTGCGGACCGTCCGGGAAACCCGCGCGGCGGGCGAGGACGCGCTGGTGGAGATCGGGCGAGGGCGCCTGCGCTCCTTCCTCAAGCACGGCGTCACGACGCTGGAGGCGAAGTCCGGCTATGGGCTCTCGGTCGAATCGGAGGAGGCGCTGCTGCGAGCGGCGGCCCGGCTCGCCGAGGAGGGCCCGCAGGCGGTTGTCTCGACCTTCCTCGGTGCCCACGTCGTGCCCGACGAGCGGGTGGCGGCCGAGTACCTGGACGAGGTCTGCGAGGTGATGCTGCCCCGCTTCCGAGGGCTGGCCACCTTCTGCGACGCCTGGTCCGACCCCGGCGCCTTCGACTCCGACCAGTGCCGCCGCGTGCTCAGCCGGGCGGCCGAGCTCGGCTACCTGCTGAAGCTCCACGCGGCCCAGCTCGCGCCCGGCGACGGTGTCCGGCTGGCGGTCGAGCTGGGCGCCACCTCGGTCGACCACATCCACTACCTGCGCGAGGGTGACGCCCGGCTGTTGGCGCTCTCGCAGATCGTCTGCGTCCTCTGCCCGGGCACCGCCGTCAACCTGCGGATGGCCGCCGAGGGGTCGGCCCGCACCCTCGCCGGGGCCGGCGCCCGGCTCGCGGTGGCGTCCGATTTCAACCCCGGCACCTCGGCCTCGGAGAACATGTGCCTCAGCATCGGGCTCGCTTGCCTCGAGCTCGGCCTGACCCCGGAGGAGGCGCTCGCGGGCGCGACCATCGGGGGCGCCCGGGCGCTCCGGCTGCAGCGCCGCTGCGGCTCGGTCCGGCTCGGCAAGCGCTGCGACCTGGCGCTGCTGGAGGCCGACAGCTACCTCGAGATCCCCTACCGGCTGGGCGTCAACCTGGTCTCGGCCACGATCTGCAACGGCCAGCTCGCCTACTCGGCATGACGCGGCCGATGACTCTCTTCGAATCGGTGCCGAACTTCTCCGAGGGCCGGGACTCTGCCGTCATCGACCGCCTCGCCGGTGCCGCCGCTGCGGGCGGCGTCCATGTCCTCGACCGCTCCTTCGACCCGGACCACCACCGGGCCGTGCTGTCCCTGGCCGGCTGCGATCCGCTGGACGGGCTCTTCGCGGCGATCGCGCTCGCGGTCGAGACGATCGACCTCGATCGCCACGCCGGCGTCCATCCCCGCCGCGGGGCCGCCGACGTGGTCCCGATCGTGCCCCTCGGCTCGGGTTCGCTGGCGGAGGCAGCCGAGCTGGCACGTGCCCTGGGCGAGCGGATCTGGGCCGAGCTCCGGGTTCCGGTCTATTTCTACGGCGCCGCCGGTCAGAGCACCCTGGCCCAGGTCCGCTCGGCGAATCCTCCGCCCTTCGACCTCGGCGACCGGCCCCATCCGACCGCCGGCGTCGTCACGGTCGGCGCACGGCCGCTGCTGGTGGCCTACAACCTCCTGCTCGCCGGGGTTTCGCCGGTCGAGGCGGCGGCCCTGGCGGCGCGCCTCCGCGAGTCGGGAGGCGGCGTGCGCGGGGTCCAGGCGTTGGTCTTCGCCGTCGCCGGCGGCGTCCAGCTCTCGATGAATCTGAACCGCCCCCTGGAGACGACACCGGCGGTCGCGCGGGAGGAGGCGCGGCGGCGGCTGCCGGCCGGCGGGTCGATCGTCGG
>DIZV01000142.1:4796-5457 GCA_002427995.1 Chloroflexi bacterium UBA6019
CTCGAGGCTCGGCTCGCCTCCGCCGCGGCCCGTGCGGCGGCGGCCGAGTGCGGGCGCCGCGGCACCGACTCGGAGGAGATGCGCCGGCTCGGCGAGCGGCTGGCGGCCGAGGCCGATGCGCTGGCGGCGCTCGGCTCTGCGGACGCGCTCGACGGTGCCGAGCGGAGCGCCGCGCTCCGCCGCGTGCTGCGGGCCGGGCGGCTGGACCTGGCCGAGCCCGACCTGCTGCTGGAGGTCGCCGCGAGGGGCTTTCGGGACGCACTTGGGGCCTCGGTGTCGCGCGCGTTTCCGGAGCGGCTGGCGGCGCTCGACCGCCGCCTCGCGGAGGGCTAGGGGGCGGTTCCCGACTGGAGCAGCTGGACCAGCGCCTGGGGGTTCATGTCGGTCGAGAAGGCGCCGTTGGGGTTGTCGACCACCCAGACGTGGAGCATCTCCGGCGTGCCGCTGCTGATCGAGCCGGCCGGGCAGTTGCCGTCCTTGTCGGTGAAGGCGTCGATGAGGTTGGTCTGGGTCGAGAAGCAGAGGTTGGAGTGGGAGTGCCACGGCGTCAGCGGACCGCCGATGTCGGGGCCGGCCTGGCCGATCCGGTGGGCGATGTACATCGCCGCCAGCAGGATCGGCCCCCGGGTGCTGGTGCCGTAGATCAGCGACTCCGGCCGCT
>DIZV01000142.1:5516-7755 GCA_002427995.1 Chloroflexi bacterium UBA6019
TGTAGCCGGCCGCCAGCGCGACCGCGAGGTCCTGGTAGGGATGGGTGCCGAGCTTGGTCTGCTCCAGCAGCAGCTGGGCCGCCGCGCGCTCGGCCGGCGTCGCCCGGGCCGGGTCGAGGGTGCCGTGGACGTGGGTGACGATGCCGGCGGAGGCCGTGCCCGCCGGGCCGCCACCGGGGACCAACTGGTCCTGCGCGACGGCGTGCGCCGCCGCGTGCTGTCGCCCCTCGGCCCCGGCCGCCCAGGCGAGGACGCCGGCCGAGCCGAGGGCGATCGCGCCGATCAGCCCGACCGCTGCCAGGCGGGCGAGCCGGGCCACCGGCAGGAGGAGGATCGCCACCGCGATGCCGGCGATCGAGATCCCGGCGCCGAGGATCAGCAGCAGGTGCCCGGGGTTGCTGAGGGTGAAGAGGCCCTCGCGATGGAGGAGGGTCGGGTCGTTGGCGTGGAGGTAGGCGTCCCAGGCGAGGCCGCCCAGCGTCATCAGAGCGCCGGTGGCGGTCAGGCCGAGGGCGGCCGCGAGGCGTCTCATCTCTTTCGCCAGCTTACCCATCAGGCGGGAGAGTTGAACGGGCCTACACTGAGGCCCCTTGTCCGTTTTCGTGACCGTCACCGAGCTGAAAGAGCGGGCCGCGGCCCTGGTGGCGCAGGTCGCCACCGGCGGTGAGCAGGTGGTGGTCACCGACGGCACCCGGCGGCTGGCCATCCTCTCCCCCCACGGCGGTCCGCTCAGCGACCGCGGGCTCGCCAAGGCCGAGCTCGGCTTCGACCCCGCCGCCGGCCAGGTCGGGACGCCCGGTGGCCGCGAGGTGCTGGCGCGGGAGCTGCTCGAGGCAGGCATCCCGGTCGCGGACGGCCGCGGTCCACTGGACGAGATCTACAGCGCCGTGCTATGCCTCTGCGAGGACAAGGAGCAGATCTTTCGGGAGGACATTCGCGCGCTGGCCGAGGAGGTGCTCGCCGATGCGCCCGGCCGCCTCCGGCTCCTCGCCCTGACGATCCACACCACCACCGGCATGCCCGCCACCGCCGAGGTGACCCTGCAGCTGGAGAGTGGGCCCGCGATGCGCCGCCAGCAGGGCGACGGCCCGCTCGACGCGGCCTTCAAAGCGATCGAGAAGCTGACCGGTGTCGCGCCCACGGTCGAGTCCTTCGCCGCCTTCTCGGCGACGCCGGGACGGGACGCGATGGCCGAGGCGGTGGTGGAGCTGTCGCTGGGTGAGGAGATGGTCACCGGCCGCGGTGCGTCCACCGACTCGGTGACAGCAGGCGTCCACGCCTACCTCCACGCTCTCAACTTCCTGAGCTCGCCCGCCTCGCGCTGAACTTCAGCTGGGGGCCTGCTCCTTCCTGACCTCGCGGAGCAGATTCGCCATCTCGATCGCCGTCTCGGCCGCCTCGCGGCCCTTGTCGAGCCGGGCGCGGGCCTGCTCCTCGGTGTAGGTCGTCAGCACCCCGAAGACGCAGGGCACGCCGCTCTCGAGGGTCACCTCCTGGATGCCGCGGGCGGCGGCCTCCGCGATGTGCTCGAAGTGAGCGGTTTCGCCCTTGATGACGCAGCCAAGGCAGATCACGGCGTCGACGTTGCCGGCGTCGGCCAAGGCCTGGGCGGCGATCGGGAGCTCGAACGACCCGGGCACCGAGAGCACCGGGTCGGCCGTGGCGCCGTGCTCGGCGAGTGCGGCCAGCGCGCCCTCGAGGAGCGCGTCGACGATCTCCTGGTTGTAGCGGGCGGCGACGACGCCGATCGTCACGCCGGTCCCGTCGAGTGAACCCCTCTGACCCTTGGTGCCCACTAGAGCAGGTGCCCGAGCTTCTCTTTCTTGGTCTTGAGGTAGGCCGCGTTGTGCGGGTTGGCATCGATTCGGATCGGCACCTGCTCCACCACCTCAAGGCCGAGGCCCTCGACGCCGTGGTACTTGCGCGGGTTGTTGGTGAGGATCCGCATCCGGCGGACGCCGAGGTCATAGAGGATCTGGCTGCCGATGCCGTACTCCCGCCGGTCGGCGGGATGGCCGAGCGCCTCGTTGGCCTCCACCGTGTCCATCCCCGAATCCTGCATCGAGTAGGCGCGGAGCTTTTCGACCAGCCCGATGCCGCGGCCCTCATGGTGCTTGATGTAGAGGATCACCCCGTTGCCCTCTTTGGCGATGGTTGCCATCGCGCTCTCGAGCTGCTCGCCGCAGTCGCAGCGGAGGCTCTTGAAAACGTCCCCCGTGAGGCACTCGGAGTGGACCCT